>NZ_JBJLSK010000004.1:0-206699 GCF_050871965.1 Kineococcus lubricus
GGACGCGCGGGACGCGCGTCCGGCGCCCACCATGGAGCAACACCCCGAACGGCACAGGCACGGAAGACGCTGAGGAGCAGGACGTGGAGATCAAGGCACTGTCACCGCAGGCACGAGCGGACGCGCTGCGCGAGATGGCGGAAGGTGAACTCGACGTCCTCGTCATCGGCGGCGGCGTCGTGGGGACCGGCGCGGCGCTGGACGCGGTGACCCGCGGGCTGCGCACCGCGCTGGTCGAGGCCCGGGACTGGGCGTCGGGCACGTCGAGCCGCTCGTCCAAGCTCATCCACGGCGGCCTGCGCTACCTGGAGATGCTGGACTTCGCCCTCGTGCACGAGGCGCTGTCCGAGCGCGGGCTGCTGCGCAACAAGCTCGCCCCGCACCTGGTCAAGCCGGTGCCGTTCCTGTACCCGCTGTCCAAGCGGTTCGCCGAGCGCCCCTACGTGGGTTCGGGCGTGGCCCTGTACGACGGCATGGCGCTCTCCTCGGGCAACAACAAGGGTTTCCCGCTGCACCGCCACCTCACCCGCAAGGGCGTGCAGAAGGTGGCCCCGGGCATCCGCAAGGACGCCATGGTCGGCGCCATCCAGTACTACGACGGCCAGGTCGACGACGCCCGCCACACCATGACGATCGCCCGCACCGCGGCCACCTACGGTGCGCTCATCGCCAACCGCACCCGCGTCAAGGAGTTCGTCCGCGAGGGCGAGCGGGTCGTCGGCGCGGTCCTGGTCGACCTGGAGACCGGCACCGACATCCGGGTGAGGGCCAAGCAGGTCATCAACGCGACCGGCGTGTGGACCGACGAGACCCAGGAACTGGTCAACGCGCGCGGGCAGTTCAAGGTCCGGGCCTCCAAGGGCATCCACCTCGTCGTCCCGCGCGACCGGATCCAGTCCACGACGGGGATGATCCTGCGCACCGAGAAGTCGGTGCTGTTCATCATCCCGTGGGGCCGGCACTGGATCGTCGGGACCACCGACACCGAGTGGACGCTGGACAAGGCGCACCCGGCCGCGACGAGCGCCGACATCGACTACGTCCTCGAGCACGCCAACGTCGTCCTGAAGTCCCCGCTGACCCGCGAGGACGTCGAGGGCGTCTACGCCGGGCTGCGCCCGCTGCTGTCGGGGGAGTCGGAGTCCACCTCCAAGCTGTCCCGCGAGCACGTCGTGGGCCACCCCGTCCCGGGCCTGGTCGTCGTCGCCGGCGGCAAGTACACGACGTACCGCGTGATGGCCAAGGACGCCGTCGACGTGGCCGTGGAGGGGCTGGACGGCAAGGTCCCGGCCTCCACCACCGAGAACGTCCCCATGGTCGGGGCCGAGGGGTACCACGCGTTGTGGAACCAGCGGCACGCCCTGGCCGCGAAGGCCGGCATCCACGTCGACCACGTCGAGCACCTGCTCAACCGGTACGGCTCGGCGATCGACGAGGTCCTCGCGCTCATCGCCGAGGACCCGTCGCTGGGCGAGGTCCTGCCCAAGGCCGACGACTACCTCAAGGCCGAGGTCGTGTACGCCGCGACCCACGAGGGCGCCCGGCACCTCGACGACGTCCTGGCCCGCCGCACCCGCATCTCCATCGAGACGTACGACCGCGGCACCGCCTCGGCCGAGCTCGTCGCCGACCTGGTCGCCGGCCCGCTCGGGTGGGACGACGACCGCAAGGCCACCGAGGTCCGCACCTACCTCGAGCGCGTCGCGGCCGAGCGCGCCTCGCAGGAGCAGCCCGACGACGCCTCGGCCGACGCGGTGCGCCTGCAGGCCCCGGAGATCGTCCCGGTCTGACCCGCGGCCCGACCCGCTCACCCGTCCGGCCCCGCGCCCCGTCAAGGGCGCGGGGCCGGACGTCGATGGCACCACGACGGGCCGAGCGGCGGACCGGGGACGAGGTGCGCGGTGCGGGTGGGATCGGTGCGGTGGACGGCGGCCGACGGCTGGGCCGGGGAGCTGCCGGACCTGGACGGCCCCGCCACGCTGGTCCTGGTCCTGCTGGCCCCCGAGACGGACCTGAGCCTCGTGCCGCTGGCCGAGGTCTCCGCCGCCTACCCGACCTCGCTGGTCACCGGCTGCTCCACCGCCGGCGTCGCCGACGGGGCGACCCTCCTGGACGACGGCCTGCTGCTGCTGGTGTGCGCGTTCGAGCGCACCCGGCTGCTCCTGCGCTCGGCCCCGCAGACCGCCGCGCGCTCGCACGCGGTGGGGCGGGCGCTGGCCGGGGGGCTGCACGCCGACGCCGCCGCCGCGGGCACCGACCTGCGCGCCGTCCTGGTCATCTGCGACGGGATGGACGTGGTGGGCAACGCCTTCGCCGAGGGGGTGTCCCTCGGGGCCGCCGGCGCGACCGTCTTCGGCGGCATGTCGGCGCTCATGCCCGGCCCCGGCGGCACCATCCGCGCCCCGTGGACCGTCCTGGACGGCGCCCTGCACCAGGGCGTCGCGGTCGCGGTCGGCCTGTGCGGCGACCACGTCACCCTGACCTGCGGCACCGGTGGCGGCTGGGACGAGCTCGGCCCGCCGCGCACGGCCACCCGCTCCAGCGGCGCGGAGCTGTTCGAGATCGACGGCCAGCCCGCGCTGGACCTGTACCGCCGCTACCTGGGCGTGGAGGCCGAGGGCCTGCCCGGCTCCGGTCTGCGGTTCCCGCTGCTGCTGCGCCGCCGGGGCGAGCAGCGCTCGGCGCTGGTGCGGTCGGTGCGCTCCTTCGACGAGGAGACCCGCGCGATCGGGCTGACCGGGGACGTCCCCGAGGGGTCCGTCGTGCAGTTGCTGCACCAGAACTCCGAGGCGATGGTCGACGCGGCCCAGGACGCCGCCCGCGCCGCGACCGCCGGGGCGGGCCCGGCGCACGGCGCCGACGGGGCGCTGGCGCTCGTCGTCAGCTGCCTGGGCCGGCGGCTGGCGCTGGGGGCCCGCGTCGAGGACGAGCTGGAGTCGGTCACCGCCGAGCTGGGCGCCGGGACCGCCGTCGCCGGGTTCTACGGCTACGGCGAGCTGGCCCCGACGTCCGCCCGTTCCTGCGACCTGCACAACCAGACCGTGACCGTGGGGGTGATCTCGGAGTGGCCGTGGTGAACGGGGCCGGGGACGACGGCGCGGACGACGGCGCGGAGGACCTGCACCGCGTCCTGTCCCGGCAGCTGCGCCGCGCCGGCGCCGACTCCTCGCACCCGCCGGGTCCGCGGGAGTGGCAGCGGTTCCTGGCGGTGGTGTCCTCGACGTACACCGAGCACGACCGTTCCCGCTACGTGCTGGAACGGGCCATGCGCATCTCCACCGAGGAGATGCAGCAGCTGCACGAGGAACTGCGCTCGCGCGCCCTCGTCGACGCCCTCACGGGGATCGCGAACCGCGCCGGGATCCTGGAGACGCTGGAGCACGTCGTCGCCGAGCGCGCCGTGCGGCGCCGCGTCGCGGTCCTGTTCCTGGACCTGGACGGCTTCAAGGGCGTCAACGACCGGTACGGGCACGGCGCCGGCGACGAGCTGCTCGCCGCCGCCGCCGGGCGCATCCGCAGCCGGTCGCGGCCCACCGACGTCGTCGGGCGCCTGGGCGGGGACGAGTTCCTCGTGGTGCGCGCCGGGGAGGGCGGCGAGGCTGCCGCCGCGCAGCGCATCGCCGACGCCCTCGCCGCCCCCTTCCGGTTGTCCTGCGGCACGGTCCGGGTCAGCGCCAGCGTCGGGGTCGCGTCGGGGACCACCGGGGAACGGACCGCCGCGGACTTCGTGCAGGCCGCCGACGACGCGATGTACGCCGCCAAGGCGGCGGGCAAGAACCGGGTGGTGGCGGTCGACCTGGACGCCGGGCGTGACCGCGCAGCGCGTACCGTGCACGGGTGAGGCCGTTCCTGCTGCTGGCCACCCGCGAGGACGACGCGGTGGCCGATTCGGAGTTCGAGGCGTTCGCGCGGCACGGCGGTCTGGGACCCGGTGAGCTGCAGCGCCTGCGCCTGGACCGCGAACCGATGCCCGACCTCGACCTCGACGCGTGGTCGGGGATCGTGCTGGGCGGCAGCCCCTACTGCACCAGCGACGCCGTGAAGTCGCCCACGCAGCAGCGCGTGGAACGGGAACTGTCCGCCCTGTTCGACGAGGTCGTGGAGCGCGACGTGCCGTTCCTGGGGGCCTGCTACGGCATCGGGACGCTCGGCGTCCACCAGGGCGGCACGGTCGACCGCACCCACGGCGAACCCGTCGGCACCGTCCCGGTGACGCTCACCGGCGCCGGCCGCGCGGACCCGGTGCTCGGCGGCCTGCCGGGCACGTTCGACGCGTTCGTCGGGCACAAGGAGGCCCTGGTCGCGGTGCCGCCGGGAGCGGTCCTGCTGGCGACCTCCGGCCCCTGCCCCGTGCAGGCGTTCCGGGTGGGGCGCAACGTGTACGCGACGCAGTTCCACCCCGAGCTCGACGCCGAGGACTTCATCGCCCGCTGCTCGGTCTACCGCGACGAGGGGTACTTCCACCCCGACGAGTTCGACGACCTCGCCGTCCGGCTGCGGGCGTCGTCGGCTCCGTTCGCGCCGCGGGTGTGGCGGCGCTTCGTCGAGCGCTACGCCCGCGACCGGGTCGCGCCGGCCTGCAGCGCCACGTAGTACGGCCGCAGGACGTCGGCGATCCCCGCCCCTCCCGGCCCCAGCACCAGGTCGTCGAGGTCGTCGGCGACCGTCCGGCCCGGGACCCGGTCGCGGACCACCAGCTCGGGCAGGTCCCCGCCCGCGCGGTGGAACGTCGCCACGTGCGCGGTCAGGTCCTCCACCGGTTCGGACGGCCCCGACGCGGCGGTGGTGACGCGCCGCAGCAGGTCCGCCAGTTCCACCCCGCGCAACGTGAGGACCGTCGCCGGTTCGGCGTCCAGCCGTTCGGCCAGCGCGTACACCACGGCCGCGGCGTGCTTGCACGGTTCCCCGTCGTCGGGGCAGCTGCAGTCGTAGGTGACCTCGCGGTCGTCGGGCAGCAGGCCGACGCCGATCCCGGACAGCAGGTCCACCAGCCCCGGCGGCACGTCCCCGGCGAACAGCGGGGCCAGCAGCAGCGGGTTCTCCACCACGGTCGCCACGACGGCCTCGACCTCCGCGCCGGACCAGCGGCGGACCGTCACCTCCACCAGGTACGGCCGGGGCCGGGACCCCTGGACGCGCGCGCCGACCGCCCCCGGCCGCGGGCGCAGCTCCACGACCTGCCCGGCGCGCGCGTACGTCCGGCCCCGCTGCAACCGGCCCCGGTCCCCGGTGCGCTCCAGCCCGTCGACGAACCGCTGCGACCACCAGTTCTGCGCGATCCGGCCCCGCTGGGACCGCAGCCGCGCACCCCCGCCGGGGCGGCGCTTCCCGTACTGCCCGAACGCCATCACTCACCCACCGCGTCGTCGCCGAGCCGGATCAGTTCCCGCAGCGCGTCACCGTCGAGCTCGGTGATCCAGCCCTCGCCGCTGCCGACGACCTGGTCGGCCAGGTCCCGCTTGCGGCTGATCACGGCGTCCACCCGTTCCTCCACGGTGCCCACGCTCACGAGCTTGCGGACCTGCACCCGGCGGTGCTGCCCGATGCGGAACGCCCGGTCGGTGGCCTGGTCCTCCACGGCCGGGTTCCACCAGCGGTCGACGTGCACGACGTGGTTGGCGGCCGTGAGGTTCAGCCCCGTCCCGCCCGCCTTGAGCGACAGCAGCATCACCCCCGGACCGTCGGGGCCGGAGAACTCCTCGACCATCGCGTCCCGGCCCCGCCGGGTCACCCCGCCGTGCAGGAACGGGACGGGTTCGCCGGTGAGGTCGGACAGGTGCGGGGCCAGCAGGTGCCCGAACTCGGCGAACTGCGTGAAGCACAGCACCTTCTCGCCCTCCGCCCGCGCCGAGGTCACGACGTCGTCGAGCAGCTGCAGCTTCCCCGACCGGTGCCGGCCGCGGTGCAGGACCCCCGAACGGTCGCCGAGGTAGTGCGCCGGGTGGTTGCAGATCTGCTTCAGCCGGGTCAGCGCCGCCAGGATCATCCCCCGCCGGGACATCCCGTCCTCGTCCGAACCTTTGTCCTGCAACCGTTCGGTGAGGTCGTCGACGACCCGGCGGTACAGCGCCGCCTGCTCGGGGGTGAGGTTGGCCCGCACCGTCATCTCGATCTTCTCGGGCAGGTCGCCCGCGACCGCGGGATCGGTCTTGACCCGGCGCAGCACGAACGGCCGGGTGACGACCGCCAGCCGCCGGGCCGGCTCCTCGTGCCCGAGCTTCTCGATCGGCACGGCGAAGGTGTCGCGGAAACTCGCGGCGCTGCCCAGCAGCCCGGGGTTCGTCGCGTCCAGCACCGCGCGCAGGTCCTCCAGCCGGTTCTCCACCGGCGTCCCCGTCAGCGCCACCCGGTGCCGCGCGGGCAGCGCCCGCACCGCGCGCGCCTGGCGGGTGTTCGCGTTCTTCACGTACTGCGCCTCGTCGAGCGCGACCCGGTGCCACGCCACGGCCGCTAGGTCGGTGACGTCGCGCACCAGCAACCCGTACGTCGTCAGGACGAGGTCGGCCTCGCCGGCCCGGGCGGCCAGGTCCGCGCCCCGCGGCCGGCCCGGCCCGTGGTGGACGTGCACCCGCAGGTCCGGCACGAACCGGGCGGCCTCGGCGGCCCAGTTCCCCACGACCGACATCGGGCACACCAGCAGCGTCGGGCCCGGGTCGTCGGGACGCTCGTGGGCCAGCAGCGCGAGCAGCTGCAGCGTCTTGCCCAGCCCCATGTCGTCGGCCAGCACGGCCCCCAGCCCCAGCTGCGACATCGTCGCCAGCCACGTCACCCCGCGCCGCTGGTAGGGCCGCAACACCGCCCGCAACCCCGGCGGGTCGGGCAGCTCGGGCAGCCGCTCGGCGGCCCGCCCGGACAGGACGTCGCCCAGCACCCCGCGCGCCTCGATCGACGTCACCGGCCCCGGCAGGTCCCGGCCCGAGCCCACCGCCGCCAGCACGTCGACGATCGAGGCCCGCCCGTTCCCGCGCCGCCGCAGGAACGTCGCGCTGCGCCGCAGCGCCTCCTGGTCGACCTGCACCCACTCGCCGCGGAACCGCACCAGCGACGACTTCGCCGCGGCCAGCGCCAGCAGCTCGGCCTCGGTGACGGGGGAGTCGCCCAGCGCCGCCTGCCAGCGGAAGTCCAGCAGGTCGGCCGTGCGGACCCGCGGGTCGGTGATCGCCCCGGGCTGCACCGCCGCCGCGGTCAGCGAGAACGACAGCGCCTTCCGCGTCCAGTGCCGCGGCAGCTGCACCGCGACCCCGGCCGCGGCCAGCCGCGGCCCGCCGTGCTCGACGAGGTCCAGCAGCTCCTCCAGGGACAGCTCCACGCCGTGCTCGGCGGCCGCGTCGGTCCGCCCGCCCAGCACGCGCCGCAGCGGCGGGTGCGCGGCCCCGGCGCGCGCGATGCCGCCGAGCAGGACCAGCAGCGGGTCCTCGGTCCCCGCACCGTCCTCGGCACGGGCCTGCGCCAGGGTCAGGACCAGGCTCGGGTCGTCCAGCGGCCGCAACCGCACCTGCAACCGCCAGTTCAGGTCGCCCGTGGTGTCCGGCGCCGCCGTCCCCAGGTGCCCGTCGGCCAGCTCCCCGGGCACGTCCTCCCACGGTTCGGGCTCGACGACCCGCAGCAGCACGTCGTACCCGTCGGCGTCCCCGCTGCGGTGCCACTCCCGGACCCGGCGGGCCAGGGAGCGCAGGACCGGGTCGTCCGGCAGCGCCCGGCCGGTGCGCAGGGCGGTGACCCAGGCCAGCGGGACCGGGGCGTCGGGCAGGTCGTGCGGCACCACGGCCCGGGTGCGGTCGGCGACCAGGACGTCGACGACGACCCCGCACACGCCGTCGAGCAGGTCCTCCGCCCGCACCGGTCCGCCCGGCGACCGCTCGGCGCGCAGCACCGGCGGGCAGGCCTGCGCGAGCGCCGCGCGCCACCGGCCGAACGCCCGGTCCGGCAGCGGGCCCCACCCGGCGACCCACGCGCCGTCGCGCAGCGCGAGGTCGGGCACGACGTGCCCGGCGTCCACGGCCCGGCGCGCGCCGGCCGCGACGTGGGCCAGCCAGCGCAACCCGTCCGAGACGGGCAGGTCGCCGCCCGCGACCTCGGTGAGGACCTCCAGCGCCCGCGCGCCGCTGAGCTCGACGACCTCCAGGTCGACCGGCAGCAGCCGCAGGTCGGCGCGCGCCCGGCCCGTCGAGGCGGCGGGCCGCCCGGCCGGGGTGCAGGGCAGCAGCACCGTCAGCGTCGTCGTCGGCCGCACCAGCGCCCGGGCCACCGCGTCGGCGGCGGGGGCGAGGGCGGCGAGGTCGTCGGCGCGGGCCGGTCCGGGGCGGCGGCGGGGGGCCTCGACCCACAGGGCGAGGGAGTGCTGCCGGGTCCAGAGGCCGTGGACGAGGAGCACCGGGGCAGCCTATGACGGTGGCCCGACACGACCGGCCGTCCCGGCGGGGGAGGCCCGCGACTCCCGTCGCAGCGGTACACAGGGACGGGTGGAACTCCGTCGCGTCGTCCTCGTCAGCACCGCCGCGGTCGCCGCCGCGGTCCTCGCCGGCTGCGGGTCGCCCTCGACCACCCCGGACCCCGACGTGGTCGGCCGCCACGTCGCCTCGCAACCGGCCGCCGAGGTCGTGCGCGACTACCTGGACGCGGTGCAGGACGACGACCGGGCCACCGCCGCGGTCCTGTCCACCCCCGGCTTCGCCGCGAGCGACGCCTGGCCGGACGGCGGGGCCCCGGACCTGGACGACGTCGAGGTCTCCGACACCACCACCGCGTACGACACCACCTGGAGCCCGGAGGAGCTGAAGGCGTACGCGCAGGCGGTGAACGTGCAGGCCACGTACACCGCCGACGACGGCGGCGCGGGGACGTCGGGCGGGGAACCGGGGTGGGGGTACGTGCTGGTGCGCGACTCCGACGCGGACCCGTGGCTCATCGCCGCAGCGGGGCAGGGCTGACGCCGAGCGCGGTCGGGGCTCCCGCCCGGGCTCGCCGGGCAGTGCGAGCACCAGCGCCGACGACGACGTGGGGCAGGCGGGGGAGCGGCCCGCGAGGTCGGCCGCGGCGGTGGTCCCGGCGGGGGCCCGGGAGCGTCCGGGGGTCGTCGCCGCCGGACCTCGACCGGGAGTGGCCGCACCGACGGGACGGAGTCTTCGCGAAGCGGTTCGCCGCGTCGTGGGGAGCCCCTCGGGGAGGGGCCACGTCCGAAGGCGACCGGACGGGCGGATCGAGGCCCGGGCCTGTCCCCTTGTGAGCGCGAATCGTTTCGCATAGCGTCGTCGCCTCCGACAGATTGGTTCGCCGTGGACGTCCGAGCACCCATCGACCTCGTGCCCGACCACCGGGTCACCGGGGCCGCCGAAGCCGTCGCCGACGGGCCCTTCGCGCCGACGTGGGAGGGGCTGACCGGGTACCGGGCCCCCGACTGGTTCCGCGACGCGAAGTTCGGCATCTGGGCGCACTGGGGTCCCCAGTGCGCCCCCGAGGCCGGCGACTGGTACGCGAGGAGGATGTACGTCCAGGGCGACGAGGCGTACCGGGTGCACCTGCAGGAGTACGGGCACCCCAGCGAGGTCGGTTTCAAGGACGTCATCCAGGGCTGGCGCGCGGAGAACTGGGACCCCGCCGACGTCGTGGCGCGGTTCGCCGCGGCCGGCGCCCGGTACGTCGTCGCGATGGCCAACCACCACGACAACTTCGACCTGTGGGACAGCCGCCACCACGCGTGGAACTCCACCCGCCTGGGACCGCGCCGCGACGTCGTCGCCGGGTGGGCCGGGGCGGCCCGCGCGGCCGGGCTGCCGTTCGGGGTGACGGTCCACGCCGCGCACGCGTGGACCTGGTACGAGACCTCCCGGGGTTCGGACACCGACGGACCCCTCGCCGGCGTCCCCTACGACGGCGCGCTGCGGGCCGAGCAGGGGACGGGCACGTGGTGGGAGGGGCTGGACCCGCAGGACCTCTACGCCCAGCGCCACCCGCTGAGCGACGGCGCCGGCGACCCCGAGCGCGCCCACGGCCAGTGGGCGTGGGGGGACGGCGCGAGCCGGCCCGACGAGGAGTTCTGCCGCCGGTTCCACGACCGCACCATCGACCTGGTGAACCAGGTCGAACCCGACCTGCTCTACTTCGACGACACCGCGCTGCCGTTGTGGCCGGTGTCCGACGCCGGCCTGCGCATCGCGGCGCACTTCTACAACAGCAGCGTCGCGCGCCACGGCGAGAACCGGGCGGTGCTGCTGGGCAAGGTCCTGACCGACGAGCAGAAGACGCGGCTGACCTGGGACGTCGAACGCGGTGCCCCCGAGGACCTGCAGGAACTGCCGTGGCAGACCGACACCTGCATCGGCCACTGGCACTACGACGCGGCCCTGGCCGGACGGCACGGGTACAAGTCGGCCCTCACGGTGGTGCAGACCCTCGTGGACGTCGTGTCCAAGAACGGGAACCTGCTGCTGAGCGTGCCGGTGCGCGGGGACGGCACGATCGACCAGGACGAGCAGGACGTGCTCACCGAGGTGGGGGAGTGGGTGCAGGCCCACGGGGAGGCCGTCTTCGGCACCCGCCCGTTCCAGGTCGCCGGCGAGGGGCCGAGCCTGGAGACCGCGAACCCGGTGAACGCCCAGGGGTTCAACGAGGGCCGGGTGGTCTTCACCGCGCAGGACATCCGCTACACCCGCGACGGCGACACCGTCTACGCCTTCCCGCTCCTGCTGCCCGGCGGCACGGTCCGGCTGACGCGGCTGGGGCACGACGCCTTCGCCGCCGACGTGGTCGAGGTGTCCTGGCTGGGGTCCGCGCAGGCGCCGCAGTGGCAGCGGACGCCCGACGCGCTGGAGGTCTCCGCGCCGCGCACGCCGGACGAACCCGGCCGCGCGTCGCAGGTCCAGGTCCTGCGCGTGCGCTGCCGCTGACCGGTGCACCGCCGGTACGCTCGCCCCTCCGGTCCGGCCGCGTCGGTCGCCTCCGGTCGTCGATCCACCCGTGCGAGGACCAGCCCCACGGGGGCGGGTGAGGAGGCTCGGCCGTGGCCGCGACGTACAAGGACATCCAGCGCGAGACCGGGCTGTCCCTGGCGACCATCTCCAAGTACTTCAACGGCGGTTCGGTCCGCCCGGACAACGCCGCCGCCATCGAGGCCGCCCGCCGGAGCCTGGGGTTCCAGGTCAACGAGGTCGCGCGCAGCCTGCGGACGCGGCGGTCCAAGACCGTCGGGGTGCTGCTGCCCGAGCTGAACAACGGTTTCCACCTCAGCATCATCGCCGGGGTCGAGGGGGAACTCCGCGAGGCCGGGATGGGGGTCGTGGTGAGCTCGAGCGGCCACCAGCGGGGTTCCGAGGCGGTCGACTTCCTCAGGGGGCGGATGGTGGACGCCATCATCGCCGTCCCCGCCGCGCACGACGGTCCGGCGCTGCGGGCCGCCGGCGCGCGGGGCCTGCCCCTGGTGGTCGTCGACCGCCTGCTCGAGGGCCTGGACACGGACGCCGTCGTCCTGGACAACCCCGGGGCGTCGCAGCAGGTCGTCAGCCACCTGACCGACCACGGCCACCGCGACGTCGGGTTCGTCGGCGGCCCGGACGACGTCTGGACGATGCGCGAGCGGCGGCGGGGTTTCGAGCAGGCCATGGCCCGGGCGGGTCTGGACGTGGCACCGCAGCGGGTGCGCACCGGGCCCCTCACCGTCGAGTTCGGTCACGCCGCCACCCGCGCCCTGCTGGCGGGTCCCCGGCCGACCGCGCTCCACTGCGCGAACTACGAGCTGACCGTCGGATCCCTCATCGCGCTCAACGAGGCGGGGGTGACGATCCCGCACGACATCTCGTTCGTGGGGTTCGACGGGCCGGACCTGGCCCGGGCCTTCCACCCGCGCCTGTCCGTCCTCGTGCAGCCCGTGCACGAGATCGCGGTCGAGGCCGCGAGGATGGTGGGCCGGCGCCTCCTGGACGACGGTGCCGGGCACCCGGCGTCGCGGTCGGTCCTGCCCGGTCGTCTCGAGCGGGGCGCGTCCGTGACCACCGCGAGGCGCTGAGGTCGTCGCCGTCGCGGGGCGCTGCAGGGTGCGCGGGGAACGGGTTCTTCGGATCCGCGGGTGGTGAGGACGTCCTGGGGCCGCCCGATCGGACGATGACGCCCAGCAGTGCGTCGCCTGGCCTGGTCGGGTTCTCAGGTTCCCTGACCGTGGTCGGCGCGGTGGGCGGTGACGGCGTCCATGTTGTCCTGTGCCCACGCCCGGAGGTGGCCCACCACTCGGTGCAGCGATGCGCCGAGGTCGGTGAGCTCGTACGTCACCGTCACCGGCACCGTCGGGGCGGCGCTGCGTGTCACCAGGCCGTCGGCCTCCAGGGACCGCAGCGTCTGGGTCAACATCTTCTGGCTGACCCCCACCAGCAGCCGGGACAGCTGGGAGTAGCGCAGCACCCGGGGCCCGGCGGGCGCGTCGTCGTCACGCTGGGCTGCAGCTTCACCGGCCAGGGCGCACAGGACCAGGGTGACCCACTTGTCCGAGATCCGGTCCAGCAGTTGCCGGCTCGGGCAGACCGCCAGGAAGGCGTTGTACTGCTGCGCGGAGGCGCGCTCGGTCTCCTCCGTCGTCGCCTTCGCCGTCCGGGTGCTCCGGGTGCTCCGGGTGCTCCGGGTGCTCGGGGGAGACGGTGTCGTCCCGGCCATGCTGCCCTCCAGGTCCCAGTGGTGCGCAACGCACCTGAAAGTGCCTACTTCCCGATGGAGAGCAGGGGTGTCAGTCTCGTCCATGCCGCCTCGCGGCGCCAGTACCGCGACCGCGGTCATCGAGACGAACACGCACGGCGACACCGGAAGGGCTCCCCCGTGAACACCACCTCCACCAGCGACGCCGACGGATCCACCAGCGGATCCACCAGCGGGAGCACCGGCTCGACCCCGGATGTCCTGCCCGGCGGCGCCTGGACCTTGGGCGACCGCGAGGTCACCCGCTTCGGCTACGGTGCGATGCAGCTGGCCGGACCCTGGGTCATGGGCCCCCCGGCCGACCACGACGGCGCCCTGGCCGTCCTGCGCGCCGCCGTGCAGGCCGGCATCACCCACGTCGACACCTCCGACGCCTACGGCCCCCGCGTCACCAACGAGCTGATCCACGAGGCCCTGCACCCCTACCCGCAGTCGCTGTTCATCGCCACCAAGGTCGGGGCCGACCGCGACGCTCACGGCGGTTGGCCCACCGCTCGGGCACCTGAGGACCTGCGCCGGCAGGTCCAGGAGAACCTGCAGGCCCTGGGAGTGGACACCCTGGACCTGGTGAACATGCGCATGGGTGACGCTGACGGTCCCCAGGACGGCTCGATCGCCGAAGCCCTCGAGACCCTCGCCCAGCTGCAACAGGACGGCCTGATCGCTCACCTGGGGGTCAGCAACGTCACCGCCGAACAGGTTGCCGAGGCCCGAGCCATCGCCCCGATCGTGTGCGTGCAGAACATGTACAACCTCGCCGTCCGCCACGACGACGACCTGCTCGACGACCTGGCCCGCGACGGGATCGCCTACGTCCCGTTCTTCCCCCTGGGTGGGTTCACCCCGCTGCAGTCCGAGGCGCTGTCGGCGGTGGCGCAGCGGCTGTCGGCCACGCCGATGGCGGTGGCGTTGAGCTGGCTGCTGCAGCGTTCGCCGAACGTCCTGCTGATCCCGGGGACGAAGTCGGTGACGCACCTGCGCGAGAACGTCTCCGGCGCAGCCACCGTCCTGTCCGAGCAGGACCTGGCCGAGTTGGACACCATCGGGCGCTGAACCGTCCGACGGCAGCAGGTGCGGTCGATGTTCCACGCACCCACCCCGGCCGCGGGCCGGGCTACCGCGGAGCAGGTGCTCGACTCCTCCCACCGCTGCCCGGTCCCGGAGATCGCCCGCCCGGGGCGCACGCTGCGGTCGTGGCGGGCGGAGGTGCCGGCCTGCTTCGACACCGGTGGAACCAGCGACGGCGGCACCGAGGCGATCAACATCATCATCGAGGGACCCGCCGCCTGGCTCACGGGTTCCGCAACTTCGGCAACCACCGCATTCGCATCCTGCTCACCGCCGATGGGACCCGTCCGTGGCGGCGACGGCGACGCGGTTCTGGGTGAGCTACCCACCCACAGATCCGGAGAGCCGGGAAACACGGCTGCGCCTGGGAGCGGGACGGGCTAGCGTCGATGCGTGAGCACCACGCACCTGCGCCTGCGCCCGCGCTGAGCGACGCGCCCGCCGCTGCCCCGCAGCGGCCCGCTCCGCGCACCCGCCCGGGTCCGCGGAGCGCGCGACGTCGCCGGAACCGCCCCCCGGGGCGGAACACCCCTCCCAGCGACAGGACCCCACCGTGCCCACCACCGCCCCCACCCGCACCTTCCTCCTCGTCCACGGCTCCGGCTCCAGCTCGCACTCCTGGGCGCCGCTGGAACGCGAACTGGCCCTGCGCGGTCAGCGCCCCTACGCCGTCGACCTGCCCGGTCACGGTTTCGACGCCCGCCTGCCCGACGGTTACGACGCGCCCCAGGACCTGCCCACCCTGGCCCGCGCCCCCTCCGCCCTGGCCTCGGTGACCCTCGACGACAACGTCGACGTCGTCGTGTCCGCCGCCGAGCGCCTGGCCGTGCACGGACCCGTCGTCCTCGTCTGCGCGAGCCTGGGCGGGGTGACGGCCACCGTGGCCGCCAACCGCCGTCCCGACCTGTTCGCCGCCCTCGTGTACGTCTCCGCCTGGGTCTGCGTCTCCCGGTCGAGCCCGCTGGAGCTGATGGCGGAACCGGAGTTCGCTACCAGCCTGCTGCCGGGGCTGAGTGCGCTGGCGGTCGGCGACCCCGCCGTCATCGGCGCCGTGCGAGCCAACTACCGGGACGCCGACCCGGACCTGCTGGCCGCGCTGCGGGCGGCCACCGCCCACGACGTGTCGCCGGAGGCGTTCACGGCCTTCCGCACCACGATGGAACCCGACGAGTCCCTGGCCGTCATGGCCGCCGACGCCCGCATCGACCCGGGCACGTGGGGGCGCCTGCCGCGCACCTACGTCCGGCTGGGAGCCGACCGCTCGATCCCCCCGGCCCTGCAGGACCGGATGATCCGGGAGGCCGACGAGGCCACCCCGGGCAACGCGTTCCGCGTGCACACCCTGGACTCCTCCCACGTCGGGTTCCTCTTCCGGCCGGCGGCCGTCGCCGACCTGCTCCTGGACGCCTGAGGCGGAACACCTCCCGCAGGAGGGCCGGTGCGTGGCGTTCGGCACCTCGTGCGGTTCAAGAGGTGTCGGAACGGCACGCACCGCCCCGCCGTGGACGGCGACGTCGACGTGCGCGGACGTCGGGAGCCGTTGAGGGGCGTCAAGGACCCGTCAACGACGGTCCCCGGTCGCGTCAAGGGCGCGTCAGGACCGGCGGTGGCGGGCCGCCGCGGTGCTGGGGTGGGGGCGCACCACCACCCTCACCACCTCTCCTGGGAGTTCCCCGTGTTGGACGTCGGGTTCGTCGCCCTGACCCTGGCCCTCGCCGCCGCCGCCACCGCGCTGGTGCGCGCGCTGGAGCGCCGGTGAGCCCGGAGGCGGCGGTGGGCCTCGCGCTCGCCGTCCTGGCCGCCGCTTACCTGCTGTACGCCCTGCTCCGGCCGGAGAGGTTCTGATGACCCTGTCCGACACCGCCGCGGGCCTGATGCAGATCGGCCTGCTCGTCGTCCTGCTCGCCGCCGTGCACGTCCCCCTGGGCGACTTCGTCGCCCGCTCGTTCACCGGCGTCCGGCACCTGCGGGTCGAGCGCGGCATCTACCGCCTGCTGCGCGTCGACGGCGACGCGGACACCCGCTGGCCGGTGTACGCCCTGGCCGTCATCGGGTTCTCGACCGTCTCGATCCTGTTCCTGTACGCGTTCCTGCGCCTGCAGTCGTCCCTGCCGCTCTCGCTGGGGATGCCGGGGATGGAGCCGTCGCAGGCGTGGAACACCGCGGTCTCCTTCGTCGGGAACACCAACTGGCAGTCCTACTCGGGCGAGTCCGCCGTCGGGCACCTGGTCCAGATGGCCGGGCTGACGGTGCAGAACTTCCTGTCCGCCGCGGTCGGTCTCGCGGTCGCCGTCGCCCTGGTGCGCGGGCTGGTGGCCCGCGGGACCGGCACGATCGGGAACTTCTGGGTCGACCTGACCCGCGGCACGCTGCGGGTCCTGCTGCCGATCTCGGTGGTGGGCGCGGTCCTGCTGCTGCTGACCGGGGTCGTGCAGAACTTCACCGGCGCCACGGAGTACACCACGCTGTCCGGCGGGTCGCAGTCGATCGTCGGCGGACCGATCGCCTCCCAGGAGGCCGTCAAGCTGCTGGGGACCAACGGCGGCGGGTTCTTCAACGCGAACTCCGCGCACCCGTTCGAGAACCCCACCGCGCTGTCGAACCTGCTGGAGATCTTCCTGATCCTGGTGATCCCGTTCAGCCTGCCCCGCACGTTCGGCACGCTGGTCGGTGACCACCGCCAGGGGCTGGCGATCCTGTCGGTCATGGGGTTCGTCTTCGGTGTCTCGCTCACCGTGACGACCTGGGCCGAGACGCACGCGCTGGGCACCGTCCCGCAGGCCGCCGGCGCCGCGCTGGAGGGCAAGGAGACCCGCTTCGGGGAGTGGGCGTCGGCGCTGTTCGCCACGGCCACCACCGGGACGTCGACCGGGGCGGTGAACTCGTTCCACGACAGCTACACCGCCGCGGGCGGGGGCATGGTCATGCTGAACATGATGATGGGCGAGACCACGCCCGGCGGCGTCGGTTCGGGCCTGTACGGGATGCTCGTCCTGGCCGTCCTCACCGTGTTCATCGGCGGGCTCATGGTCGGGCGCACGCCGGAGTACCTCGGCAAGGGCATCCGCCAGCGCGAGATCACCCTGGCCGCGCTCTACGTCCTGGCCACCCCGTCCGCGCTGCTCGTCGGCGCGGCCGTCGCCCTGTCCAGCGAGGACACCCGCTCGGCGCTGCTGAACAGCGGCCCGCACGGGCTGACCGAGATGCTCTACGCCTTCGCCTCGGCGGCGAACAACAACGGTTCGGCGTTCGCCGGCCTGTCGGCGAACTCCCTCTTTTACAACACCGCGCTCGGGCTGGCCATCCACGTGGGCCGTTTCCTGCCGATGCTCCTGGTCATCGCCCTGGCCGGTGCGTTCGCCGCGCAGCGACCCGCCGCCGCGACCGCCGGGACCCTGCCCACCCGCACCCCGACGTTCGCCGGGATGCACACCGCCGTCGTCGTGGTCGTCACGGCGCTGACGTTCTTCCCCGCCCTGGCCCTCGGCCCGATCGCCGAAGCCCTCACCGGAGCCACCGCATGAGCACCGACACGCACACCCCCGCGCCGACGCGCAGCAGCACCGAGGCGCCGGGCGCCCCGCACCGCGTCGCCAGCGGGGCCTTCAGCCCCCGCCAGCTCGTGCAGAACCTGCCCGACGCGTTCCGCAAGCTCGACCCGCGGCACCTGGTCCGCACCCCGGTCATGTTCATCGTGGCCGCCGGGGCCGTCCTCACCACCGTCCTGGCGGCCCTGGAACCGTCGGTGTTCGCCTGGGTCATCGCCGCCTGGCTGTGGATCACCGTCCTGTTCGCCAACCTCGCCGAGGCCGTCGCCGAGGGCCGCGGCCGGGCGCAGGCCGCGTCGCTGCGCAGGGTCAGCACCGAGACGGTCGCGCGCCGGCTGGAGAACGGCCGCGACGAGGTCCGGATCCCCTCCAGCGCGCTGCGCGTCGGCGACCTCGTGGTCGTCGAGGCGGGGGAGACGGTCCCCGGCGACGGTGACGTCGTCGACGGCGTCGCCAGCGTCGACGAGTCCGCCATCACCGGGGAGTCCGCCCCGGTGATCCGCGAGTCCGGCGGGGACCGCAGCGCCGTGACCGGCGGCACCACGGTCCTGTCCGACCGCATCGTCGTGCGGATCTCGGCCAGACCCGGCGAGAGCTTCGTGGACCGGATGATCGCCCTGGTCGAGGGGTCCGCCCGCCAGCGCACGCCCAACGAGATCGCCCTGAACATCCTGCTGGCCGCCCTCACCCTGGTGTTCCTGCTCGCCGTCGTGACGCTGCAGCCGATGGCGGTGTACTCGGGGAACCCGCAGAGCACCGTCGTCCTCGTGGCGCTGCTGGTCTGCCTCATCCCGACCACGATCGGCGCGCTGCTGTCGGCCATCGGCATCGCCGGGATGGACCGGCTGGTGCAGCGCAACGTCCTGGCGATGTCCGGCCGGGCCGTCGAGGCCGCCGGTGACGTGGGGACCCTGCTGCTGGACAAGACCGGGACCATCACCCTCGGGAACCGGCAGGCCCACGAACTCGTCGCCGCCCCCGGGGTGACGCTGTCCGAACTGGCCGACGCGGCGCAGTTGTCCAGCCTGGCCGACGCCACCCCCGAGGGCCGGTCCGTGGTCGTCCTCGTGGAGGAGCAGCACGGGCTGCGGGCCCGCGCCGAGGGCGAACTGCCCGGCGCGACCTTCGTGCCGTTCACCGCGCAGACCCGCATGTCCGGGGTGGACCTCGACGGGTGCCGGATCAGGAAGGGGGCCGCGGCGGCCGCGACGCACTGGGTCCGCACCCTCGGGGGTGAAGTTCCCGCCGAGGTCGGCCAGGTCGTCGAGGACATCTCCACCGCGGGCGGCACCCCGCTCGTCGTGGCCGAGGACGCGCGCGGCACCGCCCGCGTCCTGGGCGTCATCCACCTCAAGGACGTCGTGAAGGAGGGCATGCGCGAACGGTTCGAGCAGTTGCGCGCCATGGGCATCCGCACCGTCATGGTCACCGGCGACAACGAGCGCACCGCGCAGGCCATCGCGGTCGAGGCCGGCGTCGACGACGTCCTGGCCGAGGCCACCCCGGAGGACAAGCTCGAACTCATCCGCCGCGAGCAGTCCGGCGGCCGCCTGGTGGCGATGATGGGCGACGGCACCAACGACGCCCCCGCGCTGGCCCAGGCCGACGTCGGGGTGGCGATGAACACCGGGACGACCGCGGCCAAGGAGGCCGGGAACATGGTCGACCTGGACTCCGACCCGACCAAGCTCATCGAGATCGTCGAGATCGGCAAGCAGCTGCTCATCACCCGCGGTGCGCTGACGACGTTCTCCATCGCCAACGACGTCGCCAAGTACTTCGCGATCATCCCCGCGATGTTCGTCACGACGTTCCCGCAGCTGGGCGTGCTGAACGTCATGCGGCTGGCCACCCCCGAGAGCGCGATCGTCTCGGCCGTCGTGTTCAACGCGCTGATCATCGTCGCGCTGATCCCGCTGGCCCTGCGCGGGGTGCGGTACCGGCCCTCCAGCGCCGCGTCCCTGCTGCGGCGCAACCTGCTCGTCTACGGCGCCGGCGGCGTCGTCGTGCCGTTCCTCGGCATCAAGCTCATCGACCTCATCGTCTCCCAGATCCCGGGGCTCGGCTGACCATGTCCACCACCACCTCCACCCTGTTCCGGCAGTTCCGCACCGGGCTGCTGCTCCTGCTCCTGGCCACCGCCGGCCTGGGGCTGGTCTACCCGGCGGCGGTGTACGCCGTGGGCCGGGTCGTGCCCGAGCGCGCCGACGGCCAGGTCGTCCGCGTGGACGGCACCCCGGTGGGCTCCCGGCTCATCGGCCAGCCGTTCACCGGCCCGCAGTGGTTCCAACCCCGCCCCTCGGCCGCCGGCGACGGCTACGACCCCACCGCCAGCGGCGCCTCCAACCTCGGCCCCGAGGACGCCGGCCTGCTCGCCGCCGTCGAGGAGCGCCGGGCGGCCGCGGCCGCCGCCGACGGCACCGCCCCCGCGGACGTGGCGCCGGACGCCCTCACCGCCTCCGGTTCAGGGCTGGACCCCGACATCTCCCCGCAGTACGCGCGGCAGCAGGTGGCGCGGGTGGCCGCGGCCCGCGGGCTGCCCGAGCAGGAGGTCGCCGACCTCGTCGCCGGGCACGCGCAGGGCCGCGACCTGGGCTTCCTGGGCGCCGAGCACGTCAACGTGCTGGAGCTGAACGTGGCGCTGCAGGCGCTCGCGGGCTGAGCGGTGGGCGAGACTGACCGGGTGGAGGAGAAGCGGAGGGGGCGGCTGCGGGTGTTCCTGGGCGCCGCCCCCGGCGTGGGCAAGACGTACGCGATGCTCGACGAGGCGCACCGGCGCGCCCGGCGCGGCACCGACGTGGTCGTCGCCCTCGTCGAGTGCCACCGGCGGGAACGGACCGAGGCCCTGCTGCACGGCCTGGAGGTCCTGCCCCGGCGGCAGGTCGAGCACCGCGGCCTGACCGTCGGCGAACTCGACGTCGAGGCCGTCCTGGCCCGCCACCCGCAGGTCGCGGTCGTCGACGAGCTCGCGCACACCAACGCCCCGGGTTCGAAGCACCCCAAGCGCTGGCAGGACGTCGAGGACCTGCTCGACGCCGGGATCGACGTCGTCTCCACCGTGAACATCCAGCACCTCGAGTCGCTGAACGACGTCGTCGAGCACATCACCGGCATCGAGCAGAGGGAAACCCTGCCCGACGCGGTGCTGCGCGCCGCCGACCAGGTCCAGCTCGTCGACATGACCCCGGAGGCGTTGCAGCGCAGGCTGTCCCACGGCAACGTGTACGCCACCGACCGGGTCGACGCGGCGCTGTCGAACTACTTCCGCACCGGCAACCTCACCGCCCTGCGGGAACTGGCGCTGCTGTGGCTGGCCGACCGCGTCGACGAGGGCCTGGAACGCTACCGGGCCCAGCAGGGGATCGAGACGACGTGGCCGGCGCGCGAGCGCGTCGTCGTCGCGCTCACCGGCGGGCCCGAGGGGGCGACGCTGGTGCGCCGGGCCGCCCGCCTCGCCGGCCGCGGCGCCGGCGGGGAACTGCACGCCGTCCACGTCGCCAGCGGTGACGGCCTGGTCCGCACCTCACCGGCCCGGCTGGCCGAGCAGCGCGCCCTCGTGGAGAGCCTGGGCGGGGTGTACCACCAGGTCGTCGGCGACTCGGTCCACGGCGGGGTCGCCGCCGCCCTGCTGGAGTTCGCCCGCGGCGTCAACGCCTCCCAGATCGTCGTCGGCGCCAGCCGGCACCGCCCGATCACCTCGCTGTTCCGCACCAGCGTGGGGGACACCGTCGTGCGCGGGGCCGGGCCCGTCGACGTCCTCGTCGTCACCCACGAGGCGCAGGCCCGCCCGTTCCGGCTGCCGGGCCGGGCCCGCGCGGCGCTGTCCCCGAACCGGCGGGCGCTGGGCTGGGTGCTGGCCGTGGTCGGCTCGGCCCTGGTCACCGCGGTGCTGCTGGCGCTGCCCACGCAGGACCTGGCCACCGACCTGCTGAGCTACCTCGTCGTGGTCGTCGGGGCCGCGCTGGTGGGCGGGCGGTGGCCCGCGCTGGCCGCCGCGCTGCTGGGCGGCTTCGCCGTGAACTGGTTCTTCTCCCCGCCCTACCACCAGCTGGCGGTCGCCCAGCCGACGAACGCCGTCGCGCTGGCCGTCTTCCTGCTCGTCGCGGTCGCGCTGTCCAGCGCCGTCGACAAGGCCGCGGGCCGCCTGCGCGACGCCGAGCGCAGCCGCGCCGAGTCCGAGGCGCTGTCGGTGCTCACCCGCACGGCGCTGCTGGCGAAGAACCCCCTCGAGGAGGCGCTGCGGCACACCCGCGAGACGTTCGCCGTCGACTCGGTGACGCTGCTCGAACGCGGCGGCCCCCGCTCGTCGTGGACGGTCGCGGCCGCCACGGGCGACCCGGTGTGCCTGGACCCGACCGACGCGGACGCCGAGGTGGTGGTGGACGAGCACACCTGCCTGGTCCTGCGCGGCCGGCTGCTCGGGGCGGAGGACCGGCGCGTCGTCGAGGCGTTCGCCACCCAGATCGCCGCCGTCCGGCAACGGCAGCGGCTGCGCGCCGAAGCCGCCCAGGCGCGCCGCCTGGAGGAGGGCGACGCGGTGCGCGGGGCGCTCCTGACGGCCGTCTCGCACGACCTGCGGACCCCGCTGGCGACCCTCAAGGCGTCGCTGGACAGCCTGCGGGCCGAGGACATCGACCTGCCCGAGGAGGTGCGGGACGAACTGCTGGCCGAGGTGGGGAACTCCGCGGACCGGTTGCAGGGGCTCATCGACGACCTGCTGGACCTCACCCGCGTCCGCAGCGGCGTCGTCGAACCCCACCTGCTCGTCGTGGACCTCGAGGAGGTCGTGCACGCCGCCGTGCGCGACGTGGGCCCGGTCGACGTCGCCGTCCCCGCCGACCTGCCGCCCGTCTCGACCGACCCCGGTCTGCTGCAACGGGTCGTGGCCAACCTGGTGCAGAACGCCGTCCGGCACGGCGGCGCGCGGGCCGAGGTCGCCGCGAGCGTGTCCACCGAGGACGCCCGCCGGGTCGTCCGGCTCCTCGTCGTCGACCACGGGCCCGGGCTGCCGGGCACCGCGAAGGAACGGGCGTTCACCCCGTTCCAGCGGCTCGGGGACCGCTCCGGTGCCGGGCTCGGCCTCGGGCTGGCCGTCGCGCGCGGGCTCACCGAGGCCGTCGGGGGGCGGCTGACCGCCGAGGACACCCCCGGCGGCGGGCTGACGATGGTGCTGGACCTGCCGCTGGCCGGGCACGCCCACGAACCGGCCGGGGTCCCCGGGGGAGCGACGGCGTGAGCAGGGTCCTCGTCGTCGACGACGAACCCGGCCTGCGGCGGGCGCTGTCGATCAACCTCAGCGCCCGCGGGTGGGACGTCACCGTGGCCGCCGACGGCGCCGCGGCGCTGGAGGCCGCCGCCACCGCCCACCCCGACGTCGTGCTCCTCGACCTGGGCCTGCCCGACCTCGACGGGCTGGAGGTCATCGCCGGCATCCGCGGCTGGAGCCCGGTGCCCATCATCGTGCTCACGGCCCGCACGGCCTCGGCCGACGCCGTCGACGCCCTCGACGCCGGCGCCGACGACTACGTGACGAAACCCTTCGCGATGGACGTCCTGCTGGCCCGGCTGCGGGCCGCGGTCCGCCGCGGCGCCGCCCACGACAGCGCCCCGGAGGTCCTCGACGTCGACGGCCTGCACATCGACCTGGCCCGCCGCACCGTCACCCGCGACGGCGAACCGGTCCGGCTCACCCCGACGGAGTGGAACCTGCTGCAGGTGCTGGTCACCAACGCCGGCCGCCTCGTCGGGCAGACCCAGCTGCTGAAGGAGGTGTGGGGCCCCGGGTACGGCCGCGAGACGAACTACCTGCGGGTGTACGTGGCGCAGCTGCGGCGCAAGCTGGAGAAGGTCCCCGGCGCGCCGGTGCACCTCATCACCGAACCGGGGATGGGGTACCGGTTCGAGCTCTGATCCCCGGGACCGTCCCGGTCACTCCGCGGCCGTCGCCTCCGCGCAGGGCAGGGCCAGGTCGGCCGGGGCCGCGGGACGGGCGAACAGGAACCCCTGCCCGCTGTCGCAGGAGTCCGCGACGAGGCGGTGCAGCTGGTGGTCCTCCTCGATGCCCTCGGCCACCACCCCCAGGTCGAAGCTGTGGGCGGCGGAGATGACGAGGCGGACGAGTTCGGCGTGCCCGGCGGCGGGGGAGGCGACGAAGCTGCGGTCGATCTTGAGGATGTCCACCGGCAGCTTGGGCAGCTGCCCGATGGAGGTGTAGCCGGTGCCGAAGTCGTCGAGGGCGATCTTCACCCCTAGTTCCCGCAGCGCCCGCAGCTGGTCCAGGGCCGTGGGTTCGTCGACCAGCACCGTCTCGGTGATCTCCAGGGTCAGGCGGGCCGGGTCGACCCCGGAGACGGTGAGGGCCTCGGCGACGTCCTCGAGCAGGTGACGGCTGGCCAGGTGCCGACCGGAGATGTTGACGGCCACCCCCAGACCCGCGAGCTCGCCGCCGTCGTCCCACCGCGTGAGCTGGGCCAGCGCCGCCGCGAGCGCCCACCGACCGAGGTCGCAGATCAGGTCGGAACGTTCCGCGGCGGGGATGAAGGCGTCGGGCGGGACCAGGCCGTGCCCGGGCCGGTCCCAGCGGACCAGGGCCTCGACGCTGGCGGTGCGCCCGGTGACCAGGTCCAGGACGGGCTGGTAGTGCAGGACGAGTTCGCCCTCCCGCAGTGCCCGGCGCAACGCGTCCTCCGTGGCGGTCTGCACGGCCAGCTCGCGGCGCATCTCCTCGTCGAAGACCTCCACCACACCGCGCCCGGCGGCCTTGGCGCGGTAGGCGGCGGCGTCGGCGTCCTGCAGGAGGCGCTCGGAGGTGGACCGGGCGCCGTGGGGGCCGACGGCGCTGACGGCCACGCCGACGCTGGCCCCCACGCGCGCGACGCGGTCCCCCACGGGCACCGGCGCGCCGATCGCGGCGATGAGGCGCTGACCGAGCTCCACGAGCTGGTGGTGGCCCTCGGCCGGCTCGACCAGGACCACGAACTCGTCGCCGCCCAGGCGGCAGACGGTGTCCCCGCCGCGGACGGTCTCCTCCATCCGCGCGCTGACGACCCGCAGCAGTTCGTCGCCCGCGGCGTGGCCCAGGGTGTCGTTGACCTGCTTGAAGTGGTCGAGGTCGACGAAGAGCAGCCCCACGGGCTGCTCGCTGCGCCGGGCCCGGTGCAGGGCCCGCTCGATGAGGACGCCGGCCTCGGCGCGGTTGGGCAGCTCGGTCAGGGCGTCGTGGGAGGCCTGGTGCGCGAGGTCGACCCGCAGCCGCTCCCGCTCGTGGATGGCGCTGATCATCTGGGTGATCGAGGCGTGCACGACCGCGCCGAGGGAACCGGCCAGCGGCTCCTTGACCACCTCGGCGTCCAGGTCGCCGTCGGCGACGGCCTGGGCCTGGGCCTGGACCCGGCGCAGGCTGGACACGGTGGCGGCCAGACCCTGGGCCAGCGTGCGCACCTCGCGGGGCCCGCCGCCGGTGGCGTCGAGGAGGTCGTCCTGCAGCTCGCCGTCGCGCACGGCGGCGGCCTGCTGGGCCAGCCGTCGCAGCGGGCGGGCGATGAACCGGTGCACCCCGGCCATGACGCCCACGGTCACCACCAGCAGGACCAGGGCGATCAGCAGCAGGACGCGCAGCTCCGCCGCCGCGCGCTGGGCCGGCAGGTCGGTGGCCGCCACCGCCTGCGCCCCGATGGTGTCCACCGCCTCCCGCAGCGCCGCGTCACGGCTGGTGCCGGCCGTGGTGAGGGTGAGGAACTGCGGCAGCGACAGCGCCGTCCCCGAGGTGCTGGTGGCGGCGCCGTCGAGGAGGGCGTCGACCTGCACCGCCGCCTCGCTGCCGGTCGCGGCCCGCCAGGTCGCCACCGCCGAGGCCCCGGCCTGTGCGGTGAGCTCGGCGTCGGCGGCGCGGTAACCACCCCACACCCGCAGGAAGGAGGCACGCGCCTGCGCCCGCTCGCTCTCCGGCACCGACAGCGAACCCAGGAACAGCGGGACCTGGAGGCTGGCGGAGGTGGCGGCGGCCTGGGCGCGGTCGAGGTCGTTCACCGCGCGGGCCCCGGGCCCGTCCAGGGACTCGTCGCGGGCGGCGTCGAGGTGCCGGTCGACCTGCCCGGCGAGGTCGGTGACGAGGTCGCCGTAGCGGGCGAAGACCGTCGTGACGTCCTCGCCGGCGGCGGCGCTCGCGCGCAGCCGCGCGACCCGGTCCGCGGCGGCTCCGGCTTCGGCCTCGGCGGCGGTCCCGGCCGTGGCGTCCACGGCGGTGTCGGTCGCGGTCTGCACGGTGCGCAGCTGCTGGGCGATGGCGGGACCGGCCACGGCGGCGATGCCGGCGAGGCCGGAGGTGTCCAGGCCGGACGCGGCGGCGGAGACGGGGTCGGCGAGCACGGCCTGGCTCAGCACCGGCACCACCTCCTGGGCGATGCTGCCGCGCACGGTGTCCAGGAGGGCCGCGGCCCGCACCTGCTCCGCCGCGGTGTCGGCGGCGACGGAGATCTCGTGACCGGCACCCACCGCCAGCGCGACGGCACCCGTCAGCCCGACCACCGGCACGAGGACCAGGGCCAGCAGGCTGCTGTGCAGGGACGGGGCCCGCCGGGCACCCCGGGGCGCACGGGCGGTCCGGGCGGCGGGGGCGGGGCGCGGGGACGGCACGGTCCCTGATCGGCTCGCGGGGCGTCCTGCTCAAGCGGTCGAGCGGTCGTTCACCTGGACGGCAGCGCCGGGTGCCGGGCTCAGGCGGGGGCCCGGACCTCCAGCCCCGGCCCCTCGACGAACCCCAGCCGGGCGTACACCCGGGCGGCCGCGTCGTCGTCGGGCTGCAGGTGCGCGAACCGGGCTCCGGCCGCGAACGCCCGCCCCAGCGCCCACGACGACAACCCCGCCGCGATCCCGCGCCGCCGGGCCGCGGGCACCACGCCGACCCCGCCGAGCAGCACCGCCGGGCCGGCGTCCCCGTCGGAGCGGACCGTGTACGCCGCCGCGACCGGACCGTCGGCCCCGGTGACGAGCAGGACCTCCACCCCCGGGGTCCGCAGCTGCCCCGCGAACCAGGGCCGCACCGCGGCGGGTTCCCCGCCGAACGCGGCGGCGTCCACGGCCGCCAGCGCGTCGAGGTCCCCGGCGTCCGCGACCCGCACCGCGCACCCCGGCGGCAGGTCCACCGGGCTGAACCCGCCGGCGTCGACGCCGGCCAGCCGTTGCCGCACGACCAGGTCCCCGCCCCACACCGTCCCGGCCCGCACCCGCCACGCCCACGGCGTGCCGCGCCCCGCGAACCAGGCCGCGACCTGCCCGGGGTCGGCGAGCGCCGGGTCCAGGAGGTCGGCGCCGTTGTACTGCGGGGCAGCGGTCCCGCTGCACGCGGCGCGGGCGCCGGGGAACCGGGCGGTGGCGCCGCCGGGGCGGGCGCCGCTCAGGACGGACCACGCGTCGCCGTGGGCGGTGAACAGGTCGGGCACCGGGACAGGGTGGCAGGGAGGAGGGGGCGGGAGGGAGCGGTTTTCCCGGTAGTGCGCTCGTCTCGTCGTGGATCCCGTGCGGCGCGCGCGACGTGCCCCAGGGGATGAGGATCGAAAGGTCCGATGCACGAACGTCGACGCCGATCGGCCCGGGAACCGGTCTTGTTGCGGCACCTGCGATCCCGAGACCTTCGCGGGCCGCTCCTGACGTGCTGGAAACTCCCTGGCGCCTGCGTCCCGGTGCTCAGGACCGTGCTCGTCGTTCCGCCGGAGGTTCCTCCTGCCGTGGCAGTGGCAGGGTGTCGTCCTCTCGGACCGCGTCAACGGCCGCGTCCTCGCGGGTTCGGCTCGGCGACTCGATCCACGCTGGTGACGTGGTCCACGACGGTCCCCGTCGGGCGGCGGTAGGGGTCTCGCGCAGGTCGAGCACCCACTCCGCGTCGAGGCCGCCATCACCCGAAGCAGCCGGTGGGTCCGCGGCTGGGCCCGGTGCGGCCTGGTCGGTCCACGGCTGCAACCGGTCGGGAGTGCCCTGCTCCGCGGTCGGAGCACCCGCCTGCTCGGCGATCTGCTCGGCGACCTGTCGACGCATCTGCTCGACCAGTGCCCCGGACTGGGCCTTCTTCCACTCCGCCACGGCCTCGCCGGCCAGCTCCACCTGCGCTTCCAGCACCACCCGCGCGGCCCGGACTTCGGCGGTCAGCTGGGTGGCCGCACGGGCCCGCACCGCGTCCAGCGACGCTTGGGCCTGCACCTCGGCTTCCTGGTAGGCGGTGGCGGCCAGCAGGTGCGCCCGTTTCTGCACCTGCTCGTCGTGCGCAGCCGACAGCACTTCGTAGCTGCTGGGCTTGGCCAGCAGCAGGATGGTCTTGAAGAACACCGGCAGGCACTCCAGCGCCGTCAGGAACGCGAACAGCAACCGGTGCGCCGAGGTCATGGTGGTGCTGTCGTGCTCCAGGTCGTGCAGGGCCTCCAAACGCGCCAGCAGGCCGTCGTCCCCAGCGACGGCGGCCCGGTTGGCCGCCACCGTCGCCGCCCGATCGGCTTCAGCGCGCTGCACGGTGGCCTGCAGGACCTCCAGCTGGGCGCTCTTGTCGGCCACCACCGCAGCCACTTGCTGCGCGGCGGTGCCGGTCAGGGCCTGCTTCGCCGCGGCCAGCTGCTCGGCCAGCTCCACCCGCTGCGCGGCCAGGCGGTCCCGGCGGGCCTCCTTGTCCGCCGCCGCCGGACCTGCCCCGGCCCGTCCGGACCCGCAAGTGCCCTCCTTCTCGCACGCCACCGCCTGCTCGGCGGCGTCGAAGTCGGCCTCGGTCTGATCCAGCTGCTGCTGCAGCCGTACCACCTGCGGGTCAGCCTCGATCACCGACTGCGGGCTGGCGGTCGCGATGTCCTGCTGCAGCGCCACGATCTGGGCCTGCTGATCGGGCAGGCCGACGAAACGCGGGTCGGACTGCAACCGCTGCTCGAAGTCGGCCAGGGCCTGGGTGTGGGTGATCTGCAGGCGGGCGTCGATCTCACCGCCGAAGACGGTCAGGGTCAACGGGGTGGACACGACCAGACCGATGATCAACGCCAAGGCCAGGCGGGGCAGGCTCATCAGGATCGTCCACACCGCGCGGGACTGGCGGACGGTGGAGACCACCAGCCACCGGTCCAGGTTCAGGATCACCACACCCCACGCCAAACCCCCCACGACGGCCAGGACGACGGGAGCGTGCAGGGCCACGTGAAGGGCGATGGCGCAGGAGAACACTGCCAGCCCCGCAGTGGTCAGCACCGCCCCACCCAGCGTCGCCTGCTTGACCCGGTCCTGCGGCACCTGCTCCAGCACCGCTTGATTGCTACCGGCCACCACCAGCAGGAGATCCCCCACCGCCCTTCGCCCACGGGAGAGGGCGCCCCGGAACCGGCTCGTGCCCGTGGACGGGCCGGCGCTCGCGACGATCCCGGAGCTGTGGCCGACGGCAGCCTCGAAGGGAACTCCTGCGACGGGGGAGGAGGTCGCGGGCGGGAGTTTCGCGGCGGTAGGAGACGGGGGCTCAATCACGACGAGGGGAACCTTCCTCAGGTGCAGGAGATGCATCAGGCCCGGTGGGGAGCCCAGTGGTTGAAGAGCGGGTTGCCGTCCCCCGCGAGCGTTGGGTCCGTTCGACCGCGGCGTGCAGGTGCCGGGTGCTGGTCCGCCACCAGTGGCGCAGCCCGGACGGGACCAGCAGTGGGGACAGTCGCGGTGACGGCACGTGCTCGGGTAGCTGACCGGCGAGCTGGTGGCCGTCCTGACGAGCGAACAGGTGCCGCAGGGCCCCCGTGGGTGCGCGGGCGTCCAGCACCGCGCTGACGTCTACGCTCAACCGCACCGTGGGCGCAGCCGGCAGGTCCAGGCTGTCGAGCCGGGGGATCGGCAGCACCGTCACCGCCGCCGTCCACTCCTGCCTCGCCCCTGCACCGTTCAGCGCCACGACTTCCAGCGGTCCGCTGCCACCGGGGACCACCGAGAGCGACGCCTTGCTCTGCCGGACGCTGTGGCCGGCGACGATGACCTCGTCGGCGTCGGTGAAGTCCCACGACACCGTCACCGGCAGACCTTCGCCGGTCACCACCGGCTCCACCCGCAGGCTGCGCAGGCTCGGCGCCTGCAACCCTCCGGACGGCAGCAGGGACGGCCAGCTGCTCCACGGCCCCACTCGTCCCGGACCCGACGCCGGCAACGCCAGCAGTCCGGGACCCGCAGAGGAGGCGGCCGGTCCGCCGGCAGCGGGTTGTGACGCGCCGGTCCGCCGTGGCCTGGCCGCAGGCAGCCCCAGGGCCCACCGCCACCCGCCACCCGTACGCGACGCACCACGCGAGCCGTAGTCGGTGTCCGTTCGGGCACCTGCGGTGTTGAAAGCGTGCAACAGCCGGAACACCACGACGATGAACGTCAGGAGCACCGCCAGAGCGGCCAGCTGGCCGGCGGCCTCGGCCAGGAACTGCCCGAACTTCACCGGACTGAACGGCTGCCCCCACCGGACGTACGGGCCAGCGGCCACCCCGACCAGCAACGCCGCCACCACCACCGCACCGGCGACGAAGAGCGTCATCGATCCGATCGGTCGGCGCCTCACGCTGTCACCACTGCACGCCTCGCAGGGGCCACCGACCCGGGCGGCGGGTTGGGTGCCCGGCCGGCGACCGTGGTCGCTGCGACGCGGAGGTCCACGTCACTCATTCGCATCCGACGCCATCCCCGTCCCGATCGAAAGCCGAACGCCAGCCCGGGTCGCCGGGGACGATCGGCGCGGCTCCCGCGGCCCGCACCGCAGCGCAGTTGGCGTAGAACGGCAGGGCGCCCGGGTCTTCCCGACCCCCGGAGGAACCGTCCGGAACACCCGCCGAGCCCTGCGATGCCGTCCAGGTGGGCGTCGAGGCTGGTGCGTTCACCGACGCGGGCGCGTCGGGGGTCGCGGCGGGTCCGCCCCGGGTCACCGGCGGTGGCGACCCGGCGCCCAGGGCACCAGAGACCTCGGAGGCGGTCCGGCCACCGGGGACGGCCGGGCCGCTGAACAGGTACCCGGCCGTCGCGGCGGTCGTACCGGTCACGACCAGGACCAGCCCTGCCACCCGCCCCGGGACGGCCGCCCAGACCAGCCGGCCACTGATGACCGCGAGCAGACCCACCAACGCCAGCACCGATCCAGCCGCCAGCAACCCACCAGGCAGCACCGTGGCAGCATCGCCGGCCATCACCGTCCACACCCCCGCCGCGACCCCGCTGAGGAGCACCGCCGCCTGGAACAGGCGCGGTGGGCCAGCGAGCACCGGCCGTGGCGGAACTCCTTCACGGGGCACTCAGCCCACCCCGCCTCCGGTCGCTGACGGGCCGCCCGTGAGCAGCGCCCCCGTGCACGGGTCCGGCGATGGAACGCCGTGCGGTCAGTGGCGAGTCAGACGGTCTGCGACGCAGTGCCTTCCGGGTAGGCGAAGAACCCGGTGCCCGGCTCGCTGCCGCCGACTGCGGTGGCTCGCTCGGCGGCCGTCGCACTGCTTCTCCTCACCTGTTCACCTGGGGACCGCAGCGTAAGGGCCAACACCGCCGACCACTGGCCACCAGCGGTCCCTCTCACCACCCCGGCTCATCGAACATCGCTGAAGGTGCGCGATGATGACCGGGAGTGATTGCGGTGGGCAAGCACTGCCCTGAGCGCCTCCGTCAGTTCCCGTCCTGCCGGACGAGGTCGAAGGCGTCTGGAGTTCAGGCGGCGGCTCGTACCGCATCCCGTGTTCGCCGGCACGGCATCACCACCCACACCCAGGTCTCCGTCGACTCCGGTCTTCGATGCCGGCGTGTGGTGGATCCTGCGCGCGTCGTCAGTGCCGGATCCAGCCGAACGTGCGCCGCACCGCCTCCTGCCAGTCCTCCCAGCCCCGGTCGCGCACCTGCGGTTCCATCGCCGGTTCCCACTGCCCGGCGCGGTGCCAGCGGCGGCGCAGCGCTTCGGTGTCGGGCCAGAAACCCACCGCCAGGCCCGCGGCGTACGCCGCGCCCAGGGACACCGTCTCGCTGACCATGGGCCGCACCACGGGGGCGTCCAGGACGTCCGCGACGGTCTGCATGAGCAGGTTGTTCGACGTCATCCCGCCGTCGACGCGCAGCGAGTTCAGCCGCAGGCCGGAGTCGGCGTCCATGGCCTCGACGACCTCGCGGGTCTGCCAGGCCGTGGATTCCAGTGCGGCGCGGGCGATGTGCCCCTTCGTGACGAACCCGGTCAGCCCGATGAGCAGGCCGCGGGCCTCGGCCCGCCAGTGCGGGGCGAACAACCCCGAGAACGCGGGCACGAAGTAGCAGCCCCCGTTGTCCGGCACCGTGCGGGCCAGCGTCTCGACCTCGGGGGCGGTGGAGATGAGCCCGAGGTTGTCGCGCAGCCACTGCACGAGCGCGCCGGTGACGGCGATGGAACCCTCCAGCGCGTACACGGGTGGTTCGTCGCCGATGCGGTGGGCGACCGTCGTGAGCAGCCCGTGGGAGGAACGGGTGATCTCCGTGCCGGTGTTCATCAGCAGGAAGCTGCCGGTGCCGTACGTGCACTTCGCGTCGCCGGGGGAGAAGCACGTCTGCCCGAACAGCGCCGCCTGCTGGTCCCCGAGCGCGGCGCCGAGGACGGCTCCCGGCACGACGGTGCGCGCCCGCCCGTACACCTGCGAGCTGGCCACGATCTCCGGCAGCGCCCGCCGCGGGATGCCGAACACCTCCAGCATCCGCGGGGAGTAGTCGAGGGTCGTGAGGTCCATGAGCATCGTGCGGCTGGCGTTCGTGACGTCGGTGACGTGGCGCCCGCCGTCGGGGCCGCCGGTGAGGTTCCACACCAGCCAGGAGTCGATCGTCCCGAACAGCACGTCGCCGTTCTCGGCGCGGCGGCGCAACCCGGCGTCGCGCAGCATCCACGCGATCCGCGGCCCGGCGAAGTACGTCGTCAGCGGCAGCCCGCACAGGTCGGCGAACCGGTCCACGCCGCCGTCGGCGGCGAGCTCCTCGACGAGGTCGGCGGTCCGGGTGTCCTGCCACACGATCGCCGGCCCCACCGGGTCCCCGGTGCGCCGGTCCCACGCGACGACCGTCTCGCGCTGGTTCGCGATGCCGATGGCGACGACGTCGGCGGGGGTGGCCTCGACCTGCGCCATGGCCTGCGGGACGAGCCGGGCCACCGCCCGCCAGATCTCCGCGGCGTCGTGCTCGACCCAGCCGGGCCGGGGGTAGTGCTGGCGGTGCTCGCGCTGGGACACCGCGACGAGGCGCCCGGCGTGGTCGAACAGGATGCAGCGGGTCGAGGTGGTGCCCTGGTCGATCGCGACGACGTACCCCTGGTGCTCCGGCCGTCGATCGCTCACACCGGTCATCATCGGGCCGAGGCGATCACCGGCACCAGGGCGGCCGCTCACGCCTCCCGCACCCCCAGCTCGCGCGAGATCGCCCGCGCGGCCTGCCGCACCGCCGGGACCAGACCCGCGCGCGGGCGCCCGCGGCCGTCGACGATCCGCTCGGTGCGGCCCTCGATGCCGAGCGCGCCCACGACCAGGCCACCGAGGTCGCGCACCGGGGCGGCGATCCCGGCGACGCCCACCTCCAGCTCGTCGACCTCCAGGGCCCAGCCCTGCTCCCGCACCGCGGCCAGCGTCCGGCGCAGCGCGGCGGCGTCGACGACCGTGCGGGCCGTCATGGCCGCCAGCCGGCCCCGGGGCCGCACGGGCGCGGAGGCGAGCAGCACCTTGCCGAGCGCGCACGCGTGCGCGGGCAGCGACGTCCCGGTCCGCAGCTCCTGGGCGCTGTCGTCGGGGCGGAACACGTGGTGCACCACGAGCGCGCGGCCCTGGGCCAGCGTCGCCAGCCGCACCGACTCCCCGGACCGGCTCGCCAGGGAGTCGGCCCAGTTGACCGCCCGGGCGCGCAGGTCGTTCGCGTCGATGCGGGGGCGGCCCAGGTCGGCCAGGTCCGGCGCGGCCCGGTAGTCCCCGGCCTCGTCCTGCACGACGAACCCCACGTCGACGAGGGTGCGGACGATGCCGTGGGCGGTCGTCTTCGCCAGCCCCAGCGCGTTGCCGATGTCGACGACGCCCAGTCCCTGACCGGCACCGGCCAGCAGCCGCAGCACCGCGGCGGCCCGCTCGATGGACTGGATGGGCCCGGGCACGGCCCCATCCTGGCGCAGCCGCGCCCCGGCGCGAGGTCAGACCAGGGTGAGGCCGGTCGCCGGCTGCCGGACCCCGTTGACCTGCAACGCGAGCGAGGCCGGGCCGGGGACGTGGGTGCGGGTGCTCAGCTGCCGGAACGAGTGGGTGCCGCGGACCTCGGCGACCTCCCCGGGCGCCAGCCGCAGCCGGGTCAGGGTGAACGTCTTGGACCGCTGCCCGCCGCGCGCGCCGGGGAAGGTCAGGACGTGGTCGACGGCGACCTCGGCCGGTCGCGCGTCCAGGTTCTCCAGCGTGGCGCGGAAGGTGACGTCCCCACCGATCGCGACGACCCGCGGGGTGACCTCCAGCGGGGACGTCCGCACCCGCACCGCGCCGAACCCCAGCAGCTCCAGGGCGCCCGGGTGGCCCTTCTTCACCAGCCCCCGCAGCGCGTGCCGCACCGTCCGGGGCCCGTGCGCCGACGCCAGCCAGCCGCCGGCGACCTCGACCGCGAACCCGGGGTGCAGGCGGCCGTGGTCGTTCAGGTGGTTGGCGACCGAGCGGCGCACGTGCTCCGAGGCGTCGTCGTGCAGGGCGTCCAGCAGCGGGCGGGTCAGCTGCGGGTCCGCGGTCAGCACCGGGACGCCCAGACCCCACGGCAGCCGCGGCCGGGTGCCCTCGGAGGCCAGCCGGCGCACGTGCTCGTCCTCGTGCCCCGTCCAGCGCCGCGCGCGTTCCAGGACGCGGGCGGTGTCGTGCCGCAGCAGCAGCCGCAGCGCGAACTCCGACGTCAGCCGCGGCGTCAGGTGGGCCATCAGGTCCAGGGCGTCGTCGAAGGCCCGGGGGTCGGGGTCCTGCACGCCCGTGGTGGCCAGCGCGTGCGTGACCGGCCACACGTGCCAGCCCGCCAGCGCCGGGTCCTCGTAGGCGGCGCGGACGACCCGCGCCAGCCGCGCGTGGTCGTGACCGGTGTCCGCGACCAGACCCGCCGCCAGCGACCGCGCCCGGTCCCCCAGGGGCTGCCCCCGCAGGCGGGCGACCGCGGCGCGGGTCGCGGCGAACGGGTTGCCGCGGTCGGCGGCCTGCAGGGCGTCGAGCAGCTCGGCGGCGACGGCGTCGCCGAGCAGCTCGTCCGCGGTCGGCACGGCTCAGGCGCCCGGCAGCGCCTCGGCGGTGGCGTCGGCGCCCACGACCATCTCGATCGCGCCGGTGCGCACGTCGTAGATGCCGCCCGCGACCGGCATCGCCGGCGGCAGGAACGGCCAGGACCGGATGCGCTGCACGTCGTGGACGAGGGTCGTGCGCTGGTCGGCGATCGTGCGGAAGTCGATGCTGCGCGAGTCCACGCCCTGCGCCAGCACCTTCGCGTGCACGTCGGAGTCGGTGTTCTTCGTCATGCCGCAGTCGGTGTGCGCGAGCAGCAGCACGCGCTCCACCCCCAGCAGGTAGTGCGCCAGGACGAGGGTGCGCAGGGTGTCGTCGGTGACGCGGGCCCCGGCGTTGCGCAGGATCTTCGCGTCCCCCTTGACCAGCCCGAGCATGTCGAGCGGGGAGATGCGCGAGTCCATGCAGGTGATGACGGCCAGACCCACCCCGGCGATCCCGGGGCGGCCGTCGTCGACGAAGGTCTTGGCGTACTCGGCGTTGGCGGTCAGCACGTCGGCGAAGGGATCCACGGGGCACATTGTCACCACGGCCCCCGCCGCCGGTCGGTGGGGGTGCCGGTCCGGCCGCCCGGGCCCCCACAGGTTCGGGAGGTAGCCTCGCGCGGTGTCGATCCTCGTCGTCCGCCACGGACAGACCGCCTGGAGCCTGTCGGGCCAGCACACCGGCAGCACCGACGTCCCGCTCACCGCCGAGGGCGAGGCCCAGGCCCGTGCCCTCGCCCCCGTCTTCGCCGGCCGCGACGTGGCCGCCGTGCTCGTCAGCCCCCGGCAGCGGGCCCGCCGCACCGCCGAGCTGGCCGGGCTGCGGGACCTGCGGACCGACGAGGACCTCGTGGAGTGGGACTACGGCGGCTACGAGGGCCGGACCACCCCGGAGATCGCCGTCGAGCTCGGCCGGCCGTTCTCCGTGTGGCACGACGGCGTCGTGCCCGGCGACACCCCGGGGGAGACGGTGCAGCAGGTCGCCCAGCGGGCCCGGCTCGTCCTCGGGCGCGCGCAGGCGCTGGTGACCGCCTCCGGCCGCGACGCCGACGTCGTCCTCGTCGCCCACGGGCACTTCCTGCGGGTCCTGCTCGCGACCTGGCTCGGGTTGTCGCCCACGGCCGGGGCGCTGTTCGCCCTGGAGGCCGGGACGTGGGGCGAACTGGGCCACGAGCACGGCCGTCCGGTGCTGCTGCGCTGGAGCGTTCCGCCGATCGGCTGAACCCGCCGGTTCAGCTGGTGACGCTGCGTGCCGATGGGGCGGTGTGACCGCCGCCACCACCGCCTGGGCCACCGTCGTCCTGGTGACCCTGGTCGCCGCCGTCGCCCTGGTCGCGCTGGTCCGCCAGCGCGACCGCGTCCTGCACGACCTGGCCCGCACCGACCCGCTGACCGGGCTGGGCAACCGGCGGGCCCTGCACGAGCTCGCCGAGCCCCTCCTGGCCCGCGGCGGGCGCCCCGGGCTGCTGCTGCTCGACCTCGACGGGTTCAAGGACGTCAACGACACCCTCGGGCACGCCGCGGGCGACGACGTGCTCGTGCAGGTCGCCGGCGTCCTGCGCGCCACCGCCGGGGACGCCGCCGTCGTCACGCGCCTCGGCGGTGACGAGTTCGCCGTCCTCGTCGCCGAACCCGGCTCCGACGCCGAGCTGGAGGTCGCCGCGAAACGGGTCCTCGCGGGCCTGAGCATCGGGGGTTTCCACGCCGGTGTCGTCCCGCTGGACGTGCAGGGCAGCATCGGCATCGCCGTGGCCGGCCCCGACGGGCACACCCTGGGTGAACTGCTCCAGCGCGCCGACGTCGCGATGTACGCGGCGAAGCGCTCGCGCGCCGGAGTGCTGCGCTACGACGCAGCCAGCGACCCGCACTCGGCCGGCGGGCTGGAACTGCTCGGGCAGCTGCGCACCGCGATGGAGCAGGACCAGCTCGTCCTGCACTACCAGCCGAAGGTCTCCGGCGACGGCGCCCGGCTGCTGGGGTTCGAGGCGCTGGTCCGCTGGCAGCACCCCACCCGCGGGCTGCTGCAGCCGGCCGACTTCCTGCCCGTCGTCGAACGCACCCACCTCATCCACGCCCTGACCCGCTGGGTGCTCCTCAGCGCGCTGCGGCAGGCCGCCGCGTGGCGGACCGCGGGCCTGCACACGACGATGGCCGTCAACGTCTCCGCCGTCAGCCTGGACCCGGGCCTGCTCGGGATCGTCGAGGAAGCCCTCGCCCTGACCCGCTGGGACCCCGCCGACCTGGTCCTGGAGATCACCGAGACCGCCATCGTCCAGGACCCGGCCGGGGCCCGCGCGACGGTCGCGAAGCTGCGCGAGCGCGGCGTCCGCATCGCCGTCGACGACTTCGGGGCCGGGTCCACCAGCCTCGTCCACCTGCGGGGCCTGGCCGTCCACGAGCTGAAGATCGACCGGCAGTTCGTCGCCGAGCTCGTCACCCACCCCCAGGACGACGCCATCGTCTCGGCCCTCATCGCGCTCGCGCACCGGCTCGGGCTGGTCGTGGTCGCCGAGGGCGTCGAGACCGTCGCGGCGGCCGACCGGCTGTGCGCCCTCGGCTGCGACGAGCTCCAGGGCTTCTTCTTCGCCCGGCCGCTGCCGGCCGCGCAGGCGGTGGCCTGGGCGCGGGCGGAGGGGCTGACGACGCCGTCGGTCGAGGTGCTCACCGCCGGACGCTGAGCGCCGCCCCCGAGGGCGGTCAGTCGCGCGGTCGCGCGGCCCGGTCCGGGCGCGAGCGCTTCACGTCGTACAGCGCGCGGTCGGCCATCGCGATGGTCCCGGACAGGTCGCCCCGCCCCTCGCGCAGCGCCCAGCCGACGCTCACCCCGACGCGGACGGTCAGCGACCCCAGGTGCAGGGGTCCCGCGAGGGCGCGTTCGAGGTCCGCCGCGACGCGGGACGCGACCTCCGCGGCCTCGTGCGGCGACAGGTCCAGCAGCACGACGACGAACTCGTCCCCGCCCGTGCGGGCCAGGACGTCCTGCGTGCGCAGCACGCCCCGGCCGCGCTTGGCCACGGCCCGCAGCACCTCGTCGCCCACGGCGTGCCCGTAGGTGTCGTTGACGGGTTTGAAACCGTCGAGGTCCAGGACGAGGACCGCGTGGGTCCCCGTCTCCCGGTCGGCGAAGCGGGGTGCGACGTGGTCGTCCAGGGCGCGGCGGTTGGCCAGGCCCGTCAAGGGGTCGGTGCCCGCCACCGCGCGCAGCAGCCGCTCCTGGTGGCGCCGGACGTGCACGACCCGCACCAGGACGCCGAGCGTCCCCGCGCCGGCGACGACCGCGACGGCGAGCCACAGCCAGGCCTGGCGCGTCGTCGCGTCCTGCTCCCGGCTCAGGCGGGTCACGCGGTCGGCGACACCGGTCGAGGCGCTGCGGTGCAGGGCTTCGGCCAGCCGGGCACCGCTCACGGCGAGGTCGCCGGGGGCGACGGGCCGGCTCGACCGCTCGTCCGCGCCCAGGACCGCGCCGGTCCACCGGGAGGCCGACTCCTGCGCGGTGCCGTCCGGGCCGGCGGCGAGCGCCAGCACCTCGCGGGCGACCGCCGGTTCCTGCCGGCGCAGGTCGGTCAGGTCCTCCGAGAGGTCCGGTTCCCCGGGTGCGCCCGCTGCCGGCGCGGGCACGACGCGGGGCTCGACCGCGCTGCCCACCAGGGGCTGCCCGGCGACCGCGTACCCCTGGGACCGGAGCCAGGCGGTCAGGTCGCCGGCGTGGACGCCGATGCCGAGGGCGGCCTCGGCGGCGGCGAAGTCCACCTGCTGGTACCCGATCGAGGCGATGAGCTCGTCGAGCGGTGACAGCGCGGCCTCGAGCGGGTCGACCGCGCGGCCCCCCACGGACTGCGCGCCCAGGCAGACGTCCAGGACGGCGTTCGCGTAGTCCGACAGGAAGCTCCCGACGTCGTCGGGGCCCTCGACGCCGAGCTCGGTCAGCGCCGTGCGGGCCCGTTCCGCGTCCGCGCCGGCCGGTCCGCCGCGCAGGTGGTCGAGGGTGGCCGCGCTCGTCCGGTAGGTGGTCTCCCACCGGGCCTGCACGGCGTCGTGGTCGAGCTGCCCGCCGCCCTCGCCGCCCTCCCGGACGCGGGCGATCGCCAGCTCGGTCACGCCGGTGCACAGGTCGAGGCGGACCCCGGCGAGCCGGAGGGCGGCGGTGCGGGCCTCGGCGGCCGAGCTGCGCTGGACGGCGTCCGCGCGGGCCAGCAGGGACCCCGTCACGGTGCCGGCACCGACGACGGCGACCAGCAGGGCACCGGCGGTGCTCGACAGGATCCGTTTCACGACGACTCCGCGGTTCGGCGACGGGTGCGGACCGTCCGTCCCCGTCCCCGACTCTCGGTGCCGTGCCCGGGTCCCTTGAGCCGGGTGGCCGCCCGGGGCGCCCGCGGTCCCCCGGACGGCCCTGCGGCCGGTCGCGGTGGAAGGCGACGACGGGGACGCACCGACCGTCGCCGAGGCTGCCGGTCGCTCGCGGGGGAGCCCGGGGTCCCGTCCCGGGGCTACCGGTTCCGGCTCGCGCGCCGCACGACGGCGGTGACGCCCACGGCGATCCCGGCCGCGGCGGCCACCCACGGCCCCCCGACGACGAGCGGGTCGATCCACTGGTGGTGGGTGTCGACGCGCCCGGCGCGGGAGCCGACCGGGTGGCCGGTCGCCTCGGCGCGGACGCCGGTCTCGGTGACCGGGTCGTCCGGGCGGCCGCGGGCGGCGGAGGTCAGCAGGCCCTCGAACGCGTCGACGCGGTCGGCGGCGATGAGCAGCAGCCAGTGCGCGTTGCGGCCCTCGCTGAAGCGGTCGTAGGCCAGGCGGCGGATCCGGCCGGACACCCCGTGCAGCGGGGCGCTGGTGCCGAACACCGGCGGCAGGAACGCGTGCTCGACGGACCGTTCCCGCGGGCCGTACCGCTCGGGCTGGCGGTCGGGGAACTCCCAGTGCGCGCCGTACGCCTCCGGGTCGAACACCTCCTGCGGGACGGCGGGACGGTCCTTCGGGTCCAGGTCCACGCCCCAGCCGGGGATGCGGGCGCGCAACTCCTCGACGGTCTCCGGCAGCGGGGGTTTCTGCGGCCAGTACGCCATGGTGGGCTCCTCAGGCAGCGGTGGGGACGACGAGGGGTTTGATGCAGCCGTCGAGCTTGGAGGAGAACAGGTGGTACCCCTCGGCGACGTGCTCCAGCGGGATGCGGTGGGTCACCAGGTCGCGCGGGCGCAGGTAGCCGTTGCGCAGGTGCTCGAACAGCCGCGGCCACTGCCGTTTCACCGGGCACTGGTTCATGCGCAGCGTCAGGCCCTTGTTCATGGCGTCGCCGAACTTCACCGCGTTCGGCACCGGGCCGTAGGCGCCCATCACCGAGATCGTCGCCCCCTTGCGGACCGCGTCGATCGCCCAGTTCAGCGCGACCGGTGAACCGCCCTGCAGCTTCAGCTTGGCCCCGGCGACGTGCTGCAGGAAGTTCCCGTCGGCTTCGGCGCCCACGCAGTCGATCGCGACGTCGGCGCCGAGGTGGTCGGTGATCCGCTTGAGGTGGACGACGACGTCGTCGTGCTCGGCGAAGTTCACGGTCTCGGCGTGCGCGAACGTCTTCGCCTTCTCCAGCCGGTAGTCGAGGTGGTCGACCACGATCACCCGGCCGGCGCCCATGAGCCACGCCGAGGCCGCCGCGACCAGCCCGACCGGGCCGGCGCCGAAGACGACGACCACGTCGCCCTCGCGGATGTCCCCGAGCTGCGCCCCGAAGTACCCGGTGGCGGTGGCGTCGGTGAGCAGCACCGCGTCCTCCTCGTGCATCCACTCCGGGATCACGACCGGCCCGACGTCGGCGAACGGCACCCGCACGTACTCGGCCTGGCCGCCGTCGTAGCCGCCGGTGGTGTGCGAGTAGCCGTAGATCCCGCCGACGGCGGTGGCGTTGGGGTTCACGTTGTGGCAGTTGGCGAGCATCCCGCGGGCGCAGTAGAAGCACGACCCGCAGGAGATGTTGAACGGCACCATGACCCGGTCACCGGGTTCCAGGTTCCGGACCGAGGGACCGACGCTGTCGACGACGCCGATGAACTCGTGGCCGAACGTCGTCCCGACGCGGGTGTCCGGCATCAGCCCGTGGTACAGGTGCAGGTCCGAACCGCAGATCGCCGCGAGCGTCACCCGCACGATCGCGTCGTTGGGGTGCTCGATCCTGGGCGGGGCCTTCTCCTCTACCCTGATCCGGTAGGGCCCCCGGTACACCATCGCCCGCACGTGCCGCCTCCCCGCCGCGGCCCGGGAGCCGCCGTCGACCTGTGGGCCGGTGGCTCGACCCCGAGTGGCCACTGTGCGTCAGGACGGGCGGGCCTGCCAGCGCAACCCGGCGCCACGCCGGTGCGCCGCCGGACCCCGGTGCCCGGTCCGGGGTGGTGGCCGCGCCCACCTGCGGGCACGGTGGGCCCACGACGACGACACCGGGACGCCCCGGAGATCGGTGGACCACGATGAACTCCAGGGAACCCTCCGGCGCGCACCGCCGCTCCCGGCCCGCCGCGGTCCTGCGGGCGGCCGGGGCGGGAGCCGTGGCCGGACTGGCCGGCGGGGCCGTCATGAGCGTGGGGGAGAAGCTGGAGCAGGCCGTGACGCACCGCCGCGACTCCCACGTCCCAGCGCGGGCCCTGCTGGCGCTGCTGGGCCGGGACCCGGGCGACGCGGCGACCCCGGTGGTCTGGAACCACGTCATGCACTACGGGACGGCGGCCACCCTCGGGGCGCTGCGCGGGGTGTGGGCGGCCACCGGCATCCGCGGGGCGCACGCCAACGCCTGGCACACCGTGGTGCGCCTCGGGTTCGACCAGACCGTCGAGAACGCCACCGGCGTCGGTGCGCCGCCGTCGACCTGGCCGGCCGCGGAACTGGCCGTCGACGTGCTGCACAAGACGGTGTTCTCGGTGGCGACGGGCGTGGTCGCCGACCGGCTGCTGCCCCCGGTGCTGCAGTCGCGGCGCGGCCGGCGCAGCCACTGACGGACGCGTCCGGCGGGTCAGCGCCCGGGCAGGCTCGTCGTCACGCCGATCGTCACGAGCAGGTACGACACCGCGATGGCGACGAGGAACACGCGTTCGCTGAGGCCGAAGGCGCGCCGCCGCAGGTGGGGGACGACCAGGGCGACCACCAGGCAGGTCAGGGAGACCGCCGCCACCAGGTGCAGCACCCGCAGGGCGTCGCCGAGGGTGGTGCCCTCGAACAGGTCGGCGAAGGTTCCGGTGAGCGAGTAGCTGATCGCGAACCAGGCGACGGCCACGACGAGGTGCAGCGTCCCCACCCGCGTCCGGCGCGCGCCCTCCAGGTCGGTGGGCAGGTGGGGCAGGGCGGCGAAGAGGACCGCGAGGACCAGCAGCCACGTCGTCGTGGACCTCTGGTGCTCCCAGGTGGGCAGCGCGATCGCGACGGTCGCGGCGAGCCCGGCCCAGGCGGCCGCGGCGGTCCACGTCATGGCCGTGGCGAGCCGGCGGGTGCGGCCGACGGCGTAGTCGCTGACGGCGTGACGCACGGGGGAGTAGTCGCTGGGCACGACGTGCAGGGCGGCCAGCAGGCCGAGGCGGGTGAGCATCAGGACGGCGGTGGGGGCGGCGACGACGGCTGCGGGGATCACGGGGACTCCTCGGGGGTGGGGGCGGGGGCGGGATCGTCGGTGGCGGGGCGGCGGACCTCGTCGTGCAGGGCGCGGACCGTGGCGGCCAGCGCGGCGGCGTCGAGGCCGATGCGCAAGGCGCTCCGCTCGAGGGCCCCGCCGAGGAGGTCGGTGCACCGCCGCTTCGTGGTCTCGCCGAGTTCGGTGGGTTCGAGCCGGCGCACGTTGCCGGTCCCGGGCGCGGCCACGTCGCGCAGCAGGCCGGCCGACATCAGCTGACGCACGAGCGCGCTGGTGGACGGCTCGGAGATCCCGAGGGCGCCGGCGAGCCGGCGGCCGGTGATCCCGGGGTGCTCGGAGGTGATGACGAGCGCCACGTACCGGTGGTAGCTGAGCCCGTGCGGGGGCAGCGCGCTCGGCGTGCCGGTCGAGGGTCCGGACCAGGTCGTGCAGTTCGTGAGCGAGGTCCACGACCAGCAACTCAGGATCCTAAGTCGCTGGTCGTCAAGGAAGTTCCGTCGCTGGTGCCCGGTGGTCGCCGTGGTGCGCCACTCGGGCGCCGGGGGCCCGGGCGTCGGGTGACCTCGGCGGGCGAGCGTCCCGCTCCGCGTCCCGAGCGGCCGGCGCGGTCGGTGCGCGGTCGGTCGCCTGGGTGTCAGGACGCGCTCGAAGGTGGCCGGGGAACCTCCCCGTTGGCCACCTCCTCGACCCAGTCGACCGCTGCGTCGGACAGGTGCAGGCCGTCGGGTTCCGTCCGGTCGAGCCACCACGCCTGCGCGGGGAGCGGACCGGCCACCCGTTCGACGTCCTGCACGACGGCGGGGCTCAGCGCCTCACCGTTGTGGGCGAGCAGCCAGTCGCGGGTGTCCTGCTGCACGTGGGACCACCAGGTTTCCAGGCTCACGCTGCTGATCCTCCTCGCCGGTGCGCGGGGTGACAACCGCCCCTGGCCGGTGCGCCACCGCATCGACGCGACAGCGCGGCCACCGGCACGACCACCTGGTCCCCGCCCCCGCTCGCCCGGGCACCCGGCGTCGGGTGTCGCCGCGGACCGTGGCGTGGAGCAGCAGGGGCTGCGGGGTCACCGCTCCGCCGGGTGGGTCGGGCGCGATCGTCGTCGGCTCACCCGCTGATGCCCTGGTCGTGACGAGGCGTCCCCGTGACCGTGGTCCCTGCGCGACCTCCCGGGTGCCTCCCGCTGGAACACGGGTCTCGCCTCGGCCTCCGCTCCTGCGCCCTGCCGGGGGTTCGCCGGGTGGGCCGCCCGGCAGAACGAGCACCCGGACCAGGTGCGCGCCCACCGCGACCTCCTGCGCTGACCTGGTTCGCCCACCTGCGGGTCGAGGTGAGCGGACTGATCGTCCTCGGCGCAGCCCTTCCGCGGCAACGGGTCCGGAGGGGATCACCCGCAGGCGCCGCTGCCCCGGGAACTCCTCGCGAGTCGCGCCGAAACGCCGGTCGTGCCGCACCCGGGCCGGCAGCAGCCGATCGCGGGAGGGTTCGGGGGGAACCGTCCCCGGGCGCGGTGGACGGAGCGGACGACCGGCGCCCGATCGTTTGCGATCGTTAGCGCCCGGGGGAGGCCGTACCCGCAGCCAGTGCCGTTACCGTCCCCCGGGTGGACACGAAGACCGGCGCTCGAACTCCCGCGGCCGAGGCCCTCGGCGCCATCGACCCCGCAGCCTTCGCTGCGGCGCGCGCCGGGCGTCCCGGCTGGACCCCGTTCCCGCGCGCGCACGAACGCGGCGCGTGGGATCGGATCGACCCGGCTACCGCCGCGGAGGTCCTCGGTGCGGCACGGGAGGCCGCCGCGTCGCCCTGGCCGGTGCTCACCGCCGGCGGGTGGCTGGCCTTCGCCCGGGGAGGTGACCGGCGGGCGTACGAGGACGGGTACTTCACGCGGCGTCGCCGGCTCACGGCCCTGGCCCTCGCGCTCGCCCTGGAACCCGGCGGCCCGTGGCTCGACCCGCTCGTCGACGGCGCCTGGTCGGTCCTTGAGGAGTCGAGCTGGTGCGTGCCCGCCCACGACAACTCGACCCACCACCCCGCAGCGCAACGCGAGGCGCGCGCCCTGCCCGACCCCACCGACCCGACGCTGGACCTGTTCGCCGCGGAGACCGCGGCGACCCTCAGCTGGCTCGCCGCGCTGCACCGTGAGCGGGCGCAGGACGACCCGGCGCTCGCCGACCTCTTCCAGCGGGTCTCCCGCGAGGTCGACGAGCGGGTCCTCGTGCCGTTCGAGGAACACGCGCGCGAGCACCACTGGTTCGGGATACCCAGCAACTGGAACCCGTGGATCGTCTCGAACGTGCTCGCCACCGCGCTCGTGGAGGACCTCGGTCCCCGGCGGTGGGAACGGATCACCCGGACCGCGCACGCCAGCCTGCTCGCCTACCGCGACGGGGTTCCCGAGGACGGCGGCTGCGCGGAGGGGGTCATGTACTGGTGGCAGTCGGCCGGCCGCTACTTCGAGGCGCTGGAACTGCTCACGGCCTTCGACGCGTCCGCCCGCGAGGTCACCGCAGCCGATCCCCTCCTGGCCCGCCTCGCCCGCTACCCCCTCGTGGTCCACCTCGGCGGTCCCTGGAGCGCCAACGTCGGCGACGGCGGTGCGCGGGCCCCGCGCGCGGACAGCGGCACCGTCAAGGACCAGAACCCCGCCGGTCTGCTGCACCGCTTCGCGCGGTACGTCGGCGACGACGACGTGGCGCGGCACGCCCGGTCCCTGCGCGGCGACGGACCGCTCCTGGTGCTGCCGGTGCCCCTGACGCGGGCGCTGGGCGTGCTGGCCGACGGGACGTGGGCCGGGGCGCGCGAGGCGGGCGGCGCCTTCCCCCGCACGCAGTACCTGGACCGGCTGCAGCTGCTGGCGACGAGGGAGCGTGGGGGCACGGCGGAGGGACTGGCGCTGGTGGTCAAGGGCGGGCACAACGGCGAACCGCACAACCACAACGACGTCGGATCGTTCATCGTCGCGTCGGACGGCGTACCGGTCGTCGTCGACGCCGGCACCGGCACCTACACGCGCGACAGCTTCGGCCCCCGGCGGTACGAGGCGTGGTTCACGCGGTCGGTGTTCCACAGCACACCCACGCCCGACGGGCGGGAGCAGCCCTGCGGCGCGGGATCGGCGGCGAGCGACGTGGAACTCCTCGAGGCGGCCGGGCGGACCGCGCTGTCGATGGAGCTGGCCGGCGCGTACCCCCCGGGGGACCTGCGCAGCTGGCGCCGCACGGCCGCGCTGGACCGGACCGCGCACGCCGTGGTCGTGCAGGACACGTGGTCCTCGTCGCGGCCGCTGCGGCCGTCGCTGCACCTGCTGCTCGCCGGGGTCGAGGGGGTCGAGGGGGTCGACGGGGCGCGGGTTCTCGCGCGCGCCCCCGAGGGCGAGGACGCGACCCCGCTCACCATCACCTTCCACGACGCGGGGGCGGACGCCGAGGTGGTCGTCGACCTGGAGACGGTCGAGCTCGACGACCCCCAGCTGCGCGCGGTGTGGGGCGGCTCGCTGGTCCGGCTCACGGCGCGCCCGGCCGGGCCCCGCGCGACCGGGGCGGTCGTCACGACGATCCGCCGGGGCTGAGGACGGCCCGCAGGTCGACCGCGTCCACCGTCCCGTCACCCCACGCGACGGACCACGGGACCTCCTCGTCCGCGTCCGTCCCGCCCGCGACGAGGTGCGGGGCGGCGCCGGGGTCGCCGAGCGCGACGGCGGCCGCGTACCAGCGGCCCGGCACCGGTTCCCCGGGTACCGCGAGCCAGGGGACCCGCACCTGCGGCGCGAGCGGGGAGGCGCCGGCGGCGGTCTCCTCACCCGCGTCCTGCAGCCCCGCGAGGTCGACGAGCCGCGTGGCGGGTCCCGGGCGGGCGCCCGTCGCGTCCGCGACCGCCCACCCGGAGGTGCGCAGGATCGCTCCGCCCGCCCCGTCGGGCAGGCGCAGCAGGCGCACCTCCCAGCCGCGGCGCACCAGCGAGACGACCTCGAGGAGGGGCCCGCGGTGGACGACCTCGCCCGCGCGGGGGAAACCGTGGTCGGCGGTCCCGGGAGCGGTGCGGACGACGTGCGCCCGCCACCGCGAGGCGCCCAGCAGGGTGCCGCTGGGCAGCGTGCGGGCGGCGAGGCGCTCGAAGCCGGTGCGGGCGCTCGTGCGTCCTTGCGCGTCGACCAGGACGACGGACTGGTCGAGCGCCCCGTCGGCGGGCAGGAGGACGGGGCTGGTCGCGGTCGAGTAGCCCAACCGCGAGTACAGCGGGCCCTCGGGCAGCACGTCGCCCGCGACGGCGTGGTCGGTGCCGTGGTTGACGACACGGACGACGCCGTCGCGCCGCAGGCCGGTCACCAGCCACCCCGGGGCGCGGACCACGAGGTCCTGGTCGTCCTCCTCGACGGGCAGCGGCCCCTCGCGCGCCGTCCACACCGGGTGCCCGGGCGGCAGGCTCAGCCCGAGCAGGCCCTTGGCGGCCCAGTACGGCGACCCGGGTCCGGAGTACCGCTGCGCCAGGGGCGGCCAGGGGCCGTGCCACCCCGTGCTCAGGAGCCCGTGGGCGTTCGGTGCCCCGTGCTCGGCGAAGTGCCGGGCGACGCCGGAGGCGGCCCGGCGCAGCGTGCCCGGTGCGGGGGCCTCGACCCCGGCCCGCGCACCCGCCCAGAACGGGGCGGCTGCCGCGAACCGGTACGCGAGGCTGCGTCCCTGCACGAGCGGTGAACCGTCCGCGCCGACGAGCCGCACGGCGTCGTGCAGGTACGCGCCCGCCCGGGCGACGTAGCGCTCGCGCCGCTGCGCGGCGAGGGGTTCGTCGGGGAACAGCTCGCTCCACAGCAGCGGGTAGAACTGCAGGGCCCAGCCGGCGTAGTGGTCGTACGCGCGCCTCGCGCCGTCGGAGCACCAGCCGTCCTCGCGCTCGAAGGCGTCCGTGCGGGCGAGCAAACCGGCGAGCTCGTCGCGGGGGACGTCGACCCCGACGGAGGCGAGGAACTGCTCGACGACGACCTGGAACCACAGCCAGTTGATCGGCGGGTACCGGGCGCCGATCGCGGCGGAGAGGTAGTCGACGGTCTGCTCCCGGGTGCGGGCGGGCAGCCGGTCCCACAGCCACGGTCCGGTCATCGTCAGCACGAGGGCGATCGAGGCCGCCTCCACGCGGGCCTGGTGGTGCTCGTCCAGCCGGGGCCAGCGTTCGGGCGAGCGCGGGTCGACCCCGGCGGCGAGGCCCCGCCCGTACCACTCCAGGTAGCCGTTCGGGTCGGCGCCGTCCTCGCCGGTCACGCGGAAACCCGCGGCCAGGAACGTGCGCGCGAAACCCTCCAGCGCGTCGACGTCGTCGCCGTAGCCCCCGACGGGGCCGGGGAACCGGATGCCGGCGTGCGAGGGCGACGCGTGCGTCCGCGCGGCCAGGAGAAGTTCGTCGGCGAGCAGCGCCCAGGACTCGCGGGTCCACCCCGTGAACGGCGACAGCGTCCGGTCCTCGCGGTCGCGGAGTCGGTCGAGCAGCGGGGGCGGCGAGGGGTTCACGCCCGTACTCCACTGCGCGGCAACGCTCCCGGGCAACCGTGGTCCGCGAAACGGTCGAAACCGGTCACTGCGGTCCCCGTCCGCCCGGCGGCCCCGACGTCTCCCGCACCCGCAGGGTCGGCAGCAACCGGATGCGCTGCGCCGGGAAGTCCTCGACGGACGAGGGGACGTGTGCGATCGCCCGCAGGCACGCGTCGATCGCGGCGAACCCGATGGCCCGCTTCGGGGGTGAGACGGCGGTCATCGGCCGCTCGGCGAGGCTGGCGACCTCGTCGTCGTAGGCGACGACCGACAGCCCGGACGGCACGTCGACGCCCCGGTCGAGCGCGGCCTGCACCACCTGCAGCGCCAGTTCGTCCGGGTGGACGACGAGCGCCGTCACGCCCGCGCCGACCGCCTCGTCGACGTAGCGGCGAACGTTCTGCATGGGGTCCAGGGAGTTCCACTCCGGGTGCCCGAAGTCGAAGGAGGGGGTGTGCACGTGGCAACCCGCTGCGTCGGCGGCGGCGCGGAACCCCGCGCTGATCTCCCCGACGTGGGGGTTGGCGAACGTCCACAGGCCGATGCGGCGGTGGCCGAGTTCGACGAGGTGACGCGCTCCGAGTTCCCCGCCGTAGCGGTGGTCCGAGCGGACGGAGTCGACGGCGCGACCGCGCGTGGGGAACTCCCACACGCGCTCGAGCACCGTCACGGGGACCGTGGACGTCTCGACCAGTTCCCGCAGGGGACTGGCTCCCAGCTCGGAACGGCTGGGGGTGATGAGGACCCCGTCGAGGCCCAGGTGGAGCATCCGCTCGAAGACGCGGCGTTCCTCGGCCTCGTTGTAGTCGGAGATCGCCAGGGTGAGGCGCACTCCCGCGAGCCAGGCGGCGCTCTGGGCGCCCTCGATGATCGAGGCGTAGTAGTAGCTGCGGGTGGGGACGACCATCCCGATCGTCGCGACGGCGGAGGAGTCGCCGGCGTCGCGCGGTGCCAGACCGAACGTCGCGGCGAGCTGCTGCGCGCTCCGCTCGAACGCGACGGGGCCGGGGGGAACCTGCTGGAGCGCGGTCGCCCCGCCGTGCACGCGGGTGAGACGGCCGGCCCGCTCCAGCTCGGCGAGGTCGCGCCGCAGCGTGATCGGGGACACGGCCAAGCGCCCGGCGAACTCGGCGACGGACAGCGAGCCGCGCAGCCGCAGCTCACGCAGGACGGCTTCTCGGCGTTCGGCGGCGATCACGGCGACTCCTCCGGGTCCGGTGGCGCAGAACCCTACTCCGGCAGATCGGTTCCGATCGTCCGGTCCTCGACCGGGCCGGCGGGCGCCGAGGGAGAGCGAGAACGTCCGGGGAGCAGCCCTTCCACCTGCGTCCGATCACTTCCGATCGTTTCACGCCGTCGGATTGACCCGCTGATCGAGTCGATCGAATAGTGGTTCCGGCGACGACCGCCCGACACGAGGAGGTGTCTTGAAGACCACCGCACAGGCCGCCCCGCTGGTCGTGGCGAGCATCATCGGGCCCCAGTGGCGCACCTCGGTGCTCGACGCACGGGCGCGCTCCACCATCGCCGAGCACGCCGCGCTGATCGACCTCGATCGCGACGCGCTGCTCCCGCTCGCCGGATCGCGGGACGAGGCCTCGAGGGCCCGGGTGCTCATCACCGGGTGGGGGACCCCGCCCCTGGACGCCTCGGTCCTCGACCGCTTCCCAGCGCTCGAACTGGTCGCGCACGCCGCGGGCACGGTGCGCGGCATCGTCGGCGAGGAGGTGTGGGCGCGCGGTCTGCGCGTGTGCAACGCCGCGGACGCCAACGCCGTCTCGGTCGCCGACTTCACGGTCGCGCAGATCCACCTCTCCCTGAAGAACGCGTGGCGGCTGGCCGCCGCCGCGCGCGGCACGGCCCGCACCCCCGAGCGCACCGGGGTCCGCGGGCTCGACGGCGCGACCGTCTCCCTGGTCGGCCTGGGCGCGATCGGCCGGCGCGTCGCCGAGCGGCTCGCCGCGCTCGACGTCCGCGTCATCGCCTTCGACCCCTTCGTCGGCGACGAGGAGTGCGCCGCGCTCGGCGTCGAGCGGGTCGACCTCGCCGACGCGTTCGCCCGCGCGGACGTCCTCACGCTGCACGCCCCGCTCACCGAGGGAACCCGCGGCATGGTCGGCCGGGACCTGCTCTCGGCCCTCCCCGACAGCGCCACCCTCATCAACACCGCCCGCGGTGGCCTCCTCGACCACGACGTCCTGAGCGCCGTGCTCGCCGACCGCCCCGACCTCTTCGCCCTGCTCGACGTCACCGACCCCGAACCGCTCCCCACCGGGCACCCGCTCCTCGGGCTGCCGAACACCTTCCTCACCCCGCACATCGCCGGCAGCCTCGGCAGCGAGGAGGCACGCCTGGGGGCGCTCGTGGCCGGCGAGGTCTCCCGCTTCGCCCGCGGCCTGCCGCTGGAGCACGAGCTCGTCGAGGACCGCGTCGCCCTCTCCGCCTGACCCGGGGGTGCCCGCCGCGCACCCCCGACGCACGACCCCGAGGCCCACCACCCACCAGGAGAATCAACGATGATCTTCAAGCGCTCACCCCTGCTCCTGCTCGGCGCCACCGCCGCCGCGACCGTCCTCGCCCTGCCCGCGTGCTCGTCCTCCGGGTCGGAGACGGCCGACGCGGCCGGGCCGGTCGCCCTCGAGGTCGGCGACTACCCCAGCGCCGACCAGGCCGCGGCACGCGCGACGTTCGACAAGCGGGTGGCGGCGTTCGAGAAGGCCAACCCCGACATCGACGTCCAGCCCGTCGAGACGGTGTGGGACGCGCAGACCTTCCAGGCCAACGTCGCCGGCAACACCCTCCCCGACGTCCTCAAGGTGCCGTTCACCGAGATCCAGTCGCTCATCCAGCGCCGGCAGGTGGCGGACATCACCGACGCGCTGGAGGAGGCGGACTTCGCCGACACCCTCAACCCGCAGACCGCGAAGGTCGCGCAGGACTCCGGGGGCCGTCAGTTCGGCGTGCCCGTCCTGCCCTACGCGATTGGGTTGTTCTACAACCGCGACCTGTTCGTGCAGGCGGGCCTGGACCCCGACACCCCGCCCACGACGTGGGAGGAGGTCCGGGAGGCGGCGAAGCGGATCTCGCAGGCGACCGGGGTCGCCGGCTACGCGCAGATGACGACGGAGAACAACGGCGGCTGGATGCTCACCGCCCAGACGTACAGCATGGGCGGGTCGATCGAGGACGAGCAGGGCACGAAGGCGACCTTCGACGACGACGCCACCCGGCAGGCCCTGCGGTACCTCCAGCAGATGCGCTGGGAGGACGGTTCCATGGGGTCCAGCTTCCTGTACAACATGACGGACATCGCCAAGGACTTCGCGGCCGGCAAGGTCGCCATGTTCATGTCCGTGCCGTCCGCCTCGTACGGTGCCGCCGTCTCCAACTACGGCATGCCGCGGGAGAGCATCGGCCTGGCGCCGGTGCCCCGCGGCCCCGGGAACACCGGCGAGGTGCTCACCGGGGGCTCCGTCGAGATCGTCAGCCCGAAGACCTCCGAGGAGCAGAAGGCCGCGGCCGTCCGCTGGATCGACTACTTCGACCTGCGGACGTACTCCGACCAGGAGACCGCCGTGGCCGCCGCGAAGGCCACCGCGGAGGACGGCGGGAACGTCGGCCTGCCGCGCATCAGCCCCGTCACCCCCGAGCTGTACGAGCAGTACCTCGGCTGGATCGCGGAGCACATCAACGTCCCGCAGGAGAACGTGGCTCCCTACGACGACGACCTCGCCGAGGTGGAGCTGAAGACCGAACCCGTCACGAGCGCCCAGGAGGTCTACGCGCTGCTCGACAGCGTCGTGCAGCGGGTCCTCACCGAACGCGACGCCGACATCCCGAGCCTGCTGTCCGAGGCGCAGGAGCAGGCGCAGGCCAAGATCGACCGCGCCGCCCGCTGACCCGGAGGACGTTCGGAGGAGATCCCGGCCCATGACCAGCACCCCGACCACCCGGCGGCACCGCGCCGCGCCGCAGCCGCCCGGCACCGGCGCGCCCCCGGCCGCACCGGCTCCGGTGCCCGCCCGCCGCCGCCGGTGGCGCCTGCGCGGCGAGCACGCCACGACGGCGCTCATCGCGCTCCCGCTCGTGCTCGTGTTCCTGGTCTTCTCGTGGGGGCCGATCGTCCGCGGTCTCGTCATGAGCTTCCAGCGCACCAACTTCGTCGCCGCCGACGAGTGGGTGGGGTGGGAGAACTTCACGTACGTCCTGAGCGACCCGCTGCTGCCCACCGCCGTCGGCAACACCGTCCTCTACGGCGTCCTGTGCATGGTGCTCGGCTTCCCGCTGCCCATCGTCCTGGCCGTCGCGATGGCGGAGCTGCGCAGGCGCGGCGGGATCTACAGCGCGCTGGTCTACCTGCCGGTCGTCTTCCCGCCGGTCGTCTCGATCCTGCTGTGGAAGGTGTTCTACGACCCGTCACCGACGGGCCTGTTCAACACCGCGGCCGGCTGGGTCGGCATCGACCCGCAGCCCTGGCTCAACTCGGGAGGCTCGGCGATGCTCTCGCTCGTGCTGGAGGCCACCTGGGCGGGCGCCGGCACCAACACCATCATCTTCCTCGCCGCGCTGACCAGCGTGAACTCCGAGCTGTATGAGGCCGCCGAACTCGACGGCGCGGGCATCTGGCGCAGGATCCGGCACATCACCCTGCCGCAGATCCGCGGCATCGTCCTGGTCCTGGCGCTCCTGACGGTCATCGGCACCGCCCAGGTGTTCTCCGGGCCGTACCTGTTCACCGGGGGCGGGCCGGACAACGCCACGACGACCGTCCTGCTGATGATCTTCAACTACGCGTTCGTCAACGGCGACTACGGGGCCGCCGCGGCCCTCAGCCTCCTGCTCGCACTCGTCCTGGCCGCCGTCGCCGCGGCCTACCAGGTCCTCACCCGGAAGGTGAACCGCTGATGGGCACCGCCACCGACGTCCGGACCGAGCGCCGCCCGCGGCGCCGGGCCGGTGCACCCGAAGCCCGGGAGCGGACAGCGGTCTCCGACACCGACCTGCGCAGGCCCGTCGTGCGCGTCACGCTCGCGGCCGTCGAGGTGCTCGTCGCGGTGGGGCTCCTGGTGGCCGGGGCGGGGCCGATGCTGTGGCTGTTCAAAGCCGCGACGTCCACCGCCCAGGACACCCTGCGCGACCCCTTCGCCCTGTGGCCCTCGGGGTTCCGCGGGCAGAACCTCGGTGAGGCGTGGACGCGGCTCGACGTCGGCACCTCCCTGCTGAACACCGTGTGGCTCGCCGCGGGGTCGTGGGCCCTGACCCTCCTCGTGTGCGTCACCGGGGCCTACGTGCTCTCCGTGCTCCGGCCCCGGTGGGGCAACGTCCTCACCGCCCTGGTGCTGGCGACCCTGTTCATCCCCGGCGTCGTCTCGCTCGTGCCGCTCTACCAGACCGTGCTGGACCTGCCCGTCGTCGGCGGAAGCCTGCAGAACACCTACTGGGCCGTGTGGCTGCCCGCGGCGGCCAACGCGTTCAACGTGATCATCATCAAGAACTTCTTCGACGCGCTGCCGCGCGAGCTCGTGGAGGCGGCGCGCATCGACGGTGCCGGGCCCCTGCGGATCCTCGTCTCGATCGTCCTGCCGCTGTCCCGGCCGATCCTCGGCGTCGTCTCGCTGCTCACCGTCGTGGCGGCCTGGAAGGAGTTCCTGTGGCCGCTGCTGGTCCTCACCGACCCGAAGATGCAGCCGCTCGCCGTCTCACTGCCCCGGCTCGCCGCCAGTTCCGAGGTCTCCCTGCTCATGGCGGCGCTGTTCATCGCCGTGTTCATCCCCGTCGTGCTCTTCCTCGTCTTCCAGAAGCAGTTCCTCCGCGGCGTCGGCCTGTCGAGCAGCATCAAGGGCTGACGGCGCCGGCCCACCCGTCCACCACCTCCCCGCCCACCTCTCCGAGAGGGAGTCATGTCCCACGACGCACGACGCACCCCGTCCACCGCCGCCTGCTCCCAGGCACCCGCCCCGCTGTCCCGCCGCGCTCTCGTGGCCGCCGGGTTCTTCGGCGTCCTCGGCTCCCAGTTCCTCCTGCAGGGCGCCGGCGCACCCGCCGCGACGGCCGCCGGTGCCCTCACGCTGGACGGCGAGGGCTTCACGATCAGCGCCTCGGGCGGCACGGTGTCGCTCCTCGACGCCGAGGGGGTGGTCCGCCAGCGCTTCACCGGGTACCGGCTGGGGGCCCTGAACCTCACCTCCGGGACCTCGACGACCGGCCAGGCGGCCGACGGGGCCCCGGCCCTCGTCGTGACCTGGGACGTCCCCGTCCCCGGTGCGAGCGTCACGGGCACGTTCACCCCCCGCGGCCGGCGCCTGGGGATCGTCTACGACATCGTCTCGCCGGGCACCGCGTCGGCCGCGAACGGCATGATGCGGCGCGAGGCCGTGCCCGGGCCGACCGTCGAGACCTTCACGGGCGTCGCGGACTGGGTGCGCGACCCGCGCGGCGGCATCCCGTTCCAGACGAACGGCCGCAGCGTCTACGAGCAGGACCTCGGCGACCGGTCGCTGTTCATCGTCGCCCCCGGGAGCAACTCCTCCTGGCGCGACTCCGGAGCCCTCAACCTTCCGGCGGCCGTCGTCTCGGCCGGCAGGTTCCGGGCCGAGGCCGACGTCGCGCTGACCACCGCGGCGCGGCCCGTGCTCGTGGAGGCGCTCGTCGCGGGGCGCGCACTGGCCGCGGACGTGTGGACCGACCGGCCGTACAACGTCTGGGAGAGCGCCACCGCCCCGCTCACCGTCCACGGCGCCGTGCACAACGGCGGATCCGCCCGTCCGGTGCGGTTCACGTGGACCGCCCACGACTTCGACGGGACCACCGTCGCCGAGCGGACGCGGACGGTGGACGCCGGCGCGCAGGCGACCGTCTCGGACGACCTGCAGGTGGAGCTGCCGGGGCGGGGCATCGCGTTCGTCGAGCTGACGACGACGGCGGGCCCGGACACGAGCTACGCGCGCACGAACATCGCGGTGCTGCCGCCGCACGAGTTCGTCGAGACCAGCGCCACCAGCATGTTCGGCCTCGCCGCCGACTACCTCTTCGGGCCGCCGGAGGAGCGCGCCCTCATCGCGCGCCTCGGCGTGCGCCACGAACGGCACGCGCACTTCACGAAGGCCGAGCTCGAGCGGTACGGGTTCACCCAGCACCGCCTGCGGACGCCGGCGAGCCTGGACGAGTTCGACGGCGACCCCGCGGCGCTGACCGCCTACGTGAAGAGCGAGCTCGACACCGCGCAGAGCGTGGGCGCCATCGCCTACGAGTGCGCCAACGAGTGGAACATGAAGGGTGGCGTGCTCAAGGGCGTCGGTGCCGAGAAGTACGTGACGAAGTGGGCGACGGCGTTCCGCGCCGAGCTCGACGCGCGGCGCAGCCCGGTGAAGCTCGTCCCCGTGGGGCTCGCCGGCATGGACCACGTCTACGCCGAGAAGATGTTCGCCGCCGGGCTCGCCGACGTGGCCGACGCCTTCAACCTCCACCCCGGCCGCGGGAACTGCACTCCTGACTGGGCCCCGACACCCGACACCTGGACGAGCGGGAGCACCGGCTCGTACTGGAACTACATGGGTGCGGTGAACGAGGCGCGCCGCATGATCGACGAGCACACCGGTGGCTCGATGGAGTTGTGGCTGACGGAGGCGTACACGCCGACCAAGCCGAACTCGCAGTGGGAGGACACCTACCGCCACGCGGCGGAGAACACGCTGCTCACCCTGGCCCTCGCGAAGTCCGCCGGCGTGACCCGGGCGCTGTGGTTCCAGTTCTACGACAACGTCAAGGCCAACCCCACGGGCGCGAGCGCCACGAACCGCGAGTACCACTTCGGGCTGGTGCTGCGCGACCGCAGCCCCAAACCGTCGCTGCTGGCCTACGCCAACGCGGCCGAGCACCTGGACGAGTCGTCCTTCGTGCGCTGGTTCGCCTTCGAGCAGGAGACGTTGCGCGGTCTGCTGTTCGACACCCCGCGCGGGCCGCTGTCGATCCTCTGGTCGCGCGCCGACGGCTACACCCTCAACACCGGGGCGCCGAAGGAGGCCGACGGCTTCTGGCCCAGCCCCGAGCCGTGGGTCGACACCTGGCGCACCAGGACGACGGTGCAGCTGCCCGCCACGGGCGCGACGGTGACGCAGGTCGACTCCATCGGCCGGCGCACCGAGCTGCCGGTGGTGGACGGGACCGTGAGCGTCGTCCTCGACGGCGCCCCGAGGATGTTCTACGGCCTCGACGTCGACGGCGCGGACGAGGGCCGGCCGGTGTCGTCGGGCCCGGTGTCGGTGAAGGCCCAGCGCGTGGACGACGAGGTCGCTCTCGCGGTCCACGTGCGCAACGACGGCGTGCCGGCCGCCGACGTCGTCATCACCACGTCGTTCGGTGAGCGCCGCGCTTCACCCGTCCCGCCGGGGAGGGCCGTGTACGAGCTGTTCGGCACGGGCAGCGACTCCATCCCCGAGGGGACGGTGCGGGTCACCGTCGCGGGCCGCAACGGCAAGGGGCGGTCGACGTACGAGGTGACGTACGCGGCGTTCAGCACCCGCCCCTTCGCCTGACCCGGTGGGCGGCGCGCACCGGCCGCGCTGCGCGCCGCCCCTCCGAACCCGTCACAGCTCGACACCGTCCCCCGGGAGGTTCCCCGCATGCAGCACCGGAGCGCGCACCACGACCTCGTCGTCGTCGGAGGAGGGCTCGCCGGGGTCTGCGCCGCTGTCGCGGCGGCCCGGCTGGGATCGCGCGTCGCCCTGGTGACGAACCGCCCCGTGCTCGGCGGCAACTCCTCCAGCGAGGTCCGGGTGTGGGTGGTCGGCGCCACGGCCCACGGCACCCAGCGCTTCGCCCGTGAGACCGGGATCGTGGGGGAGCTGTTCCTGGAGAACCAGTACCGCAACCCCCAGGGGAACCCCGTGTACTGGGACCAGGTCGTCCTCGACCTCGTCCGGGCCGAGCCGGGGGTGGCGCTGCACCTGAACACCGACGTCCGGGCCGTCGAGACCGGGGAGGACCGCATCACGGCGGTCACGGGGTGGACCACCGGCAGCGAGATCGAGACGCGCTTCACCGCGCCGGTCTTCCTGGACTGCACCGGGGACGGGCTGGTCGGTGCGCTGGCCGGTGCCGAGCACCGCATCGGTCGAGAGGCGCGCTCGGAGCACGGTGAGGAGTGGGCCCCCGAGCGCGCCGACCGGCAGCTGCTGGGGAGCTCGATCTTCTTCTCCAGCCACGACACCGGTGTCCCGGAGAAGTTCGTCCCACCCTCGATCGCGAAGGACCTCCGGGGGAGCCCGGTCCTGACCGACAGGGTCGTGCGCACCGGCGACAAGGGCTGCAACTACTGGTGGATCGAGTGGGGCGGTGAGCTCGACACCGTCACCGACAACGAGAGGATCCGCGACGAGCTGTGGTCGGTGGTGTTCGGCGTGTGGGACCACATCAAGAACTCCGGCGAGTTCGACGCCGACACGCTCACCCTGGACTGGGTCGGCGCGGTCCCCGGCAAGCGGGAGTACCGCAGGTTCCTCGGCGACCACGTGCTCACCCAGCAGGACCTGCTGCAGCAGCGCACGTTCCCCGACACCGTCGCCTTCGGCGGCTGGTCGATCGACCTGCACCCGGTGGAGGGGGTCTACGCCCGCCAGCCCGGTGCGCGGCAGCGCTACACCGACGGCACCTACGACATCCCGTACCGCTGCCTGTACTCCCGCAACGTCACCAACCTCCTCTTCGCCGGCCGCAACGTCTCCGCGACCCACGTCGCCTTCGGTTCCACGCGGGTCATGGCCACGTGCGCCGCGCTGGGGCAGGCCGCGGGCACCGCCGCGCACCTCGCGGCCCGGCTGGGCGTGGCGCCCCGCGAACTGGGGCGGCGTCACGGGGGGCTGCTGCGGCGGACGCTGCTGCGCGAGGACGCCCCGCTCGTGGGTGTGCGGGCCGACGACGCCGAGGACCTGGCGCCGGCGGCGCGCGTACGGGCCGACAGCGAGCTCACGGCGCTGTCCACCACCGGCTTCGCGCACGTCGGCACCCTCGCGCTCGACCGCGACCTCGCGCTCGTCCTGCCGGTCGACCCCCGCCTGGGGACCGTCACCCTGCACACCGACGCCGACGCGCCCAGCCGCCTGCCGGTGGAGCTGTGGGGGACCGGCAAGCCGCAGAACTACGTGCCGCGCGAACTCGTCGCGACGTCGTGGACCGACGTCCCGGCCGGTCGCGGGTCGGGGACGGTGACCTTCGACTGGACACCTGCCGAACCCGCCAACGCCGTCCTGGTGGTCCGCGCGACGCCCGGGGTGCGGCTGGTGCTCACCGACGGGCACCCCTACGGGGTGCTCGCCCTGCGCGCCCGGACCGCCGACGACGCGGCGTTCGACGAGCACGTCCCCGACGAGGTGGACCAGCTCGTCACCGACTGGGAGGCGCGTCCCCTGCGGGGTAGGGCTTTCGCGTTCGACGTGTCACCACCGACCGCGGCGTACCGCGCAGGTCGCGTCGTCGACGGTCTGCAACGGCCCTTCGGCGGCCCGCACCTGTGGTCCTCGGCGGTCGACGCCCTGGCGCGGGGGCCCGTCACCCTCACGCTCAGCTGGCCCGAACCCGTGCGGATCGCCGAGGTCCGCCTGGTGCTCAACGACGACGTCGACGCCGACCTCGTCAACCTGCACCACCACCGCACCCCCTGGGAGGTCGTGCCGGACCTGCTGCGCGACTACCGCCTCGAGGGCAGGACGGTCGGGGGGAGCGGGCAGGACTGGATCGAGCTGGCCGCGGTGACCGGCAACCGGCACCGGCACCGCGTGCACCGGGTGCCCCCGCGGGAGGTCACCGAGGTGCGCCTCGTGGTGTCGGCGACGAACGGCGCGCGCACGGCGACGGTGTCCGCGCTCAAGGTGTACCCGCCGCCGGCGACCGGTGCGAAGGTGGCGGGGTGAGGGCACGAGCGCTGGTCCTGGTGGGGCGCGGCCGGTACCAGGACCGCTGGCACGACGACGCAGCCACCGGGTGCGCGCTCGCCGGGGTGCTGCGGGGCGTCGGCGTGCGGGCCCAGGTGCGGGGGACCGCCCCCACCGCCCTCGACGACGGCGACGAGTTCTCCCTGCTGGTCGTCGTCGCGGGGACCGGGCGTCCCGACCCGGACCGGGACGGCGACGACACCGCGTGGCGGCCCTTCCACGACCGGCTCGGCGAGCTGGTGAGCGGGGGCGGCCTCGCGCTGCTGGCGGTGCACCAGGCCGCCAACACGTTCACCGACGCTCCCGGCTGGGCGTCGCTGATCGGTGGGCGGTGGGTCCCGGGCGTCTCCACGCACCCGCCGATCGGTGTGGCCCGCTTCCGTCCGGCCCCCGGGCAGGACCACCCCGTCACGGCGGGCCTGCCCGGGGTGGAGGCGTTCGACGAGCGGTACTGCCGGCTGCGACCGGACCCGGCCTCGACCGTCCTGCTGTCCACCGAGCACGACGGCGACCTGCACCCCGTCGTGTGGCAGGCGGCCGGCCCGGGGCGAGTCGTGTACGACGGGCTCGGTCACGACGTGCGTTCCTACGCGAGCGCGTCGCGGCGCGAGCTGCTGCGGCGCGAGGTGACCTGGCTGCTCGGCGGGCCGTGGCCGCACCGGTCCGGGCAGCCGCGTGCGTGACCGGGCTCGCAGCGCCGTGCCCGGGGGAGCGGCTGCACCTCGGACCGGTGGTCCGGTGACCCTGCAGGACGTGGCCGACGCCGCCGGCGTCTCGATCGCCACGGCGTCCAGAGCCCTCAACGGCGGAACCCGCACGACACCGGCCCGGACCCGGGACCACGTCCTGACCGTCGCCTCCCACCTGGGGTACCGACCGCACGCGCACGCGCAGGCGGTGGCGCGCGGCTGGGTCGCCTACCTCGGTTTCCTCACCGACGACGTCGGCGATCCGTGCACCGCCGCACGCCTGTCCGCCCTGTGCCGGGCCGCCCGGGCGCACCGCGTGACGCTCCTGGTCGCTCAAGCCGGCGCCGACGCCCGGTCGGCGGGCGAGGAGCTGGACCTGCTGATCGGCCACGGCGTCCGCGCCGTGTTCGTCTCCCGGCGGCTGGCCGGGGCACTCCGCGCCCCCGGCACGCCGGGACGCCGCCCGCCGCCCGACGTCCGGATCGTGACCGTCGAGGACGGCGCGGCCGACGGGGTCCGGCTGCCGGACGAGGCGTACGAGCAGGAGATCGCTGCGCTCGTCGAAGACCTGTCCACGTCGAGGGGCGGCCGGGGACGCCGGCGCGCACCTCACGGGCCGAGGGCGGGGTGACGCGCCGGTTCAGACGTGGTCGACCGGCCGCTCGGCCCCCTTCAGGACGACGGCGTGGTCGGCGGCGAGGTCCCGGGTGCGGGTCTCCCCGTAGGCCAGGACCGCGACGACGGTGACGACGGCGCACACGAGCAGGTAGACCGAGACCGCCGTCGGGTTCGGGTCCTCGAAACTGCCGAGCAGGGCCAGGGCGATGAGCGGTGCGGGCGCCCCGGCGACGAGCGAGGCCAGCTGGGAGCCGATGCCGACGCCGGTGTAGCGCGACTTCGTGCCGAACAGCTCGGCGAAGAACGCCGCCTGCGGGCCGTACATCGCGCCGTGGAACAGCAGGCCCACGGTGATGGCCAGGACGCTGGTCCACAGGTTCTGCGGGTCCAGCAGGCCGAACAGCGCGAAGGCCCACACCCCGATCCCGACGGCGCCGAACAGGTAGACCGGGCGGCGCCCGACGCGGTCGGACAGGGCGCCCCACAACGGGATCGTCACCAGGTGCACCACCGAGGCCAGGACCAGGGCGTTCAGCCCGAACGACGACTCCGCGCCCTGGGCCTTGGTCAGGTAGGACAGGCTGAAGACGGTCAGCAGGTAGAACGAGACGTTCTCGGCGATCCGGGCGCCCATGGCCACCAGGACCTCGCGCTTGTAGTGGCCCAGCACCGTCAGCAGCGGCGGGGTCTCGGCCACGCCGCTGTCCGCGGCCTTCTGCGCGGCGACGCGCTGCGCCTCCAGGAACACCGGCGACTCGCTGACCGACAGCCGGACGAACAACCCGACCAGGATGAGCGCGGCCGACAGCAGGAACGGGATCCGCCAGCCCCAGCTCTCGAAGGCGGCGTCGGACTGGAACGCGGCCAGCAGCGCCAGGACACCGGTGGCCAGCAGGTTCCCGGCCGGGGCACCGGCCTGCGGCCACGAGGACCAGAAACCCCGGTTCTCCGGCCGGCCGTGCTCGGAGACGAGCAGGACCGCCCCGCCCCACTCCCCGCCGAGGGCGAAACCCTGGACCAGCCGCAGGGTGACCAGCAGGGCCGGCGCGAGCACGCCGACGGTGCCGAAGGTGGGCAGCAGGCCGATGGCGAACGTCGCGCCGCCCATCATCAGCAGCGAGATCACCAGCAGCTTCTTCCGGCCGACGCGGTCGCCGAAGTGGCCGAAGACGAGGGCACCGATCGGCCGGGCGGCGAACCCGACGGCGTAGGTCCCGAAGGCCAGCAGCGTGCCGGCGAACTCCGAGCTGTCGGGGAAGAACAGGGCGGGGAAGACGAGCGCGGCGGCCGACCCGTAGAGGAAGAAGTCGTACCACTCCACGGTGGTGCCGATGAGGCTCGCGCCGACGACGCGGCCGAACCCCTTCCGGGGGTGCGCAGGTGCGGGCATGGGATCTCTCCTCGTCGAGGGAACTGCTGGTCCGACGGTAGGAGCGCGCACCGCCGGCCACCATGTGGTCCGGCACCCCCATCGGGACGGCGCTCGTGTGCCCGCCCGACACGTCCGTCGGCGCGGGAGCCGGGACTCCGGGTGTGGTCCGCCCCCACAGGTGCCGCGCGGGTTGTGTGCGCCGCGCCCTGGGAAAGGCCGCGACGGGCCTCTAGCGTCGCGGCATGGCAGTCAGCGCTCCCCCCGGCGGACCCCTCGGCGGGCGTCGTGCCCTCGTCACCGGCGGCGCGTCGGGCATCGGCCGCGCCTGCGCCGTGCGCCTGGCCGAGGCCGGTGCCGCCGTCGTCGTCGTCGACCGCGACGGCGAGGCGGCGCGGGCGGTGGCGGAGGCGGTGGGCGGGACCGCGGTGGCGGTGGACCTGTCCGACCTCGACGCCGTGGACGCCCTCGACCTGGACGTCGACGTGCTGGTGAACAACGCCGGCCTGCAGCACGTCGCCCCGCTGCACGAGTTCCCCGCCGACCGCTTCTCCCTCATCCTGCGGCTGATGCTGGAGTCCCCGTTCCGGCTGCTCAAGGGCGCGCTGCCGCACATGTACGCGCGCGGCTGGGGGCGGGTGGTGAACGTCAGCTCGATCCACGGGCTGCGGGCCTCGGCCTACAAGGCGGCCTACACGACCGCCAAGCACGGTCTGGAGGGCCTGTCGAAGGTCGTCGCCCTCGAGGGCGCCGCGCACGGCGTCACCTCCAACTGCGTGAACCCCGCCTACGTGCGCACACCGCTGGTGGAAGGGCAGATCGCCGACCAGGCGAGGGTCCACGGGATGTCCGAGAGCGACGTCGTGGAGCAGGTCATGCTCGCCCCGGCCGCGGTCAAGCGGCTCATCGAACCCGAGGAGGTCGCCGAGGCGGTGGCGTGGCTGTGCTCCCCGGCCGCGGCCTCGGTCACCGGGACGTCGCTGGTCATGGACGGCGGGTGGAGCGCGCACTGACCGGGCGACCGGCGAGAATGCCCGCCGTGACCGGGACCGGTGCCGCCGAGTTCTTCGAGCTGCTGCTCGAGGACGCCGCCGCCATCGAGTACGAGCGCCCGCTGGTGCGCGCCCGCGCCGCCGGGGCCGACGCCGCCGACCTCGCCGAGCTCGACCGGGTGAAGCTGCTCGCCCTGCAGGTCCGGGAGGCGTTCGCCGCGCGCCGGCGCCGGGAGTCGGAACTGTCCGCGCTGTTCGACACCGCCGGCGACCTGGCCGCCCTGCGGGGGGTCGACTCGGTGCTCACCGCGATCGTCCGGCGGGCCCGGCAGCTGCTGGGCACCGACGTGTCGTACCTGACGCTCAACGACCCCGCCCGCGGCGACACGTTCATGCGCGTCACCGACGGCTCGGTCTCGGCCCGGTTCCAGGCGCTGCGGCTGCCGATGGGGGCCGGGCTGGGGGGCCTGGTCGCCCAGACCGCCGCCCCGTACGCCTCCGCCGACTACTCCCGCGACGACCGGTTCCGGCACACCCGCGAGATCGACGGCGGGGTCCACGAGGAGGGGCTGGTCGCCATCCTGGGGGTCCCGCTGGTCCGCGGCTCGCAGGTCGTCGGGGTGCTGTTCGCCGCCGACCGCACCGCCCGCACCTTCGACCGCTCCGAGGTCTCGCTGCTCGGTTCGCTCGCGGCCCACGCCGCCATCGCCCTCGACAACGCCCGCCTGCTGGAGGAGACGCGGGCGGCGCTGGAGGAACTGTCGGCGACCAGCCGGGAACTGCGCGAGCACACCGCCTCGGTGGAACGGGCCGCGGCCGCGCACGACCGGTTCATCGACGTCGTCCTGCACGGCGGGGGCGTCGACGACGTCGCGGCCGCGGTCCAGGAGGTCCTCGGCGGCTCCATCACCGTGCTCGACGAGGAGGGCCGGGGGCGGAGCTGGGACGCCGAGGGGGTGCGCGACCTCCCGCCGGACCCCGCCGGTGCCCTGACCCGGGCCCGCAGCACCGGGCGGACGGTGCGGGAGGGGGACTGGTGGACCGCGGCCGTGACCGTCGACCGCGAACTGCTGGGCGGGCTGGCCCTGCACCGCGAGGAGGAACTGCCCGAGGCCGACCAGCGGATCCTGGAACGCGCCGCGCTGGTCACCGCGCTGCTGCTGCTGATCCGGCGCACCGCCAGCGAGGCCGAGGGCCGGGTGCGCGGGGAACTGCTGGAGGAACTGCTGACCTCACCCGTCCGCGACCCCGAGGGGCTGCGGGAGCGGGCCCGCCGCCTGGGGGCCGACCTGGACCGGCCGCTGGCCGTCGTCGTGGCCCGCGTGGAGGAACGTTCCCGCCCCCGGGCGCTGGCCGCGGCGACCCACCTGGCCGCGACGCGCGGCGGGCTGGCCGGCACCCACGACGGCGCCGTGGTGCTCTGCCTGCCCGACCTGGACGCCGGACCGGCGGCCGCGGTGGTGCGGCGCGAGCTCGACGCCGCCGGAGCCGGCCCGGTGACCGCCGGGGGCGGGGGACCGGTCCACGAACCCGCCGGGATCGCCGCCGCGCACGCCGAGGCGGCCCGCTGCGCGGCGACCCTGACGGCGCTGGGGCGGACCGGCAGCTCGGCCGGCGCGGGCGAACTGGGTTTCTTCGGCCTCCTGATCGGGGAGGGCCGGGACGTGCGGGGGTTCGTGACCGCGACGCTGTCCCCGGTGCTGGAGTACGACCAGCGCCGCCGCACCGACCTGGTGGCGACGCTGGAGGCCTACTTCGGGGCCGGTGGTTCCCCCGCCCGCGCCGCCGACACCCTCGGCGTCCACGTCAACACCGTCACCCAGCGCCTGGAACGGGTCGGCCGGCTGCTCGGGGAGGACTGGTCGGCCCCGCAGCGGGCGCTGGAGGTGCAGCTGGCGCTGCGGCTGCGCCGGCTCACCGACGCGGGCGCGGCACCTACCCGGCAGGGGTGAACCGGGCGTCCCCGGACGAGCACGCGTTCTGGGTGTGGGCGTGCGGCCCCGTTGAACCTCACCCGGTCCCCCGACCGCGTGCGAGGCGGTGGCGCTGCACGAGCGCGGCCGGCCACCCGGCGGTGCGGGTGATCCGCACGTCGGGGACCGGACGGGTGCGGACGGCGACGACCTCCCACGGCAGCGGCAGCAGCAGCCAGCCGAGCAGCCCGCCGGTGACGACGGCGACGGTGATCGTCAGGCGCAGCAGGAACCAGCAGAACTTCGCCGTCCACAGCGGAACCCACACCAGCACGATCAGCAGGAACCAGGGCAGGTTCAGCGCGAGCAGGACCACCCCGATCACCGCCGAGACGGGGTCGTCGCCGGGGACGTCGGCGTCGACGAGGGGTTCGGGCGGGTCCGGGACCCGCAGCGGCCGCAGCCGCGGACGGGCCGGGGCCAGGGGCTGGACCCGGACGTCCCAGTCACCGGAGGACGAGGGGACGGCGGAGGTCACCGGGAGACGGTAGGGGTCCGTGCGCGGACCGGGCGGGGTGGGGAACCCGTTCGGGTGCGGGCCGACCCGGGGAACGGTCCGCACCACCCTCAGGGCACCGGCGCGTCGAACGTCTCCGGGCACGCCCGCAGGGCCCGCGCCATCGCCTCGGTCCCGTCGAACTGGAAACCCAGCTGCGTCGCGTACGCGGCGCAGGCCGCCACCTTCGCGGCCAGTTCCGCCTCCACCGCCCGGCGCGGGGAACCCGTGGGTTCCGACGCCCCGGAGCGCAGCACGTACGGGGTGTCCGCCCACCGGGCCAGCGGCAGCCCGCGGCGCACGGCGAGCGCGTCGACGGCGGTCCGCACGTGCCGGTGGTCGACGTGGTCGCCGAGGCCCTGCGGGCCCAGCAGCAGGTCCACCGGCCCGTCGAGGGAGCCGCCGTCGAGGAAAACCCCCAGGGCGGCGCCCACCGCGGCCGGGCAGTCCTCGTCCCCGGGGGCGACGGCCCCGAAGAGTTCGGCGGCGCTGCCGTAGCCGCGGTGCGGGGCCTCGGGCAGCGGCAGGTGGTGGCCGCGCGCGCCCAGTTCCGCCATCGCGGCGGCGTCCTCGGCGCGGCGGACCGCCATGTAGTCCACGTCGGGGGCCAGGCCCTTGTCGGTCTGGCACGCCAGCGCGAAACCCGTCGGGTCGGGCACGGTCGCGGTGAACACCGTCACCACGTGGACCTGCGCCCCCGCGGCGGCCAGCCCGGTCAGCAGGGCCCCGGCGGAGAACGCCGCGTCGTCCAGGTGCGGGGAGACCGCCAGGACCCGGGCCGGTCTCACAGCAGGTGCGGGGTGCGCAGGAACCGGCAGTCGGCGTCCGCGGTCGCCGGTTCCACGCCGCGGCCGGTGCTGGTGGGCCGCTGCGCCGGGTCCAGCCCCGTCCACGCCGTGTCCGGGGTGGTGCCGGCGAGGCGGTCGTAGACGGCCTCCACGCGCGCGGTGAGGGCCGGCCACGACCACACGTCGCGGACCTCGCCGAGCGCCTGCTGGGCCAGCTTCGGTCCCAGCGCCGGGTCGTCGAGCAGCCGGCGCAGCGCGGCGGCCAGCCCCGCGACGTCGCCGACCTCGTGCAGCAGGCCGTTCTCGCCGTCGCGCACGCAGTCCACGACCCCCACGGTGCGGGTCGTCACGACGGGGAGCCCGGCGGCCATGGCCTCCAGGATCGTGTTGGAGAAACCCTCCGACTGGGTGGGGGAGACGAACACGTGCCCGTCGCGGTAGACGGCCGGGGCGTCGGTGTACGGGACGTACCCGCGCTGCTCGACGGCGTCGCCCAGGCCGAGCTCGGCGACGAGGTCGGCCACGGCGGTGACGTCGGGCCCGATCCCGGAGACCAGCAGCCGCACGTCGCGGCCCTCGGCGCGCAGCGCGGCCAGGGCGTGCAGCAGATCCAGGACGCCCTTGCGGCGGTCGACGCGGCCGTGGAACAGCAGCGTCACCGGCCCCTGCGCGGGCAGCACCCCCACGGCGGTGTCGTCGGCGGGCGCGAACGCGTCGGTGTCGGTGGCCCCGCCCACCAGGTCGAACCGGGCGGGGTCGGTGCCGTGGTGCTCGACGACCTCGTCGGCGAACGTCTGCGAGCCGATGAGGACGGCCCCGGCGTGGTCGAGGACGGTGCGGATGCCCACCGAGTGCGCCGGGCAGCACAACCCGACCCAGTGCCCGTCGCCGCCCTGGACGCTGACCACCGAGGGCAGCCCCAGGGACGCCGACGCCTCCAGCACCGCCATGCCGGTGGGCCAGGCGTACTGGGCGTGCAGCAGGTCGAAGGGTTCCTCGGCGTGCAGGCGCTCGACGGTCTCGCGCATCGTGGCGATGTCGGCGGCGAAGTCGGCGTCGGAACCGTCGGCGACGCGCTGCTCGCCCAGGGCCTCCAGGCCCACCGCCCGCACGCCCGCCGGGACGCGGTCGGCCGGCGGCGGCCCGCCGCCGTAGACGGCGCTGCCGGCGGGGTCGCCGCGGAACTGCGACACCAGCACGACGTCGTGGCCGCGGGCCACCAGCCCTTCCAGCAGCTTCTCCGCGTACACGCTCATGCCCGACACCGCCGGCCAGTAGCGGCGGCTGACGAAGCAGATCCTCATGCTGTCCATCCCTTCGCGCGGGCCACGGCGGCCGCGTGCAGTGCCGGTTCGCGGTACAGCGGGTACAGGTCGCCCAGGACCCGGTCCAGCGCGGCGCGGTCCAGCCACGCCGGGCCGCCGACGCGCTCGCGCGCGGCGTCGGTGAGGTGGACCGGCGCGGCGGTGGCGGGGACCCCCGCGGCCCCGGGGGCGCCGAGGCCCACGATGCCGTGCAGCCCGGTGCGCCCGTCGCCGCGCGCCAGCAGGTCGGTCAGGCCGCGCTCGCCGATGCGCCCGTAGCTGACGATCTCGACCTCCAGGCCGGGCACGACGACGCGGGCCACCGCCACGCCTCCTGCGGCGTCGGAGCAGTCCAGCACGAGGACGTCGAAACCCTTCTCGCGCAGCATCCCGACGAGGTGGGCGGCCAGCGCCTGCTGCTCGTCGGCGCCCTCGGGGGCGCTCCAGGTGGGGAGGGTGTCGAACCGGCGGCGGCTGCGCTCGGCCAGCACGACCGGTTCGAGCAGTCCCCGCAGTTGCGCGGCGTCGCGCTCCAGCCACCCCAGCATCCCGCGCAGCGCGCGTTCCTCCTGGGTGGTGGGGTCGGCGGCGTAGCGGTCGACGTACCCGGCGGGGCTGATGGCGCGCACCGCGTCGAGGTCGCCGTGGGTGAACGCCTTGCGGGAGCGGGCCGCGGCGAACTCCAGGACGGCCTTGCGCAGCGCGACCTCGCGGTCGGGGTGGGCGGCCTCCCCGGCGGCGGTCACCATGACCGGCTGCAGCGGGGGGGGGGGGGGGGGGGGGGGGGGGGGGGGGGGGGGGGGGGGGGGGGGGGGGGCGGGGGGGGGGGGGGGGGGGGGCGGGGGGGGCGCGCGCGGGCCCCCCGCGGCCGCCCCCCGCCCCCCCCCCCCCCCGCCCCCCCCCCCCCCCCCCCCCCCCCCCCCCCCCCCCCCCGGGACCGAGGTCGAGGACGACGCCGGTGTCCATGGCCCGGAACCGGGTGCCGTTGCCGTCGCGCTGGAGGAGTTCCCCGATGCCGTGCGCCACGGCGCGTTCCAGGCTGTCGCCCGCGCCGAGGCCGTTGCCGTGGCGGGTGACCAGGCGGGGCAGGTCGTCCACGAACCCCGGCGGCAGTTCGTCGGCGTCGCGCAGGACGACGTCGGCCGGGGCCCACACCCGCTCACCGGTGCCGTAGCGCTGCAGCGGCAGCCAGTTCAGCACCGCGTCCGGGGCCCAGTCGGCCCCGGCGTCCAGGCACACCGACGGCGGGTCGAGCACGGCGTCGGCGCCGAACTCGGCGACGAGGTCGGCGCGGGTGCCGCGGCGGTGCTCCAGGGTGGCGACCTTGCGGCGCAGCAGCCCCAGCTCGGCGGACTCGCCCCAGCTGGAGCGGCGCGCGTCGGCGTCGGTCGCGCCGTAGCCGTGGCCGATGGCGGCCGCCCCGGCGCTCCCGGTGGCCGCGATTGTCCACCACGAGGGGATCCCCACGGTGTCCAGGCGGTAGGTCGGGAACTGGAACCGGTCGCGCTCGCCGAGGACGTCTCGGAACCGCTGCGTGGCGCGGTGGTCGCGGCCCTCCTCGACGGGGTGGTCGACGGTCAGGGGGTGTGCGGTCCTCACGCGAACACCCCCACCTTCCGGTCCAGCAGGTCCATCGGGACCGGGGACGCCGACGGGGGGTTGGCGAGCATGTGGTCCACCAGCGCGACGACGTGGCGGGTGGTGACCCCGCGGGCGAACTCGAACGGGCTGAACACCGTCTCGAACTCCAGGGCGCCGACGATCTCGCGCATGCTGCGCAGCTCGGCGCGCGAGAGCGGGATCTGGGCGTGGAACGCCTTGTGCGCGCTGAGGGCCGCGGCGTTCCCGTCCTCGTCGAGGTCGATCTTCAGGGAGTCGCCGCAGAAGAACAGGCCGCGGCCGGCGTCGTGCAGCACGCTGTGCCCGGGGAAGTGCCCGCCGGTGCGGTGCAGCGCGATCCCGGGCGCGAGCTCGGTCCGGTCGTCGGCGGGCCAGGTCACCCGGAACGCCTTGGTCCAGGTGAGGTCGTGGACCCCGACGGACACGACCGGCGGGTCGAGCTCGTCCTGCAGCTGCCACAGCCCGCCGAACCCGTGGACGTGGCTGGAGGCCAGGACCCGCAGCCCGCCGCGGCGGCGCAGCTCGGCCAGCGCGTCGGCGGAGTACCACGGCGCGGCCTCGAAACCCAGCAGGCCGTCGGCGGTCTCCAGGACCCAGCCGTGCGAGCCCAGGCCCACGACCGGGTCGCACCAGAACTCCGTCACCCCGGGCACGGCCTCGCGCCACGAGGTCGTGACGAGGGCGTCGACCTCGGTCTCGCGCAGGAACTCGAACCCGTCCTCGGGCAGTTCGTTGCGGACGTCCGAGCACACCGGGCACGCCGGCGGCGGGGTGTGGGCGAACCAGCGCTGCCAGTGCCCGCAGTTGGTGCAGGAGTAGGCGCGGTGACTGCGGTGGGCGCGGGTGGGCAGGGGGGCGAGTTCCCCGGCGCGGACCCCGCGCAGGGCGTGCGAGTCGTCGGGGCCGGTCACGCTCGTGCCTCCAGGGTTCGGGGTCCCGCGGTCGCGGACGCCGGGGTGATCGCGTCGTGCAGCAGGTGGAGCAGGCGCAGGTCGCGCGCCATCGGGAACCGCCACGGCGCCCCGCCGGTGACGGCGGCCTCCAGGGCGCGCAGCTCCCCGGTGAACGGGGACGTCTCCCGGTCGAACCCGACCTCGCGGGAGGCGCCGGTGGCCGCGTCGACGAACTCGACGTGCCCGCCCGCGTCCTGGCCCATGGTGTTCGTCGCGACGAGCTGCCCGGCGGTCCCGACGATCTCCAGCCGGCGGCGGGGCAGGGTCTCCACGGTGTTGAAGGAGTTCGAGATCGTCACCAGCACACCGGAGGGCGTGCTGCCGACGAGGACGGACCCGTCGTCGACGGCGTAGTCGTGGACGCGGTGCTGCAGGTGGGTGGTGGCCGTCGCGACGTCCTCGCCCAGCAGGGTCCCGACGAGGTCCAGGCCGTGCGGGGCGAGGTCCACGTAGGCCCCGCCGCCGGCGCGGACGGGGTCGACGCGCCAGTTGTCGCCGGTCGTGCTGCCCGGCGGCGCCCAGCCCGGCGGCAGCCAGCAGGCGTAGACGATGCGGACGGCCGTCACGGTCCCCAGGTCCCCGCGGGCCACCATCGCGGCCATCGCCTCGTGGGCGGGGTGGAACCGCTGGTCGAAGGCCGTGGCGGCCACGACCCCGGCCTGTTCGCACCCGGCCACGAGCGCGGCGGCGTCGTCGAGGTCGGCGGCCAGGGGTTTTTCGCAGAGCACGGCCAGGCCGGCCCGCGCGGCGGCCACGGCGACCTCGCGGTGGGCGTGGTTCGGGGTCGCCACGTACGCGATCCGGGCCCCGGGGGTGGCGAAGGCGGCGGTCAGGTCGTCGTGGGCCTCGGCGCCGGGGAACCGCGCGGCCAGGGCGCGGGCGGCCTCGAGGTCGCGGTCGACGACGGCGACGACGCGGCTGCTCGCCGACGCGGCCAGGGCGGGGGCCATGTGGTCGCGGGCGACCCAGCCGGCGCCGGCGACGACCCAGCCGGTCCGCTCGTCGTGCGCTGCCTCGTGCGCTGCCGGGTGCTGGACGGGGACGGTCACGGAACTCCTCGATCGGGGTTTCAGCGCACGGGGATGCCGGCGCCGGCGAGCACGCCGAGCTGGAACTGCTGCACGGCACCGGGGTGCACGATGTCCAGGTCGTCGAGGGCCTGGGCGGCGGTGAACGCGGCGGCGCGGGCGTGGTGGTGGACCTGGAGCACGCGGTCCAGCACGTCGGCGGTGTTGAACACCCGCCCGATCGCGGTGCCCGTCGTCTCCCGCTGCGGCAGCAGGTCGCGCAGGTGCCCGGCCAGCCCCAGCGGCAGCTGGCGCAGGGAGCGTTCCTCCAGGGCGGCCAGCACCGGCAGGTAGTGCTCGCCGAGCAGCACCTCCCCGCCGAAACCCGCGTCGGGCAGGTCGCCGTTGGGCAGGTGGTGGGCCAGCGCCACGAGGAACGCCTCACCGCGCCCGACGCCGAAGCGGGGGGCGACGAGCGCGGAGTACACGGCGGTGACGAAGCAGTGGTCCCCGTGGCTCTCGGGGGGTTCGACGACCACGCGCGGCAGGTCGGGGTGGGTGGCCCCGGCGCGCGGCTGGCGCACGAGGGCGTCGACGAAGGGCGGCGCGGTCGGCAGCAGCGATTCGTCGAACGGTTCGGGGTCCAGGGCGGCGCGCAGGTCGGCCAGGTCGCCGAAACCCCCCTCGGCGGTCGAGGTGACGGCGTCGAAGGCCCGTTCCAGGACCCGCAGCCGCTCGGCGCGGTCCAGCCCGGCGGCGGCCAGCACCCCGGCGTCCACGCCCGCGAGGCGGGCCGCGACGAGCGCGTGCGCGACCTCGCGCAGCGCGAGCCGCTGCACCTGTTCCGGGGACCAGTCCCGCAGCAGGAGCCGCCAGGACCGGGTGAAGGCGCGGTCGGCCAGCGACCCGGGGCCGCGGGCGTCGCGCAGACGCTTCACGTCGGCGACCTCCCGCAGGAGGGTCAGAGTGGTGGGGGGGACGACGGGGCCGCCGGTCTCGGGGAGTTCCGCACCGAGTTCCGCGGTGGCCGGCGACGGGGTCACCGGTGACCTCGGTCACCCGTGGTTTGGATGAGGAGCACGCGAACACTCTGCCCGCGGCCCCGGGGGTCCGCGCGGCGAAACCCTCGTGACGATCCTCACCCGTCCGCTCGCGGTGCGTCAGCGCACGGGACGTGGTTTCGTGCCGGAGGGAACCCGTCGCGCCGCTCCGTCGCGACCGGCCACCGTGACGTCCCCGCCGCGCCGCCCGTCACACCGCCGTCACGCCGGCTCCACGCCGACCGAGCCGCCCCGGCGCACCACTTCGAACCCAGGAGTCCCCGTGCCCGTGACCCCGCACCCGATCCGCCTGGCCTACAACGCCAACGGCCTGCGCTCGCTGGACGTCGGCGACGCCGTCCGCACCCTGGCCGACCTGGGCTACGACGGGATCGAGCTGTCCCTGAACCACCAGCACGTCGACCCCTGGGCGTTCGGTCCCGCCGACGCCGACCGCCTGCGGGCGACGCTGGAACGCACGGGCCTCACCGCGTGCAGCCTGGCGACCGGCGACCCGCACCTGCTGAGCGACTCCCCGTTCGAACCCGCCCTCGTCGACCCGGACCCGGCCGAACGCGCCCGGCGGCTGGACCTGCTCCAGCGCGGGGTCCGCGCGGGTGCCCTCATCGGCGTCCCCCTCGTGGTGTTCTCCTCGGGCCGGCGCCGGCCCGAGGTCGCGCCCGCGCAGGCCGACGCCTGGTTCGACGAGGCGCTGGCCGTCCTGCTGGACACCCTGCACGACACCCTCGACGCCGCCGGCCTGCCCCGCGGCAGCACGGTGCTGGGCATCGAGCCCGAACCGGGTTTCCACTACCAGACGAACGCCGAGGTGGCCGCCGTCATGGAACGCACCGGCAGCCCGGACCTGTGGCTGAGCCAGGACCTGGGGCACTGCGTCGTCGTCGAGGACGACGCCCTGGGGTCGCTGGAACGTCACCTGCCGTTCACGCGGCACCTGCAGGTGGAGGACATCGCCGACCGGGTCCACGCGCACCTGGTGCCCGGTGACGGCCACGTGGACTTCGACGCCGTGGGCGCGGTCCTGGCCGCGGGGTACGAGGGCTGGGTCAGCGTGGAGCTGTACGACCACGACCCGGTGCACCGCGAGGCCGCGCGGCGCAGCCGGGAGTTCCTGCGCGAGGCGTTCCCGGGCCTGCGCACCCCCGCCACGATCGACCTGACCACGCCCGCCCCGCGCCGCGAACGGGTCGCCGTCCCGCGCTCCTGAGGCCGAGCGGCTGCCCGGCCACCACAGGGTCTTCGACGACGCGGTGGGCGACCTCAGCCGGATCCCGTCGACGAACCCGTCGACGCTCACCCCTTCACTTCCGAGCCATAGCGATATATCGTCGAAGCATCGCGAGGCACTCGGCTTCGCGATGACGTGGAGGTGTGTCGTGAGAGGGAACAAGTTCCAGCAGATGTGGGGCGGGCACGTCGAGCACGCCCGGGGGCACCGCCCCGGCGGGCCGTTCGGCGGGTTCGGTCCCGGCTTCGGCCCGGGGTTCGGTGGGGGCTTCGGTCCCGGGTTCGGCGGGGGGTTCGGCGGGGGTCCCGGCCGGGGCGGCCGCCGCCCGCGCGGTGACGTGCGGGCCGCGGTCCTCGTCCTGCTCGCCGAGGGGCCCAGCAACGGGTACCGGATCATCGGCGAGGTCGCCCGCCGCAGCGAGGGGCAGTGGAAGCCCAGCCCCGGGTCGGTCTACCCGCTCCTGCAGCAGCTGCAGGACGAGGGCCTGGTCGTCGCCGACCCCGAGGACCCCAAGCGGTTCACGCTGACCGACGAGGGCCGCGCCCACGTCGAACGGGAGTACGGCGACACCCCGCCGCCGTGGGAGACGCTCGACGGCGGCCCGGACCGCGAACGGGCCCACGCCTTCCGGCGGCAGCTCGGGGCGCTGGCCATGACCTACCAGCAGATCGAGCTGGCCGGCCGCCCGGCCGACGTGCGGCGGGCCGGGGACGTCCTGGAGAAGGCGCGGCGCGAGCTGCTCGCGATCCTCGCCGAGGACCTCAGGGAGACGCCGGGAGAGTGACCCGCGGGGTCGCCACCAGCGGCGTCAGGGCGTGGACGAGCCGCACCCGCCGCCGGTCGGCCAGCACCGCCGGCAGCAGGTCCGCCCGCACGGCCAGGTTGGCGGTCAGCTCGTGCACGTCACCGCCCCCGCGCACCGGCCCCGTGCTGGCCCGGGCCCCCTCCCGGTGGTGCCGGACGTGCCCGACGACCCAGTCCGGCGCGACCAGCACGTCGCACGTCGTGGTCAGGACCAGCGTCGCGGCTGCGTCGGCGGGGTGGTCGGCGAGCGCCGCACCCAGCCCCTGCGCGGACCGCGACCGCAGCTCCTCGCGCGACCGCGCCCCCGGGTGGTGCTCGACGGTGAGGGTGACCCCGTCGAGCAGGTTCAGCAGCGGCACCCAGCTGGCCAGCACGGCGTCCACGGCGGCCGGGTCGGCGCTGGTCGCCAGCACCAGGGTCGTGGGCACGCCCGCGGCGGTGCTCTCGTCGGCGGCGGCGACGAGGTGCTCCAGGCTCGCCTCCAGCGACGGCAGGTCCGCGGGCAGGACGGGCAGCAGGGCGTGGGCCCGGGTCACCGGCACGACGTACCACCCTCCGATCGTCCGCGACCGACCGTGATCGGCCGTCCAGCGATGGTGTCGGACGGCGGGCCCCGGCACTTGAACGCCAGTTCCTCCCCGGTCTTGACCCTGCCGCTGCGTCAACTCCTACCGTCGTGGACGTGGGACGGGAGTGGACGATCCAGCAGGTCGCGCGGGCGACGGGCACGACGAGCCGCACGCTGCGCCACTACGGCGAAATCGGGCTGCTGCCCGCCTCCCGCACCGGGACCAACGGCTACCGGTACTACGACGAGGCGGCCTTGCGGCGGCTGCAGCGGATCCTGCTGCTGCGGGAGCTGGGGCTGGGCCTGGCCGCGATCGGTGACGTCCTGGCCGCCCGGGTCGGGGAGGAGGGCGCGCTGACCGCGCACCTGGCCCAGCTGGAGGAGGAGGCCGCGCGGATCGCGCGGCTGACGAGGTCGGTCCGCCGGACGCTGGCGGGCCTGAGGACGGGGGAGGGGATCGCCGTGGAGGAGATGTTCGACGGGTTCGACGCGAGCCGGTACGAGGAGGAGGTCGTCGAGCGCTGGGGCCGCGCGGCGCACGAGGACGGGCAGCGCGCCTGGCGGGAGCTGGGTGAGGCGGGGCGGCGCGCGCACCTGGCCGAGCACGAGGCCGTGGGGGCGGGGCTGGCCGCCGCGGCCGCCCGCGGGGACGCGGTCGAGGACGGGGCCGTGCAGGAGCTGGTCCGCCGGCACCACGCGTGGGTGTCGGTGTTCTGGACGCCCGACGCGGCGGCCTACCGCGCCCTGACGCGGGGGTACGTCGAGGACGAGCGGTTCCGCGCGACCTACGAGGCCTTCGGCCCCGGGACGGCGGAGTACCTGCGCCGCGCCGCGGACGTGTTCGCGCAGCGTGCGCTGAGCTGACACTCGCCCGTCACCCTCCGTGTCGGAGGTCGGGTGCAGTCTTCCGGGATGAGCGACACGGACACCGGGACCGGTCTGGGGATCAGCCGCGCGGGAGCGCCGGACCTGCGGGGGAGGGCGGGGTACGACCCGCGCTTCCTCGCCCCCGGCCCGTGGATCCCGCTGCCCGAACCGCTGGACGGCGCGCAGGTCGTGGTCCTGCCGTACACGAACTTCTCGATCGTGCAGCGGCCGGACCGCCGCCTGGCCGCGGCGACGGTCGTGGCGATCGACGGCGCGGCCCTGGTCGACCTCGACCGCGGCGGGGACGCCTGGTTCACCGACCCCCGGATCGGGCCGGACGAGCAGGCCGGGGCGGAGCTGTACGCCCGCAACGACTTCGACCGCGGTCACCTGGTGCGCCGGCGGGACCCGGTGTGGGGTCCGCAGGCGCCGACGGCGAACGCGGACACGTTCGCGTACACGAACGCGGCCCCGCAGGCGTCCCGGTTCAACCAGTCGAGCGAGCTGTGGCTGGGTCTGGAGGACCACGTCCTGGACCACGCCCGGCGCTGGGACCAGCGGATCGTCGTGGTGACCGGCCCGGTCTTCGCCGACGACGACCCCGAGTACCGGGGGGTGCGCATCCCGCGCCGCTTCTACAAGATCGCCGCGTTCCTGCTGCCGCAGCCGGCCGACCTCGACCCCGACGAGGAGGTGTCGGTGCTGGCCAGCGTCGGGTTCGTGCTGGACCAGACCCCGCTGGTGGAGCAGGTCGTGGGGGCGCCGTCGGCGCGCGACGTCCCCGAGCTCGGGGGTTTCCGCACCTTCCAGGTGCCGGTGGAGGACATCGGGGACCTGACGCAGCTCGACCTCGGCCCGCTCGTCGCGGCCGACCGGCTGCCGGGGCTGGTGCCGGCCGCGGCCGGCGACGAGGTGCCCGCGTGGCGCCCGCTGGCGACCCCGGGGGACCTGCTGCTCTGATGGGCGCGTGAGCGCGCAGTGGTGGGAGCGGGTCCGGGCGGCGGAGACGGCGCAGGCGCAGGACCTGCTGCGCGGGTTCGTGGCCGAGCTGCACCGCCGCGGCCGCGAGCCCGGCCCGCTGCGGGCGCGGGCGGGGTCGGTGCGCTGCCGCACCGACGTCGTCGGCTGGTACCTGCGGGCGAACGGGTCGCTGGGGGTGGACCCGGCGGGGCGGTACTACGTGCTGGACGTCGCGCCGGTGCTGCTGGGGCGGTTCCGCCGGGTCCACCTGGAACCGGTGGAGCCGCCCCTGCAGGTCGGGCGCGGTGCCCGCGACGGGGAGTCGGTCGAACTGGCCGAGCTCCTGCGCCGCAGGCTCACCGAGCTGTGAGGTTCAGCCCTTGCGGAACTGCACGACCGCCCAGCTCAGCGGGGGCAGCACCACGGTGGCCAGGCCCTCGGTGACGGTGACGTCGTCGAGGCGGCGCAGCCCGACCTGCTGGTGGTCCCCGTCGCGGTTGGTGGTGTGCCGGTCCTGACCCTCGGTCGCGGCGAGGACCTTCGCCTCGGCGAGGCGGTCGACGTCGAAACCGCGCAGCGGGACCTCGACGGAGGCGGGGTCCTCCAGGTCGCGGTTGGCGAGGAAGACGGTCAGCGTCTCGTCGTCGTAGGTCGCCGAGGCGTCCACGACGTCGACGTCGCCGAAGTTGCCGGTCTCGTACGTGTCCGAGGTGGTGACGACCTGCAGGACGTTCCCCCGGGCGAGCTTGCGCATCTGCTCGAAGGGGTGCGCGATGGACTGCTTCCACGCCTCCCCGCCCGCCTCGCTGCGCAGCAGGCCGATGACGTTGACGAGCTGGGCCTGGGCGCCGATGTGGACGCGGTCGGAGTGGCGCAGCAGGGAGTTCAGCAGGGTTCCGACGACGACGGCGTCGGTGATGGAGTACTCGTCCTCGATGACGCGCGGGGCGACGTCCCAGGGCTGAACGCCCTCGGCGTGGTGGGGGCGGCTCTGGTACCAGACGTTCCACTCGTCGAAGCTCAGGTTGATTTTCTTGTTGTGCTTCCCCTTGGCGCGCACCGCGTCCGCGGTCGCGACGACCTGCTCGATGAACAGGTCCATGTCGACCGCCGAGGCGAGGAAGTTCTTGGTGTCGCCCGGCTTCTCCTCGTAGTACGCGTGCAGGGAGATGTAGTCGACGGCGTGGTAGGACAGCTCCAGGACGGTCTGCTCCCACTCGCCGAACGTCGGCATCGAGCGGCTGGAGGAACCGACCGCGACGAGTTCGATGTCGGGGTCGATGGAGCGCATCGCCATGCCGGTCTCGGCGGCCAGGCGGCCGTACTCGGCGGCGGTCTTGTGACCGGTCTGCCAGGGGCCGTCGAGCTCGTTGCCCAGGCACCACAGCTTGATGTCGAACGGGTCCTTGGAACCGTGCGCCTTGCGCAGCTCGGAGAACTTCGTGCCGGAGTCGAGGTTGGTGTACTCGAGCAGGTCGCAGGCCTCCTGCAGGCCGCGGGTGCCGAGGTTGACGGCCATCATGGTCTCGGTCCCGACCTTGCGGGCCCAGGCGTCGAACTCGGCGAGGCCGAACTGGTTGGTCTCGACCGAGCGCCACGCCCGGTCGATGCGGCGGGGACGTTCCTCGCGGGGGCCGACGGAGTCCTCCCACTCGAACCCGGAGACGAAGTTCCCGCCGGGGTAGCGCACGACGGTGGGGCCGAGTTCCTTCGTGAGCTCCAGGACGTCGGTGCGCAGGCCGTCCTCGTCGGCGCTGGGGTGGTCGGGTTCGAAGATCCCGGTGTACACGCAACGGCCCATGTGCTCGACGAACGAGCCGAACAGCCGTCGGGGGACCGGACCCACGGTGAAGGCGGGGTCGAGGGCGAGGCGGGCGGTGCGCACGGATGGCTCTCCTGGTTCGCGTCACGTCGGTGTGAGGAGCTGGTCACTGCGGTGGTGCTCTGGTCGTCCGGCGTCGTCTCCGACGCCGTCTTCCAACGTTGCAAGTGCAACGTTGGAAGTAGTGAACGCGAAACCGGCGACGGCGTCAAGGCACCGGTGGCACAATGCGTCGGTGCCTGCCGGTCCCTCCCCGTCGCGAACCCCCGCGCGGCCGACGACGTTGCGGGACGTGGCCGAAGCGGCCGGTGTCTCCATCAAGACGGTCTCCAACGTCGTGAACGACCACCCGCACGTGCGGCCCGAGATGCGCGAGCGGGTCAAGGAGTTCATCGAGCGCCTGGACTACCGCCCCAACGGGATCGGCCGGCAGCTGCGGCAGGGCCGGACCGGGCTGGTGGCCCTCGCCCTGCCCAACGTGACCAGCCCCTACTACGGGGAGCTGACCTCCGCGCTGGTGACCGCCGCCCGCTCGCGCGGCATGACGCTGCTCGTGGAGCAGACCGACGGCGACCTCGAGCGCGAGCGCGAGGTCGCCGGCGGCTTCCCCGTCCGCCTGGTCGACGGGCTGGTGTTCGTCCCCCTGACCATGCCCGTCGGCGAGCTCGCGCAGCGGCGCGACTCCACCCCGGCCGTGCTCATCGGGGAGCACGGGGAGGGGTCGGGCTACGACCGGGTGACCATCGACTCCGTCTCCCTGGGCGACACCGGGGTCCGCCACCTGGCCGAGTCGGGCCGGCGGACCATCGCGTTCCTGGGGGACAAGGCCGCGGACTCGCTGCGTCCGCCCGTCGTCTCCCAGCGCATCGAGGGCTACCGCAGCGCCCTGCGGCGGGCGAAGCTGCGCTTCGACCCCGGGCTGCTGTGGCCGCTGCCGGAGTGGGAGCTGCGGCACGGCTACGACGGGGCGCGGGCGCTGATGGCCGCCCGCCCCGACGTCGACGCGATCTTCGCCGCCAACGACCTCGTCGCCTTCGGCGCGATGCACGCCCTGCGCGAACTGGGGCTGCGGGTCCCGCAGGACGTGGCCGTCGTCGGCGTCGACGACGTCGAGCAGGCCCGCTACGGCGCCCCGACCCTCACCTCCATCGCGCTGGACCGCTCGGAGATGGCCGACCTCGCCCTGGGGCTGCTCGCCGACCGGCTGGCCGGGCACCACGGCCCCGAGCGCCTGCTGACGGTCAGCGGCCGGCTGGTGGTGCGGGAGAGCACCGGCGGCTGAGACCACCGGGCAGACTGCTGCCCGTGCGAGCCGTGCAGATCGACCGGACCGGGGGACCGGAGGTCCTCACCGTCACCGACCTCCCCGCGCCCGACCCCGGGCCCGGGCAGGTCCTCGTCGACGTGGAGGCCGCCGGGGTCAACTACATCGACACCTACCGCCGCTCCGGGGTGTACCCGCTGGACCTGCCCGCCGTGCTGGGCAGCGAGGGCGCCGGGCGGGTGCGCGCCACCGGCGAGGGCGTCGAGGGCTTCGCCCCCGGGCAGCTCGTCGCCTGGAAGGAGGCGCCGGGCAGCTACGCCGAGCAGGTGCTCGTCCCCGCCGCCGAGCTCGTGCCCGTGCCCGACGGCGTGGACGCGGCCACCGCCGCGGCCGTGCTCCTGCAGGGCCTGACCGCCCACTACCTCGCCACCGACACCTTCGCGGCCGGCCCGGGCACCTGGGCGCTGGTGCACGCCGGGGCCGGCGGCGTCGGGCTGCTGCTGACGCAGGTGCTGAAGCTGCGCGGGGCGAACGTCCTGACCACCGTGTCCACCCCGGCCAAGGCCGAGCTGTCCCGGGCCGCGGGCGCCGACGACGTCGTCGTCGGCTACGACGGGTCGACCGCCCGGGCCCGCGAGCTCACCGGCGGTGCGGGGGTGGACGTCGTCTACGACAGCGTCGGGAAGGACACCTTCGACGCGAGCCTGGACGCGCTGCGGCCGCGGGGGCTCATGGTGCTGTTCGGCGGGTCCAGCGGGCAGGTGCCGCCCTTCGACGTCCAGCGGCTCAACGCGAAGGGGTCGCTGTTCCTGACCCGCCCCACGCTGGCCTCCTACACCCGCGACCGGGCCGAGCTGCTCGCCCGCACCGACGAGCTGCTCGGCTGGGTCGCCGCGGGCCGCCTCGACGTGCGGGTCGGGCGCACCTACCCCCTCGACGAGGCGCGCCGCGCCCACGAGGACCTCCAGGGGCGGCGCACCACCGGCAAGCTGCTGCTCATCCCCTGACCGCGCCCGCCCCGCGATCAAGGACACCTGTGTCCTTGATCGCGGAGAGGGGAGTCGGGGGGCAGGTCAGCCGACGGCCCCGGCGAGCACGCAGAACTCGTTGCCCTCGGGGTCGGCCAGCACCGTCCAGCCCACCCCGGGGCCCTGCCCGACGTCGACGGGCCGGGCCCCGGCCTCCAGCGCCCGGGACACGACCCGGTCGCGGCCGGGCCCGGCCGCCGTCGCGCGGACGTCCAGGTGCCAGCGGTTCTTCACGCGGTGCGGGGTGGGGGAGGCGACGAACTCCAGGTAGGGGCCGCCGTCGCCGCGCAACCCCGCGACCCGCGCCGAGGAGCGCACCGGGCGCATCCCGGCGAGCGGGGCCCAGAACCCCGCCAGCGCCTGCGGGTCCTGCGCCAGGCAGACGATCGAGGCGACCCGGCCCGTCCCCTCGTACTCCGGCCGGGGGTCCAGGACGCAGAACTCGTTGCCCTCGGGGTCGGCCAGCACCACCCACGGGACGTCGCCCTGGCCGACGTCGGCGCGGGTCGCGCCGAGGTCGAGCAGGTACGCGACCGTCTCGCGCTGGTCGGCGGGGGAGGAGGAGTCCAGGTCCAGGTGCACCCGGTTCGGGCCGGCCCTGGGGCCGGCGCCGGGCACGAAGACCAGGTCCACCCCCGGTTCGCCCTCCGGCGGCACGACGTCGGTCTCGTACCGGTCGGCGTACCCCATCCGCCACTCCAGGGCCTGCCGCCACCAGTGCGCGAGCGGGACGGGGTCGACCGCGTCGACGACGACGTTGACCAGCCGGCTGTCCGGTCGGTCGCTCACCAGGGCCTGCACGGACCGACCGTAGCGGGCTCGCGACACCCCGTGCCCGCTGATCGGGCCAATAGACTCACCGCATGACCCACGTCCTGTCTGCCGTGGCCTGGCCCTACGCCAACGGCCCCCGCCACATCGGTCACGTCGCCGGTTTCGGCGTCCCCTCCGACGTGTTCAGCCGGTACATGCGGATGGCGGGTCACGACGTCCTCATGGTCTCGGGCACCGACGAGCACGGGACGCCGATCCTCGTGCAGGCCGAGCAGGAGGGGCTGACCCCGCAGGGCCTGGCCGACCGCTACAACCGCGTCATCACCGAGGACCTGCAAGGCCTGGGGCTGTCCTACGACCTGTTCACCCGCACCACCACGGCCAACCACTACGCGGTCGTGCAGGAGATGTTCCGCACGGTGCACCGCAACGGCTACATGGTCGCGAAGAAGGGCATGGGCGCGATCTCGCCGTCCACCGGCCGCACCCTGCCCGACCGCTACGTCGAGGGCACCTGCCCCATCTGCGGGTACGACGGCGCGCGCGGGGACCAGTGCGACAACTGCGGCAACCAGCTCGACGCCATCGAGCTGAAGAACCCCCGCAGCCGCATCAACGGCGAGACGCCGGTGTTCGTGGAGACCGAGCACTTCTACCTCGACCTGCCGGCGCTGTCCGAGGCGCTGGGGTCCTGGCTGCAGACCCGCGCGGAGACCGGCCGCTGGCGGACGAACGTCCTGAACTTCTCCCAGAACCTGCTCGCCGACATGAAGCCGCGGGCCATGACCCGCGACATCGACTGGGGCATCCCGGTCCCGCTCGCCGGCTGGGAGGAGAACCCGGCCAAGCGGCTGTACGTGTGGTTCGACGCCGTCATCGGGTACCTGTCCGCGTCGGTCGAGTGGGCCCGCCGCTCCGGCGACGACGACGCCTGGCGCGCGTGGTGGACCGACCCGTCCGCGGAGTCGTACTACTTCATGGGCAAGGACAACATCACGTTCCACTCCCAGATCTGGCCCGCGGAACTGCTGGCCTACGACGGCCGCGGCGCCCGCGGCGGGGAGCCGGGTCCGTTCGGGAACCTCAACCTGCCCACCGAGGTCGTCGCCAGCGAGTTCCTCACCATGGAGGGCAAGCAGTTCTCCTCCAGCCGCGGCGTCGTCATCTACGTCCGCGACGTGCTGGCCCGCTACCAGCCGGACGCGTTGCGGTACTTCATCTCCGCCGCCGGCCCGGAGAACAACGACTCCGACTTCACCTGGCAGGAGTTCGCGACCCGCGCGACGTCCGAGCTGGTCGCCGGCTGGGGGAACCTCGTCAACCGGACGGCCTCGCTCATCGCGAAGAACGTCGGCGAGATCCCCCCGGCGGGCGAGCTCACCGACGCCGACCGCGCGCTGCTGGACACCACCCGCGCGGGGTTCGGCGCCGTCGGGGACCTCATCGAGCACCACCGCCAGCGCGCCGGGCTGGGTGAGGCCATGCGGATCGTCGGGGAGGTCAACAAGTACCTGACCGACCAGGAACCCTGGAAGATCAAGAACTCCGACCCCGAGCGGATGCGGACCGTCCTGCACGTCACCGCGCAGGCCGTCTCGGACTGCCGGACGCTGCTGTCGCCGTACCTGCCGCACTCGGCGCAGAAGGTGCACGAGGCGTTCGGCGGCACCGGCACCGTCTCCCCGCTGCCGGAGCTGCGCGAGGTCACCGACCTCGACGACGGCCGCCCGTACCCGATCCTGACCGGGGACTACCGGCGCGGCTCCGGTGAGGGCGCGACGCTGCCGGAGTGGGCCCCGCGCCCGATCGTGCCGGGCACCCCGGTGGCCGCCCCGACGCCGATCTTCACCAAGCTCGACGTCGCCGCGGTCGTCGAGGAGGAACTGGCGCGGTTGCAGAAGTGAGGTCCGCCCGTCCCCCCGCCCCCGAACCGCTCGCGGTCCCCGTCGTCGACAACCACACGCACCTCGACTCCGAGACCGACGAGGACGTCGAGGCGCTGCTGGCGGCGGCCACGGCGGCGGGGGTGCCGCGCAGCGTCCAGATCGGCTGCGACCTGGACGCGGCGCGCTGGACCGTCGCCGCCCTCGACCGCCACCCGCAGCTGCTCGGCGGCGTCGCGCTGCACCCCAACGAGGTCCCCGGCCTGGTGGCGGCGGGGGAGTTCGACGCGGCGTTCGCCGAGATCGCCGAGCTGGCCCGCCACCCCCGGGTCCGGGTCGTGGGGGAGACCGGCCTGGACTACTTCCGCACCGGGCCCGACGGCGCCGGGGTCCAGCAGGAGTCGTTCCGCGCGCACGTCCAGCTGGCCAAGGACCTCGGCCTGGCGCTGCAGATCCACGACCGCGACGCCCACGAGGACGTCCTGGCGCTGCTGCGGGAGGTGGGGGCGCCGGAGCGCACCGTGTTCCACTGCTTCTCCGGCGACGCCGCGATGGCCCGCGAGTGCGTCGAGGCGGGGTACTACCTCTCCTTCGCGGGCACCGTCACCTTCAAGAACGCCGAGCCGCTGCGCGAGGCCCTGCGCGCCGCACCGCGCGACCGGGTCATGGTGGAGACCGACGCCCCGTACCTGACGCCGACGCCGCACCGGGGCCGCCCGAACGCGGGGTACCTCGTCCCGCTGACGGTGCGGTCCATGGCCGCCACCCTCGGCGCGGACCTGGACGAGCTGTGCGCCACGATCGCCGCCACCACCGAGGCCGTCTACGGCCCCTGGTGAGTCGCGTCACACCGCCTCGATCCCCCTCCCCTGAAAGGGTTCACGGGGTCAAGCGGTCACGGCGGTTTGTCGAAGAGGTCTCGGAGCGGTTACGGTCCGCTCCTGTCGGCCGGATCGAGACGGCCGGGCCACGAGGTGCGCGTGGGGACGGGGGTCCCTCCAGGCGGCGCCGGAGCCCGGATCTCGTGCCCGGGCACATCGTCGAAGGATCCCTCGTGCCGTTCCCGCTCGCCCACGCCGTCCGCCGCTCGTCCCGCACCGTCCGCCTCGTCGCGGGAGGCACCTGCCTGGCCGCCGTGGTCGGCGGCACCGTCGCCTTCACCGCCCTCGACAAGGACGTCGTCATCGACGCGGACGGGCAGCGCACGCAGGCCAGCGCCTTCGGCGGCACCGTCGCCGACCTCCTGGAGGACCAGGGCATCACCGTCGGCGAGCACGACATCGTCGCCCCCTCGGTGGACACCGACCTCGCCGACGGGCAGACCGTCGTGGTCCGCTACGGCCGCGAGCTCACCCTCACCGTCGACGGTGAGACCAAGACCTACTGGACCACCGCGCAGACCGTCGACGCGGCCCTGGCCGACCTCGACGTCCGCGCCGACGGCGCCAAGCTGTCCGCGTCCCGCTCGGAGCCGCTGGGCCGCCAGGGGCTCGCGCTGGACGTGACCACCCCCAAGGCCGTCACCCTCGTCGCCGACGGGCAGACCCGCCAGCTGACCAGCACCGCCGGCAGCGTCGACGAGCTGCTCACCGAGGCCGGCGTGACGATGCGCGAGGGCGACGAGCTGTCCCACGCCGGCGCCGACCGGCTCACCGCGGGCGCCACCGTCACCGTCGTGCGGATCGACCGCTCCACCAGCACCGAGACCGTCGCCATCGGCCACGGCAGCCGCACCGAGCAGACCGACCAGCTGTTCAAGGGTGAGAAGAAGGTCGTCACCGCCGGCGTCGACGGCTCCAAGACCGTCACCTACGCCGACGTGTTCCGCGACGGCGTCCGCTCCGAGCACGTCGCGACCGGCGAGGTCGTCGACGCGGCCCCCGTCGAGGAGGTCGTGCAGGTCGGCACCAAGGCCAAGCCCGTCGCGGCGGCCCCGGCCGCCTCCACCGGCGGCGGCGGCGGGTCCGTCAGCGGCGCCGACGGGCTGAACTGGGGCGCGCTGGCCCAGTGCGAGTCCGGCGGCAACCCCTCGATCGTCTCCGCCAGCGGCAAGTACCACGGCCTGTACCAGTTCTCCGTGTCCACCTGGAAGGCCGTCGGCGGCAGCGGGCTGCCCAGCCAGGCCTCCGCCTCCGAGCAGACGTACCGCGCCAAGCTCCTCTACCAGCGCGCCGGTGCCGGACAATGGCCCGTGTGCGGCAAGAAGCTCTGAGTTCCCTCCTGTCGGCCCGGGACGTCCGCGACCTCGCGGGACGTCTCGGCGTCCGGCCGACCAAGACCCTCGGCCAGAACTTCGTCGTCGACGCCAACACGGTCCGGCGCATCGTGCGGGTCGCCGGCCTGAGCGCCGACGACGTCGTCGTCGAGGTCGGCCCCGGGCTGGGGTCGCTGACCCTGGCCCTGCTCGAGGTCGCCGACCGGGTCGTGGCCGTCGAGATCGACCCGGTGCTCGCGGCGGAACTGCCGGCCACGCTCACCGAGCGGGCCCGGCCCGGTGTCTCCTTCGACGTGGTGCTGTCCGACGCCCTGCAGGTCACCGAGCTGCCCGGGCCGCCGCCCACGGCGCTCGTGGCGAACCTGCCGTACAACGTCGCGGTCCCGGTGCTGCTGACGATGCTGCAGCGCTTCGACACGCTGCGCGGCGGCGTCGTCATGGTCCAGTCCGAGGTCGCCGACCGGCTGGTCGCCGGCCCGGGCAGCCGCACCTACGGGGTCCCCAGCGTCAAGACGGCCTGGTACGCCGAGGCCCGTCGCGCCGGGGCCGTGCCCCCGCCGGTGTTCTGGCCCGTCCCGCGCGTCGACTCCGGCCTGGTGGCCTTCACCCGCCGCCCGGCCCCGCCGACGTCCGCGACGCGCGAGGAGGTCTTCGCCGTCGTCGACGCCGCGTTCGCCCAGCGACGCAAGACGCTGCGCGCGGCGCTGGCGACGTGGGCCGGGTCCCCGGCCCGGGCCGAGGAGGTCCTGCGGGCCGCCGGCGTCGACCCCTCCACCCGCGGGGAGCAGCTGGCGGTCGGGGACTTCGCCCGCATCGCGGCCGCCGCGAAGGAGTCCTGACCGTGCCCGGCCCCGCGACGGGCGCCTCCGTCACCGCGCAGGCCCCCGCCAAGGTGAACCTGCTGCTGCGGGTCGGGCCGCTGCGGCCCGACGGCTTCCACGACCTCGTCACCGTCTTCCAGGCCGTCTCGCTGTTCGAGGAGGTCACCGCCACCCCGGCGCAGCGGTGGGGGGTCTCGGTGGAGTCCGTCGGCGGGACCGACGTGTCCGGCGTCCCGCTCGACGAGTCCAACCTCGCGCTGCGCGCGGCGCGCGCGCTCGCCGCCCGCGCCGGTCTCGACGAGCCCGTCCACCTGCACGTGCGCAAGGGCGTGCCCGTCGCCGGCGGCATGGCCGGCGGATCGGCCGATGCGGCGGCGGCGCTGGTGGCCTGCGACGCGCTGTGGCAGCTGCGGACCGGCCTGGACGGACTGGCCGCCCTGGGGGCCGAGCTCGGCTCCGACGTCCCCTTCGGCCTGCACGGGCGCACCGCCGTCGGCACCGGCCGGGGCGAGCAGCTGGTGCCGGTCCTGACGACCGCGGGGTTCGCGTGGGTGTTCGTGCTGGGCGCCGCGGGGTTGTCCACACCCGCCGTGTTCGGCGAGTGCGACCGGCTGCGGGCCCTGGACGGCTGGAGCGAGCCGGCCGACGACGACCGGCTCGAGGCCGTCGAGTTCGCCGTGCGCAGCGGGGACCCCGCGGTGCTGGGCGCGGCCCTGTCCAACGACCTGGCCGAGGCGGCGTGCTCGCTGGCCCCGGAGCTGACGCGGACGCTGCGCGCGGGGCAGCGGGCCGGGGCGGTGGCCGGGGTCGTCTCCGGTTCCGGGCCGACGGTGGCGCTCCTGGCGTCCTCGGCCGACGCCGCGCAGGACCTGGCCCGCGACCTGGCGCCCGTCGTCGGCGCCGACCGGTTGCGGGTCGCGACCGGTCCCGTCCCCGGCGCCCGGGTGCTGGAGCCCGTGGCCTGACGCGTGGCCCGAAGGCCCGCCCGGCGGCCTAGGCGACGAGCTCGGACAGCTCCAGCCAGCGCTCCTCCAGGGCCGCGACCTCGGCCTCCAGCGTCCGCAGCCCCTCGGCGAGCCGCATGGTCCCCTCGTAGTCGGACGGGTCGGCCTCGGCCATCTTCCGGTGGACGGTCTCGATCTCGCCGGTCAGCTTGTCGAGGCGGCGCTCGGCGGCCGTCATCTCCTTCTGCGCCGCCCGCAGCTGCGCCCCGCTCAGCCCGGCCGGCTCCGCGGACCGGGCCGGCGGCGCGCTCGCGGCCGCGGCCGCGCCGTCGGCCGCCGCGCGCAGCCGCAGGTACTCCTCGAACCCGCCCGGCAGGTGCCGCAGCCGGCCCTGCAGGACGGCGTACTGCTGGTCGGTGACGCGGTCGACGAAGTACCGGTCGTGCGAGACGACGACCAGGGTGCCCGGCCAGGTGTCCAGGACGTCCTCCATCGCGGCCAGCATGTCCACGTCGAGGTCGTTGGTCGGTTCGTCCAGGATGAGGACGTTCGGCTCGGACAGCAGCACCAGCAGCAGGTGCAGCCGGCGGGCCTGGCCGCCGGAGAGGTCGCCGACGCGGGCGGACAGGTGCTCGCGGGCGAAGCCCAGGCGTTCCAGCAGCTGCGCGGGGGTCATCTCCTTGCCGTCGATCTGGAACGTCGTCCGCGTGCGGGCCAGGACCTCGCGGACGCGGTCGCCGGCGATGTCGGCCAGTTCGCGGAACTGCTGGTCGAGGATCCCGATCCGCACCGTCGTGCCGGTCTTGACCCGCCCCGACGTCGGCTGCAGGGTGCCGGCGATGAGCGACAGCAGCGTCGACTTGCCGGACCCGTTAGCCCCCAGGATCCCGGTGCGCTCACCGGGGGCGATGCGCCACTCGACGTCGCGCAGCACCTCCTTGTCGCCGAAGGAGACGCCGACGCCGAGCAGGTCGACGACGTCCTTGCCGAGCCGGGCGGTGGCCAGCCGGGACAGCTCCACCCGGTCGCGCGGCGGGGGGACGTCGGCGATGAGCTCGTTGGCGGCCTCGATGCGGAACTTCGGCTTGGAGGTGCGCGCGGGGGCGCCGCGACGCAGCCAGGCCAGCTCCTTCTTCATGAGGTTCTGCCGCTTGGCCTCGGCCGAGGCGGCCTGCCGGTCGCGCTCGACGCGCTGCAGGACGTAGGCGGCGTACCCGCCCTCGAAGGGCTCGACGACCCGGTCGTGCACCTCCCACGTCGCGGTGCAGACCTCGTCGAGGAACCACCGGTCGTGGGTGACGACGAGCAGGGCGCCGTCGTTCGCGGCCCACCGGCCCTTGAGGTGGGCGGCGAGCCAGGCGATGCCCTCGACGTCGAGGTGGTTGGTGGGCTCGTCGAGGATCAGGACGTCCCAGTCGCCGATGAGGACGGCCGCGAGCGCCACGCGGCGGCGCTGGCCGCCGGACAGGTCGCCGACGCGGGCGTCCCAGGCGATGTCGGCCACCAGGCCGGCGATGACGTCGCGGACCCGGGGGTCGCCGGCCCACACGTGCTCGTCGAGGTCGCCGACGACGCTGTGCCCGACGGTGGCCGAGGGGTCCAGGTCGTCGTTCTGGTCCAGGACGCCGACGCTGACGCCGCCGCGGCGGGTGACGCGGCCGCCGTGCGGTTCGACGCGGCCCGACAGCAGCCCCAGGAGGCTGGACTTGCCATCGCCGTTGCGCCCGACGACGCCGATGCGGTCCCCCTCGTCGACGCCGAGGGTGATCGACTCGAAGACGACGCGGGTGGGGTGTTCGAGACGGAGCGCTTCGCCGCCGAGCAGGTGTGCCACCGCACCAGGGTAGGTCTCCCGCGGGGAGGGGGATCACTCGCGAGTTTGATCACTCTCCGCAGTGGTTGATGACCATTGCGTCGAACGGGTGAGCCCAACCGGTCGAATAGTGCGCCCCGAGCGTGACAGGGACTGCCACCCCTTGCGTCGTTCGGGTGGCTGTCTACTACTCTCTGCCACGCACCGGTGGTCCCGTGGGGGCGAGGACCGCGGGTGCCGCCCCCGGTGTCCGGTGGGCGACGCACCAGTCCAGGGGGGACTTTGAGCATCAGCGACATGCCCGGCGCCAGAACGTCACCGGGTGAGCTGGAGGACCAGCTCCTCGGCACCTCACCAGCGGACGAGACCGCGGACGCCGTGCGTCGCGAACGTCTGCTCGTTCCCCGTCAGCGCACGGCCCTCGGCCTCGCCGAGCGCACGCCGGCCTGGCAGCGCACCTACGTCCAGAAGATCGTCGCGGTCGACGCGCTGTCGGCCGCCTTCGCAGCGTTCGTCGGCTTCTTCGCCCGCTTCAACGAGTCCCCGGCGGACCTGTCCACCACCTCCGGCCGCGCCGTCGTGGCGTGCGCGGTGCTGCTGCCGGTCATCTGGGTCGTGGCGATGGGCGCCCTGCGCACCTACGAGCCGCGCTTCCTGGGGGTCGGCTCGGAGGAGTTCCACCGCGTCCTGACCGCGGGCCTGGCGGTGGTCGCCCTCGTGGGCACCAGCTCCTGGGCCTTCGGTCTGGAGATCGCCCGCGGGTACGTCGTCGTGGCGTTCCCCATCGCGATCTTCCTGACCCTCATCGGCCGGTACGCGCTGCGCCAGCAGCTGCACGCCCGCCGCACCCGTGGCGAGGCCAGCCAGACCGTCGTCGCCGTCGGCCACCGCGCCGCCGTCGCCGGCATGGCCCGCCAGCTGCACCGCGCCAGCTACCACGGCATGCGCATCGTCGGGGCCTGCGTCCCCGGCGGCCGCGGCACCGCCGAGGAGGACGCCGAGCTGCGCGCCCTGGGCATCCCGGTCATCGGCAGCCTCGACGACGTCCGGCACGCCGTGACGAGCGTGGACGCCGACGTCGTGGCCGTCACCGCCTGCCCCGAGCTCGACGGCCCCGGCCTGCGCCGGCTCGGCTGGGAGCTGGAGGCCACCCGCGCCGACCTCGTCGTCGCCCCGGCCCTCACCGAGGTCATCGGGCCGCGCGTCGCGATCCGTCCCGTCTGCGGCCTGCCGCTGCTGCACGTCGAGCGCCCCGAGCTCGAGGGCGTCCGCCGGCTGGCCAAGACCACCGTCGACCGCGTCAGCGCCGGTCTGGCCCTGGTCGTGCTGAGTCCGCTGTTCCTGGCCCTGGCGATCGTCATCAAGCTCGACAGCAAGGGCCCGGTCTTCTTCCAGCAGCAGCGCGTCGGCAAGGACGGCAAGACCTTCCCGATGATGAAGTTCCGCTCGATGGTCACCGACGCGGAGAAGCTGCTCATCGACCTGCGCGACTCCACCGACGGCAACGGCGTGCTGTTCAAGATGAAGGTCGACCCGCGCATCACGCGCATCGGCCGCGTCCTGCGCCGCTACTCCCTCGACGAGCTGCCCCAGCTGATCAACGTCGTCCGCGGCGAGATGTCGCTGGTCGGCCCGCGCCCGCCGCTGCAGAAGGAGGTCGACGAGTACGGCTACGACATGCGTCGCCGCCTGCTGGTCAAGCCGGGCCTGACGGGTCTGTGGCAGATCAACGGCCGCTCCGACCTCGACTGGGACGAGTCGGTCCGCCTCGACGTCCGCTACGTCGAGAACTGGTCCTTCACCTTCGACTTCATGATCCTGTGGAAGACCGCCGGGGCCGTGCTCCGCGGCCGCGGGGCCTACTGACGGACCCGCCTCACCCCTCGAAGGGCGCCGACACCCGACGCAGCAGCGTCGCGAGTGCTCGGCGCTCTTCGCGTCCCAGGACGTCCAGCATCCGGTGCTCGGCGTCCACGAGGTCGGCCAGCGCCGCGTCCACGACCGCCGCCCCGGCCACCGTCAGCCGCACCCGGACGCTGCGCCCGTCGTCGGGGTCGGGCCGCCGGTCCACCAGGCCCCGCCGCACCAGCCGGTCGACGCGGTTGGTCATCGTGCCGCTCGTCACGAGCGTCTCGACCAGCAGCTGCCCGGGGGACAGCTCGTGCGGGGCACCGGCCCGGCGCAGCGCGGCGAGGACGTCGAACTCCCACGTCTCCAGCTCGTGCGCGCTGAACGCGTCGCGCCGCAACCGGTCCAGGTGCCGGGCCAGCCGGGCGACGCGGGACAGCACCTCCAGCGGCTCGACGTCGAGCTGGGGGGCCTCGCGCCGCCAGGCGGCGACGATGAGGTCGACCTCGTCGCTCCCCGCGGGGTCGCCGAGGGTTTCGGGTGTCACAGCGCGACCCTAGTGCTCGGCACCCGGGCCGTCGGCGACGCGCGCCCGGGCGGACAGCCGCGGCTCCGGCTCCAGCCCGGTCAGGCCGTTCCAGGCGAGGTTCACCAGGTGCGCGGCGACCTCCTCCTTGCCCGGTTCGCGGGTGTCCAGCCACCACTGCCCGGTCACCGCGATCATCCCCACGAGCATCTGGGCGTACATCCCCGAGCGCTCGGGGGCGTACCCGCGGGCGGCGAAGGCGTCGACGAGCAGGTGCTCCACCTGCCGGGCGATGTCGGAGATGAGGCTGGCGAAGGTGCCGGTGGGCTGGGTGACGGGGGAGTCGCGGAGCAGGATCCGGAACCCCTCGGTGGAGGCGTCGATGTAGTCGAGCAGCGCGACGGTCGCCCGCTCCAGCAGCGTCCGCGGTGACCCCCGGCCGGACAGGGCCCGGGTGATCGCCCCCAGCAGCGCCGCGATCTCGCGGTCGACGACGACCGCGTACAGCCCCTCCTTGCCGCCGAAGTGCTCGTACACCACGGGTTTGGAGACCCCCGCGGCGGCCGCGATCTCCTCCACGGTCGTGCCCTCGACGCCCTTGGCGGCGAACAGCGAGCGGCCCACGCCGATGAGCTGCTCCCGGCGCTCCCCGCCGGTCATGCGGGCGCGGGGACGGGTGGCGGACACGGCACCATCCTGCCGGACGGGTGTCCGGCGCCGGCCGGGGGAGCTGGCAGGATGGGCGGGCACGGTGCTCGACGCACGAACGGTGAGACGCCGTCCCGGGTGGTGTAACGGCAGCACGGCGGGTTTTGGTCCCGTCCAGTAGGGGTTCGAATCCTCTCCCGGGAGCACGCGGCCGCGGCCGTCCCCCGATCGCGTGGCCGGTGGTCCGGCGCGCGGCGCGCGGCGGATATCCTCGCCCCTGTCCGTCGACGCCACCGGCCGCTCGACCCCCCGGGCCCACCAGGGCCCGGGCGAGCCGGCCGGACGAGCCGCGAGGAGCGCGCCCCGCGTGACCACCGCCCAGCCAGCCACCCCCTCACCCACCCCCGTCCCCGCCGCCGTCGTCGTGCTCGCCGCGGGGGAGGGGACGCGGATGCGGTCCTCCACGCCCAAGGTGCTGCACCCGCTCGGGGGGCGCCCCCTCGTCGGCCACGCGCTGCGCGCGGCCCGCGAGGTCGGTCCCGAGCACCTCGTCGTGGTCCTGCGGCACCAGGCCGAGCGGGTCGCCGCGGCCGTCAGCGCCCAGGACGACGCCGTGCTCGTCGCCCTGCAGGACGAGGTCCCCGGCACCGGACGGGCGGTGCAGTGCGGCCTGGAGGCCCTGCCCGCCGACCTCACCGGCACCGTTCTGGTCACCTACGGCGACGTGCCGCTGCTGTCCGGTGCGACGCTGCGCGACCTGACCGCTGCCCACGTCGCGGGCGGCAACGCCATGACGGTCCTGACCGCCGAGCTCGACGACCCCACCGGCTACGGCCGCGTGCTGCGCGACGAGGCCGGTGTCAGCGCCATCGTGGAGCAGAAGGACGCCACGCAGGCCCAGCGCGCGGTGCGCGAGGTGAACTCCGGCATCTACGCCTTCGACGTCGCGGCGCTGCGCACCGCCCTGGGGCGGGTCGGCCGCGACAACGCCGCCGGCGAGGTGTACCTGACCGACGTCCTGGCCCTCCTGCGCGCCGGGGGCGGCCGCGTCGAGGCGCTCGCGCTGAGCGACGAGTGGGAGATCCGCGGCGTCAACGACCGCGCCCAGCTCGCCGACCTGGCCGCGGAGGCGAACCGGCGGACGCTGCGGCGCTGGATGCTGGCCGGTGTGAGCGTCCTGGACCCGGCCACGACGTGGGTCGACGCGGACGTCGAGCTGGAGCAGGACGTCACCCTGCGCCCCGGCGTCCAGCTGCACGGCACCACGCGCGTCGCCGCCGGCGCCGTCGTCGGCCCGGACTGCACGCTGACCGACGTCGAGGTCGGCGCCGGGGCCCTGGTCGAGCGGACCCACGGGTCCGGCGCCGTCGTGGGCGCCGGGGCGCAGGTGGGGCCGTTCGCGTTCCTGCGCCCGGGCACCCACCTCGGCCCCGACGGCAAGATCGGCACCTTCGTCGAGACGAAGAACGCCCGCATCGGCCGCGGGTCGAAGGTGCCGCACCTGTCGTACGTCGGGGACGCCACCATCGGCGAGCACTCCAACATCGGGGCCGCCTCGGTGTTCGTGAACTACGACGGCGTGAGCAAGGCGCACACGACCGTCGGCAGCCACGTCAGGATGGGCTCGGACAACATGTACGTCGCCCCCGTGACGGTCGGCGACGGTGCCTACTCCGGGGCCGGCACGGTGATCCGCAAGGACGTCCCCCCGGGCGCCCTGGCGATCAACGTGGCACCCCAGCGCAACCTCGAGGGCTGGACCGTCGAGAAGCGCCCAGGAACTCCCGCGGCCCAGGCGGCCCAGCGGGCTCAGGACGACCACGGCGTCGAGAAGCAGGAGACCGACTCATGACCGGCATCACCACCACGGGCGAGAAGCGCATGGTCCTCATCTCGGGCCGCGCGCACCCGGCGCTCGCCGAGGAGGTCTCGGCGGCCCTGGGCGCGGAACTGGTGCCCACGAGCGCCTACGACTTCGCGAACTCGGAGATCTACGTCCGGTTCGAGGAGAGCGTCCGCGGCTCCGACGCCTTCGTGATCCAGAGCCACACGGCGAACGTCAACCAGTGGATCATGGAGCACCTGATCATGGTGGACGCGCTCAAGCGCGCGTCGGCCAAGCGGATCACGGTCGTCGCGCCGTTCTACGGCTACGCCCGGCAGGACAAGAAGGGCCGCGGCCGTGAGCCGATCTCGGCCCGGCTCATCGCGGACATGTTCAAGACCGCCGGGGCCGACCGGCTCATGTCGGTGGACCTGCACACCGCCCAGATCCAGGGGTTCTTCGACGGACCGGTCGACCACCTGTGGGCGCTGCCGATCCTCGCCGACCACGTCGGCAAGCGCGTCGACCGCTCGAACATCACCATCGTGTCCCCCGACGCCGGCCGGGTGCGGGTGGCGGACCTGTGGTCGGACCGGCTCGGGGCGCCGCTGGCGATCATCCACAAGCGCCGGGACCCGAACGTGCCGAACCAGGTCAAGGTGCACGAGGTCGTCGGTGACGTCGAGGGCCGCACCTGCGTCCTGGTCGACGACCTCATCGACACCGCGGGCACGATCGTCCAGGCCGCCGAGGCGCTGAAGGCCAACGGCGCCGCCGACGTCATCGCGACCGCCACGCACGCGGTGCTGTCCGGCCCGGCCGTGGACCGGCTGAAGAACTCGCCGATCACCGAGCTCATCGTGACCGACACCCTGCCGATCGCGGAGTCCCAGCAGTTCCCGCAGCTGACCGTGCTGCCGATCGCGCCGCTGCTGGCGCGCGCGATCCGCGAGGTGTTCGACGACGGGTCGGTCACCTCGCTGTTCGACGGCCACAGCTGATCCGGTCGCTCCTCCGGCCCGTCCGGGCGGGCCGGGGGAGCGGGTAGCATTGAGCCCGGTTGCCTCGGCGAGGGTGGCGCGTGAGCGGCACCGTGATCGACGCGGTGGATGAGTGTGCAGTTCTCTCCCGGGGCCTCGTCACGCCGCCAGACCCCGAGATCGAGGAGACCCACCATGTCCGAGACCCAGCTCGCCGGCGAGAAGCGCACCAGCTTCGGCAAGGGCGCTGCGCGCTCCATCCGCCGCGCCAACAAGATCCCCGCCGTCGTCTACGGCCACGGCGAGGCCCCGCTGCACATCACGCTGCCCGGTCACGAGACGCTGCTCGCGCTGCGCAACTCCAACGTCCTGCTGAACGTCACCGTGGACGGCGAGTCGCACCTCACCCTGCCCAAGGACGTCCAGCGCGACGCCCTCAAGGGCTTCATCGAGCACGTCGACCTGCTCGTCGTCCGCCGCGGCGAGAAGGTCACCGTCGACGTCCCCCTGCACCTGGAGGGCGAGGCCGGTCCGGAGACCGTCGTCCAGCAGGAGCTCACCACCCTGTCCGTCGAGGCCGAGGCCACCCACATCCCGACCGCCGTGACGGTGTCGGTCGAGGGCCTGACCGCCGGCACGCACGTCGCCGCCTCGCAGGTCACCCTGCCCGAGGGCACGACCCTCGCCGGTGACCCCGAGCAGCTGGTGGTCGTGGTGACCGCCGCGGCGACCGCCGCCCAGGCCGAGGCCGAGCTGGAGGCCGCCGAGGCCGAGGCCGGCATCGTCAAGGAGGAGCACACCGAGGTCGCGGGCGAGAACGCCTGAGACCGCTGACGGAGGACTGACCGCGTGAGCGACGCCTGGCTGGTCGTGGGCCTGGGGAACCCCGGGCCCGAGTACGAGCGCACCCGGCACAACGTCGGCCAGATGGTGCTGGACGAGCTGGCGTCGCGCACGCGGGGTTCCTTCAAGAGGCACCGTTCCGGGGCCAGGGTCGCCGAGGTACGCCTCGGCGTCCTGCCCGGAGGTGTCCCCGGGCCGCGGGTCGTCCTCGCGGCCCCCACGTCGTACATGAACGTCTCGGGCGGTCCGGTGGCCGGGCTGGCGAAGTACTTCGACGTCCCGGTGGACCGGCTCGTCGTCCTGCACGACGAGCTCGACATCCCCTTCGGTGCCGTCCGGCTCAAGCGCGGCGGCGGCGAAGGCGGTCACAACGGCCTGCGCTCGATCTCGAAGTCGTTGGGGGACAAGGACTACGCCCGCGTCCGGGTGGGTGTGGGCCGGCCCCCGGGCCGTCAGGACCCGGCCGACTTCGTGCTCAAGGAGTTCTCCGGCACGGAGAAGAAGGACCTGCCCTTCCTGCTGATGGACGCCGCCGACGCGGTGGAGAAGCTCGTCGCCGAGGGCCTCGAGGCCGCGCAGCAGAAGTTCCACGCCCCGGCTAGCTGAGCGCGGCGGCGGTGCGCCGCAGCATCGCCTCCACCACCGGTCCGTGGGCCAGGGCCACCGGCGCGAAGTACACCCGCCCGCGCCGGTTCTTCAAGCGCACCGCCGTGGTGCAGCGCACCAGTTCCCGCTCGCGGTCGACGCCGACGGCGCAGCGGAAGTCCAGGTGGGTGTCGTCGACCGCGATGAGCGCCTCCTCGCCCACGACCCGGCTGACCGTGAACGCCGCGTGCGGTGCGCGCTCGATCCCCAGCAGCGGGACCAGGGCCTGCCGCGCCCGCAGCGCCGCCGCCACCCAGCGCGGCGCCCCGTCCGGGGAGAACATCGTCCGGGCCCACAGCGCCGGGTCCGGGTCGGCCCCCGCGGGCAGCGGGACGGCGTGCAGGTCGCAGTAGTCCGGCCGGGGGAGGTCGTCGAACACGCAGGACGTGAAGGTCATCTCGGGCCCTCCGCGGGGCGTGCGCCGGGGACGGGAACGACGCAGGGCCGCCGGGTGCCCGGCGGCCCTGCGTCGTACCAGGTGTGCGGTGTCGCGTCAGTGCGTGCGGCGCGCGGTGCGGCGGCCGGCGACGACCATCGCGGCGCCACCGAGGACGAGCACGGTGCCGGCCGCGGCCCAGGGCAGGACCTCGGCGCCGGTGTAGGCCAGCTCGTCGCTGGAGCCACCCACGGCGGCCGGGGTGGTCGAGCGGGTCGACGACGGGGTCGAGCCCCCGGTCGTCGGGCTCGCCGACGGGGTGACGACGTCGGACACCGACGGGGTCGGGGTCGACGGGGCGTAGCTGGTGCCGGCGAAGGCCGCCCCGGAGGTGACGCCGAGAGCGGCGACGGTCAGAGCCCCGGCAGCAGCCAGGCGGGCGGTGGTCTTGCGCACGGTGGTTCCCCCCACTTCGAGTGCCCCGGCGAACCCTGTGATCGCGAGGCGGCCCCCAGGATGACGGAACGTCACCCCGGAGTCCAGTTGATGTGGGCGATTCGTGGGACGAGGTGCGACCAGAGTGACGAGAACCGCACGTTCGGCCGAACACTCACGGAGTACAGCTGCCGGTCGTCACCGTGGGCGCGGTCGCGGTCGTCGGGCCGACGACGGTGCGGGGGAGGGCGCCGGCCGCGCCGGTGAACTCCCACCGCACCACCACCGACGTGCCCGGGGGGACCTGCACGCTCACCCGCACCAGCCGCCAGCCGCGCTCGCCGTCGACGGCGGCGCCCACGGGTGTCCCGTCGACCGTCACCCGGTCCAGCCCCACCCACGGCGCCACCCACAGCGAGACGACCTGCGCCGCGGTGCGCCGGTCCGCCGCCCGCGGCGCCGCCGCGTTCGACACGTACGCCGGGACGGAGGTGGGCACCGAGTTCGCCAGCGTCAGCGTCAGCGCCCCCTGCGTCGTCCCCGTCCCCGAGCACGGCGCGGACACCTCGAAGGACGGGCGCACCCAGTAGTCCAGCTTGGAGGGGACCGTGCTCGTCAGCCCCACCCGGGCCACCGCGTCCTGCGGCTCGCCCAGGGTCCCGGACACCCCGGCGGCGACCAGCGCCGCCTGCTCCTGCGGGCGGCTGGACCACACCGCGAGGTGACCGGACGCGACGGCCTCCCGCGCCCCGTCGAGGGCCGCGGTCGACAGGCCGTCGGACAGCACCGCCTCGAACGCGGCCGCCGAGGTCGCGGCCAGGAACGCCTTCCGGGCGTCCTGGTCCTCGCCGTAGGTCACGTACGCGTCGTACATGAGGACGTGCGCCAGGTCCGGGGTCGCGACGGCGCCGAACGGGCCGAGGTCCAGCGGGGGGTGCTCCTCGCCCAGCAGCTGCCCCAGGCCCACCGGGTCGACGAAGACGACGGCGTCCGGCGTCGGCAGCCCCGCCGCGCTCACCAGGGAGGAGGTCAGGACACCCGCCTCGTCGGCGCTGCCGCCCATCGTGACGTTCTGCACCTTCGCCGCGTCCTGGCCGTAGAGGGCCGCGAACTCCTCCCCGACGGCGGAGACGTCGGCGCGGGCGGCGTACAGGTCGTTGTCGGTCCCGGTCGCCGTCAGCGAGATCCGGCCGCCGTCGACGCTCAGGTAGGCGTAGGCGCCCACGATGCCCTGCACGGGCCGCACCTCGGCCGGGTTGGTGAAGGCGACCAGGTAGGTGCGGGCGCCGTCGGCGGCCCCCAGCAGCGACGGCACCTGCGGCAGCACCTGCGCCGCGGTGTCCAGCGGCCCGGAGACGGCGTCGAGCTGGGCCGTCACCGGGTCCAGCCGGTCGCGCAGGACGGCCAGCACCGCCGGGGTCTCCGCCGCGTGCAGCGCCGAGCGGGCCTGCTCGATGCGCGCCTGGTAGTCGGTGACGATCGGCGTCAGCCGCCGCACGCCGTCGACGTTGACGGTGCGGTCCGCCGAGACCAGCCCCTCGCCCAGCACGTCGTCGACGACCCCCAGGGCCTGCGGCAGCGGGTCCGTCAGCAGCGCCGCCGCGCGGGAGCCGCCGGCCGCGGCCCCCAGCTGGTCGCCGACCCACGGGACGGCGGTGGCCAGCCGGTACGGCAGCGCCGACGTGGCCCGGTCCGCGGTGCGCGCGTCCTCGGCGATCCCCGTCGCGGTCGAGCGGGCCCCGGCCCAGTCCTCGGCGCGGACCCGGGCCTCCAGCTCGGGCACCTCCGCAGCCACCCGCTGCAGCGCCCGCCCCGCCAGCACCCCGGACACGGCGACGGCCACCGCCCACGCCAGCAGCAGCAGGCCCAGCAGCGCCAGCGCCAGCCGCAGCGGGCGGCGGGCCCGGTGCGGTGAGCGGGGGACGGGGTGCGCGTCGGGGGACTGTTCGGGGAAGCCGGGCACGGCCGCGACAGTAGTGGGAACGGGCCGGTCCACCGGACGGGATCGGGCGCCACCGGCGGTGGCGGGGCCCGTGTCGCAGGCCGGTCGTAGGCTGGTCGCGACCCCCCACCGCCACCTCACGGTCCCCGTGGACCCGTGGACCCCTCGTCACCGGAGTGTTCGTGAGCCTCACCGGCCTGCTCGACGTCCTGCGCACCGAACCCGCCGTCCGCGCGGCCGTCCAGACCGCTCAGGAGGGGGGCAGCAGCGCCCTGGACGTCGTCGCCCCGCTGGGGGTGCGGCCCGCCCTGGTCGCGGCGTTCGCCGAGGCGCGCCCGCTGCTGGTCGTCACCGCCACCGGCCGCGAGTGCGAGGACACCGCCACCTGGCTGCGCTGCTACCTGCCGCACGACGCCGTCGCGGAGTTCCCCGCCTGGGAGACGCTGCCGCACGAGCGCCTGTCGCCGCGCAGCGACACCGTCGCCCAGCGCCTGGCCGTCCTGCGCCGCCTCGCCCACCCCTCCGCGGACGACCCGACCACCGGGCCGGTGCGCGTCGTCGTCGCCCCGGTCCGGGCGGTGCTGCAACCGCTGGTCAAGGGGCTGGCCGACCTCGAGCCCGTGCGCCTGCGCGCCGGTGACGACGTCGGCCTCGACGCGACCGTCGAGGCGCTCGCGGCCGCCGCCTACACGCGGGTGGACATGGTGGAGCGCCGCGGCGAGTTCGCCGTCCGCGGCGGCATCCTCGACGTCTTCCCCCCGACCCGCCCGCACCCGCTGCGCGTGGAGTTCTTCGGCGACGAGGTCGAGGAGGTCCGCTCCTTCTCGGTGGCCGACCAGCGCACCCTGGAGGTCGAGCCGGACGGGGTCTGGGCCCCGCCGTGCCGGGAGCTGCTGCTCACCGACACCGTCCGCGAGCGCGCCCGCGCGCTGCAGGAGAGCCTGCCCGGCGCCGCCGACGTGCTCGCCAAGCTGGCCGAGGGGATCGCGGTGGAGGGCATGGAGTCCCTGGCCCCCGCCCTGGTCGACGGGATGGAACCGCTGCTGGACGTCCTGCCGGCCGGCACGCACGTCGTGCTGGCCGACCCCGAGAAGGTGCGCGCCCGCGCCCACGACCTCGTCGCCACCGGCGCGGAGTTCCTCGACGCGGCCTGGATGAACGCCGCCGCCGGCGGGCAGACGCCCGTCGACCTGGGGGCGTCCTCGTTCGCCACGCTGGCCGAGGTCCGGGCCCACGCCGAGGCCACCGGCCGCCCCTGGTGGTCGATCACCTCCCTGGTCGAGGACGAGGAGCTGCGCGACCTGGAGGACGTGCGGATCCTGCGCGTGGGCGCCCGCGACGTCGCCGGGTACCGCGGGGAGACCGAGAAGGCGCTGCGCGAGCTGCGCGACCTCGCCTCGGCCGGGTGGCGGATCGTCGTGACGACCGAGGGGCACGGCCCGGCCAAGCGGCTGGTCGAGATGCTCTCGGGCGAGGACGTCCCGGCGCGGCTCGTCGACGACCTCGTGGAGGAACCCGCCCCGTCGGTGGTGACCGTGACGACCGCGAGCGTGGAGCACGGGTTCGTCGCCGAGGCGCTGCGGACCGCCCTGGTCACCGAGTCCGACATCACCGGCGTCGGGGGCCAGTCCACGAAGGACATGCGGCGCATGGCGCCGCGCCGGCGGCGCAACGCCGTCGACCCGCTGTCCCTGCGCCCCGGGGACTTCGTCGTCCACGAGCAGCACGGCATCGGCCGGTTCGTCGAGATGGTGCAGCGCACGATCCAGGGCGCGACCCGCGAGTACCTCGTCCTGGAGTACGCCCCCAGCAAGCGCGGTCAGCCGGGCGACCGGTTGTTCGTGCCCTCCGACACCCTCGACCAGGTCACCCGCTACACCGGCGGCGAGGCCCCGACGCTGTCCAAGATGGGCGGCTCGGACTGGACCAACACCAAGAACAAGGCCCGCCGGGCCGTCAAGGAGATCGCCGGCGACCTCATCCGGCTGTACTCGGCGCGGATGGCGACCAAGGGGCACCAGTTCGGCCCCGACACCCCGTGGCAGCGCGAGCTCGAGGACGCGTTCGCCTACGTCGAGACGCCCGACCAGCTCGTCAGCATCGACGAGGTGAAGGCCGACATGATGAAACCGGTCCCGATGGACCGGCTCATCTGCGGCGACGTCGGGTACGGCAAGACGGAGATCGCGCTGCGGGCGGCGTTCAAGGCCGTCCAGGACGGCAAGCAGGTCGCCGTGCTGGTGCCGACGACGCTGCTGGTCCAGCAGCACTTCAAGACGTTCGCCGAGCGCTACGCGCAGTTCCCGGTCTCGGTGAAGCCGCTGTCCCGCTTCACGCCCGGCAAGGAGGCCAAGGAGACGATCGCGGGGCTGGCCGACGGGTCCGTCGACGTCGTCATCGGCACCCACCGGCTCATCAGCGGCGAGGTGAAGTTCAAGGACCTCGGCCTGGTCATCGTCGACGAGGAGCAGCGCTTCGGCGTCGAGCACAAGGAGGCGCTGAAGACGTTGCGCACCAACGTCGACGTGCTCGCGATGAGCGCCACCCCGATCCCGCGCACCCTGGAGATGGCCGTCACCGGCATCCGGGAGATGTCGACGCTGGCGACCCCGCCGGAGGAGCGCCACCCCGTCCTGACCTACGTCGGCGGGTACGAGGAGAAGCAGATCACCGCGGCGATCCGCCGCGAGCTCCTGCGCGAGGGGCAGGTCTTCTACGTCCACAACCGGGTGTCGTCCATCGAGCGGACGGCGGCGCGGCTGAAGGAACTCGTCCCCGAGGCGCGCATCGCGACCGCGCACGGGCAGATGGGTGAGCACCGCCTGGAGCAGGTCGTCGTCGACTTCTGGGAGAAGCGGTTCGACGTCCTGGTCTGCACGACGATCGTCGAGACCGGCCTGGACATCTCCAACGCCAACACCCTCATCGTCGAGCGCGCCGACAGCATGGGCCTGTCGCAACTGCACCAGCTGCGCGGGCGCGTGGGCCGCGGCCGCGAACGGGCGTACGCCTACTTCCTGTTCCCGCCGGAGAAACCCCTCACCGAGACCGCCCACGACCGCCTCGCCACCATCGCCCAGCACACCGACCTCGGCTCGGGCATGGCGGTGGCGATGAAGGACCTGGAGATCCGCGGCGCCGGGAACATGCTCGGCGGGGAGCAGTCCGGGCACATCGCCGGGGTGGGTTTCGACCTGTACATGCGGATGGTCGCCGACGCCGTCGCCGACGTCCGCAACAAGGTGCCGGGCGCGGCGAACGAGGACGCCGAACCCGAACCCACCGAGGTGAAGATCGAGCTGCCGGTCGACGCGCACCTGCCGCACGACTACGTCCCCTCCGAGCGGCTGCGCCTGGAGGCCTACCGGCGGCTGGCCGCGGCCGACTCCGCCGACGACCTCGTCGAGCTGCACGCCGAGCTCGTCGACCGCTACGGCACCCCGCCCCAGCCGGTGCTGAACCTGCTGGAGGTCGCGAAGTTCCGCATCGCCGCCCGCCAGGGCGGGCTGCGCGAGGTCGCCCTGATGGGCAAGCAGGTCCGGTTCGCGCCGATCAGCCTGCCGGAGTCCAAGGAGCTGCGGCTCAAGCGGCTCTACCCCGGGACGATCCTCAAACCCGCCCTCGACGTCGCCCTCGTGCCGGCGCCCATGACCGCGCGCATCGGCGGCAAGCCGCTGCGCGACGCCGAGGTGCTGGCCTGGGCGACGGAGTTCGTCAACGCCGTCCTGCTGGACCAGCCCGCGGCGGTCGCGGCGGGCGGCGCCCGGTAGGGCTCAGGGCAGCAGGCGGCCGAGGTCGACGCTGAGGCTCGCCGGACCGACGTCGAGCGGGACGGCGGGCTCGCCGTCCCGCAGGACGCGGTCGTCCAGGACGTGGACCGACGGCGTGCGCTCGCGGGGGGCACCTCCTGCAGCCGTGCCACCAGCGCCACGGGGATTCCCGGCTCGTCCCGGAACGCGGGCTCCCCCGGGGAGCGGTGGTCACCGACACCGCGCGCCTCCTGCGGGGCGGCCCCTCGCAGTCCACGGTCGTCGCACCGACCGGGGTGGGTAGCGTGCGACCTGTGAGCGACCCCCGCCCCGGCAGCAAGCTCCTCGACCTCGTCGCCGTCATGGACCGCCTCCGCTCACCCGGCGGCTGCCCCTGGGACGCCCAGCAGACCCACACCTCGCTGCTGCGCTACCTCGTGGAGGAGACCTACGAGGTCGTCGACGCCGTCGAGAACGGCACCCGCGCCGACCTGCGCGAGGAGCTCGGGGACCTCCTGCTCCAGGTCGTCTTCCACGCCCGCGTCGCGCAGGAGGACCCCGCCGAGCCGTTCGACGTGGACGACGTGGCGGCGACGATCGTCGCCAAGCTGGAGCGGCGGCACCCGCACGTGTTCGCCGGTGAGGCCGTGGCCGAGGACCTGCAGGCCGGGTGGGACGCGGTCAAGGCGACGGAGAAGCCGCGCGAGAGCGTGCTCGACGGCATCCCGCCGGGGTTGCCGGCCCTGGCGCGCGCGGACAAGGTGCTGGGGCGGCTGCAGCGCAACGGTCTCGACGAGCCGGTGAGCGCGCAGGCCACGGAGCGGCAGATCGGCGACGAGCTCCTGGCGGTCGTGCGGCGCGCCCACGCGGCGGGCGTCGACCCCGAGGCGGCGCTGCGCACGGCGACCCGCGACCTGGAGACCGCGGCCCGGGCCCGCGAGCGGGCGGCTGGGTAGGGTCCGGCTCGTGACCCACGTGCTGGCCATCGACATCGGTGGCACCAAGATCGCCGCGGGGCTCGTCGCCGACGACGGGGCCGTGAGCCACGACCGCGAGGTGCCCACCGACGCCCACGACGCCGCCGCGGTCGCCGCGGCGCTCGCGGGGCTGGTCGGCGACGTCGTCGGGGACGGGCTGGCCGCGGGCCTGCCGGTCGCCGACGTCGTCGGCATCGGGTCCGCCGGGCCGGTCGACACGGTCACCGGGACGGTGCACCCGGTGAACATCGCGTCGCTGCGCGGGTTCCCGCTCGTCGAGCACGTCGCGGCGCACGCGTCGGCGGCGCTGGGGCAGCCTGCGCGGGCGCGGCTGGCGCAGGACGGCCAGTGCTTCGCCGCGGCCGAGCAGTGGGTCGGCGCGGCCCAGGGGTCGCCGTCGATGATGGGGGTCGTCGTCTCCACCGGCATCGGCGGCGGCATCGTCCTGGACGGGCGCATCCTGTCGGGCAAGTCCGGCAACGCGGGGTTCATCAGCCACGTCGGGGTGGTCCTGGACGGGGAGCTGCTGCCGGGGTCGGGGGCGTCGGGGGTCGTGGAGGCGTACGCCAGCGGCCCGGCGATGGTGCGGGCCGCGCTCGCGCAGGGCTGGCGGCCGGGGGAGCGGGTCGACGCGAAGGTGCTGACGGCCGACGCCCGCGCCGGGGATCCGCTCGCCACGGCCGTCATCGCCGCCGGGACCCGGGCCCTGGCCTCGGCGTTCGCCTCGGCGGCGGCGCTGTTCGACCTGACCGACATCGTCGTGGGCGGGGGAGTGGCCTCCGCCGGGGACGTGCTGATGGACCCGCTGCGCCGGGCGTTCGCGGAGTTCGCGGTCTACCCGCACCTGGCCGAGGTGCGCCTCACCCCGGCCGCCCTGCCCCGCGGGTCGGGCCTGGTGGGGGCGGGGCGGCTGGGCTGGACGGCGCTGGCGGGCTGATCAGCGCCGCAGCGGCTCCACGTGCGCCCCGTCGAGGCGCAGCGAGGAGCGGGTCGCGAAGCCGCCGTAGGCCAGGTCCACCTCGACGACGGCCTCGTGCGCGCCGATCGGGAAGCGGAACTCCTTGTCGGAGAACCAGATCCGGTCCTCCTCCAGGACCTTCCCGTCCAGCCGGACGACGATCTTCCCGCTCATCGACGCGACGTCGACGTCGACCTCGTGCTGCCGGCCGTCCACCTCGAACCGCCAGGCGTTGTCACCCTCGCTCATCGTCGTGCCCCCTCCTCGGTGTCGTCCCTCGTCCTGCACGACGTCGGGCGTCGGGGGGTGGTTCCCGATCCGGCGGGGGCGACTAGGCTCGGGTCGACAGACGACATCGAGAAGCACGAGGAGTGCGCGTGGCCACCATCGAGGCCGTCGGAGCTCGCGAGATCCTTGACTCGCGCGGCAACCCCACCGTCGAGGTCGAGATCCTGCTCGACGACGGGACCTTCAGCCGGGCGGCCGTGCCGTCCGGCGCGTCCACCGGCGCCTACGAGGCCAACGAGCGCCGCGACGGCGACAAGGGCCGCTACCTGGGCAAGGGCGTCGAGCAGGCCGTCGAGGCCGTCATCGAGGAGGTCGGCCCCGCGCTGGTCGGCCACGAGGCCCACGAGCAGCGGATCATCGACCAGGTCATGCTCGACCTGGACGGCACCCCGAACAAGAACCGCCTGGGCGCCAACGCCATCCTCGGGGTGTCGCTGGCCGTCGCCAAGGCCGCGGCGTCCTCGGTGGACCTGCCGCTGTTCCGCTACCTCGGTGGCCCGAACGCGCACGTCCTGCCCGTGCCGATGATGAACATCGTCAACGGTGGCGCGCACGCCGACACCGGTGTCGCGATCCAGGAGTTCATGATCGCCCCCGTCGGCGCGGCCTCCTTCCGCGAGGCGCTGCGCTGGGGCGCGGAGACGTACCACGCGCTGAAGTCGGTGCTGAAGTCGCGCGGGCTGTCCACCGGCCTGGGCGACGAGGGTGGTTTCGCCCCCGACCTGCCCAGCAACAAGGACGCCCTGGACCTCATCCTCGAGGCCGTCGGCAAGGCCGGGTTCGCCCCGGGCAAGGACATCGCCCTGGCGCTCGACGTGGCCGCGACGGAGTTCTTCGGCGAGGGCGGCTACGACTTCGAGGGCTCGAAGCGCTCGGCGGAGTGGATGACCGGCTACTACGAGGGCCTGGTCTCGGAGTACCCGCTGGTCTCCATCGAGGACCCGCTGTCCGAGGACGACTGGGACGGCTGGGTGCACATCACCAACGCCCTGGGCGGCAAGCTCCAGCTCGTCGGCGACGACCTGTTCGTCACCAACCCCGAGCGGCTGGCCAAGGGCATCGACCTCGGTGCGGGCAACTCGATGCTGGTGAAGGTCAACCAGATCGGTTCGCTGACCGAGACCCTCGACGCCGTGGACCTGGCGCACCGCAGCGGTTTCACCACGATGATGAGCCACCGCTCGGGCGAGACCGAGGACACCACCATCGCCGACCTCGCGGTCGCGGTGGGCTCGGGTCAGATCAAGACCGGCGCCCCGGCCCGCTCCGAGCGCGTCGCGAAGTACAACCAGCTCCTGCGCATCGAGGAGGAGCTGGACGACGCGGCCCGCTACGCCGGCGCCAAGGCGTTCCCGCGCTCGGCCGGTTTCACCGGGCGCGCCTGACCCGGTGACGGCCGCGTCCGGGAGAAGCTAGAGCCCATGGCGACGCGACGTCCGACTGCGCCCCGCAGCCCCTCCCGCCAGGCGGGGGCCGCGGGGCGCAGTGCTGCACCCCGCCAGCCGTCGCGCGCCGGGCGCGGGCCGGGCACCACCGGCCGCAGCGCGAAGGCGAACTCCCGCCCGGCGCCGGCGGCCCGGGGCCGCAGCGCCGCGACGATGAGCCCGGCCGACCGGCGCCGCACCCGCGGCCCGCGCGTCCTGGTGCTGTCCGCGGTGGTCCTGCTGCTGGCGATCTTCCTGGTGCCGAGCCTGCAGAAGTGGCTGGAGCAGCGGTCCGAGATCGGGCGGCTGACCCACCGGATCGCCCAGCAGCAGGAGGACCTCGCCGCGGCGCAGGCCCAGGCCGACCGCTGGGACGACGACGCCTACGTCATGACGCAGGCGCGGGAACGGCTGCGGTACGTCCTGCCCGGGGAGGTCCCGTACGTCGTCGACGGTGCCAGCAGCGCCGACGAGGTCTCCCCGCAGGAGGCCGCGACGACCGTGCCGAGGCCGGCGGCGGCCTGGTACGAGAACATCTGGGAGTCCCTGCGGATCGCCGGCAACCCCGCCGACGTCCCCCCGCCGACCACCCCCGGGCTGGGAACGCCCAGCTCGACGAAGTAGGAAGCAGACCGTGAGCAGCCCCGCCACCCCCGTCGCCCAGGCCGACCTCGACAGCATCGCCGGCCGGCTCGGCCGGGTCCCGCGGGGAGTGGTGGCCGTGGCCCACCGCTGCTCCTGCGGTCGCCCCGACGTCGTCGAGACCGCGCCGCGGCTGCCCGACGGCACCCCGTTCCCCACCACGTACTACCTCGTCGACCCCGTCGCGGCCGGTGCCATCAGCACCCTGGAGGCCTCGGGCCTCATGCGGGAGATGACCGAGCGCCTCGCGCAGGACGCCGAGCTCGCCGCGGCGTACCAGCGCGCGCACGAGGACCTGCTGCGCCGCCGGGCCGCGCTCGGGGACGCCGACGTCCCGGAGATCGCCGGGATCTCCTGCGGCGGGATGCCGACGCGGGTCAAGTGCCTGCACGCCCTCGTCGGGCACGCGCTCGCGGCGGGCCCGGGGGTCAACCCCATCGGGGACGAGACGCTGGAGCGGCTGGCCGCCGACGGCGGCTGGCCGGCCACCTGCCCGCACACCGGGGCCGACGCGTGAGGCGCGTCGCCGCGCTCGACTGCGGCACGAACTCGTTGCGCCTGCTCGTCGCCGACGTCGACCCCGTGACGGGCCGCGCGCACGAGCTCGAACGCACGATGGAGGTCGTCCGCCTCGGGCAGGGCGTCGACCGGACCGGCGCGTTCGCCCCGGAAGCGTTGCAGCGCACCTTCTCCGCCGTCGACCGCGCCGCCGAGCTCATCGCCCGGCACGCACCGGCGGCCGTGCGGTTCGTCGCGACCTCCGCCTCGCGGGACGTGTCCAACCGGGAGGAGTTCCGCGCCGGGGTCCACGCCCGCCTCGGGGTCGACCCCGACGTCGTCAGCGGCGACGAGGAGGCCGCGCTGAGCTTCGCCGGGGCCACCGCCGAGCTCGACGTCCAGCGCGCGCCGTTCCTCGTGGTCGACCTCGGGGGCGGCTCCACCGAACTGGTCCTGGGCGGCCGGCAGGTCGAGGCCGCCTGCTCGCTGGACGTGGGGTCGGTGCGGATGACCGAACGGCACCTGCACGACGACCCGCCCACGCCGCAGCAGGTCGCGGCGGCCCGCGCCGACGTCGAGGCCGCGCTCGCGACCAGCCCCGTCCCGCTGGAGCGGACCCGCACGCTCGTCGGGGTCGCCGGGTCGATCACGACGATCACGGCCGCCGCCATCGAGCTCGCGGAGTACACCCCCGGCTGCCTGCACGGGGTGCGGCTGCCGGTGCAGCAGGTCCTGGCCGCGTGCGAGCGGCTGCTGCGCGCGACGCGGGCGCAGAGGTCGGCGATGCCGTTCGTGCACCCCGGCCGGGTCGACGTCATCGGCGCCGGTGCGCTGGTGTGGGCGACGGTGCTGGAGCGGGTCGCGGCGCGGGCGGGGATCGAGGAGGTGCTCACCAGCGAGCACGACATCCTCGACGGGATCGCCGTCGCGCTGGCCCGCAGCCTCTGATCAGCCCCCGGTCAGCGTCGGGGCAGCAGGGCCCGCAGTTCGTCGGGCAGCGCGAGCTGCAGCCGCTTCGGCGCGGTCCGCCGCCACGCCTCCAGCACCACCGAGCGCAGTTCGGTGGGGTCGGCGCTGTCCAGCTGCACCGCGACCCAGCCGAAGCGCCCGGTGTGCGAGGCGATCCGGTACGTCTCGGGGTCGCCGGCGATCAGCTCGGCCTGGTCGGCCTTCGACGCCTTGACCGAGGCGACCCGGTCCTCGTCGTGCAGGATGACGAAGATCTTCGCCCCGACGCGGAACGTCGCCGCGCCCCACGTCTCCTCCTCGTGCGCCCCGGGGAGTCCCAGGGCCCAGGCCCGCAGCGCGCCGCTCGTCACCACGCGCCCACCCAACCGCACATCTGGCAGGGTGGGAAGCATGAGCACCGTGACCGCCACGACCACTCGACGCATCGACGCGCCCGCCGAGCGCGTCCTCGCCGCACTGGCCGACTACAGCGGCACGCGCCCGCGCCTGCTCCCGGAGCAGTTCACCGACTACGAGGTGCTGGAGGGCGGTCAGGGACCGGGCACGCAGGTGCGCTGGAAGCTGCACGCCACCAAGAAGCGGGTCCGCGACGTGCGCGCCGTCGTGACCGCCACCGACCGCCACGCCCTCGTGGAGAGCGACGCGAACTCCACCCTGGTCACGACGTGGCGCGTGGAGGACGACGGCCCGGACGCCTCCGAGGTCGTCGTCACCAGCGAGTGGAACGGCGCCGGCGGCATCGGCGGTTTCTTCGAGCGCACCTTCGCCCCCCGCGGTCTGGACCGCATCTACGGTGAACTCCTCGACAACCTCGCCGACACCGTCGCCCGCTGAGCACCCCGGGACGGGGCGGTGCTTCGACTCGCCCGTCCCGCCGGGCACGGGCTGGCCGGGTGACCCGTCCGCCCCGGGCACCCCGGTCGCCCGCACCCCCGACGACGTCCGCCGGCTCGCGACGACGGACCTGCTGGCCCGCAGCTGCGTGTGCCGCGCGTGCCCGCGCCTGGTCGCCTGGCGCGAGGACGTCGCCCGCCTCAAGCGCCGCGCGTTCCGCACCGAGCCCTACTGGGGCCGGCCCGTGCCGAGCCTGGGCGTCGACGACCCGCGGGTGCTGGTGATCGGGCTGGCCCCGGCCGCGCACGGCGGGAACCGCACCGGGCGCATGTTCACCGGCGACTCCTCCGGGGACTGGATCATCCGGGCGCTGTTCCGCGCGGGCCTGGCGAACCAGCCCACGTCGGTGCACGCCGCCGACGGGCTGGCGTTGCGGCGCACCAGGATCGTCGCGCCCGTGCGGTGCGCGCCGCCGGACAACAGACCCACCCCGGACGAGCGCGCCACCTGCGCGCAGTGGCTGGACGCCGAGCTGCGCGAGGTGGGCGCCGACGTCCGGGTCGTCCTGGCGCTGGGCGCCATCGCGTGGGCATCGACGCTGACGGCGGCCCGGCGGGCGGGGTGGACGGTGCCGCGCCCGCAGCCGAGGTTCGGCCACGGCGCCGAGGCCGACCTGACCGGTCCGCACGGGACGGTCCGGCTGCTCGGCAGCTACCACGTCAGCCGGCAGAACACCGCGACCGGCCGGCTGACCGAGGCGATGCTCGACGAGGTGGTGGCCCGCGCCGCGCGACTGGGAGGTCAGGGGTGACCTCCGTGCCCGGCGCCCCCACGGAGGTCCTCGTGATCGGCGGCGGCTTCGTCGGGCTGAACGCGACCCGGCGGCTGCTGCGCCGGTCCCGGCCCGGCGAGCTGCACCTCACCGTGGTCGACCCCCGCGGGTACATGACCTACCACCCGTTCCTGCCCGAGGCCGCCGCCGGTTCCATCGAACCCCGCAACGTGGTGGTCTCGTTGCGCCGCACCCTGTCCGGCGCCGACGTCCTCACCGGGGACGTCGTCGCCCTCGACCATGCCGGCCGGCGCGCGCGGGTCCGGACCGCCGACGGGGCCGAGCGCGACCTCACGTACGACGTGGTCGTCGTGGCCCCCGGGTCGGTGGCCCGGACGCTGCCGGTGCCGGGCCTGGCCGAGCACGCCACCGGGTTCAAGACGGTCGAGGAGGCCGTGCACCTGCGCGGGCACGTCCTGGCCCAGCTCGACCGGGCCGAGGTCTCGACCGACCCCGCCCGGCGGGCCCGGGCCCTGACGTTCGTGTTCGTCGGCGGCGGGTACGCCGGGATCGAGGCCATCGGCGAGATCGAGGACATGGCCCGCTACGCGGTGCGGCTGCACCCCGGGCTGCGGGCCGCGGACCTGCGGTTCGTCCTGGTGGAGGCCACCGGCCGCCTCCTGCCCGAGGTCGGCGAGCCGCTCAGCCGGTACGCCGCGCAGGTCCTGCGCGCGCGGGGCGTCGACGTCGCGCTCGGCACCACCGTGACGTCCTGCGCCGGCGGCCGGGTCGTGCTCTCCGACGGCCGCGCGTTCGAGGCGGGCACGATCGTGTGGACCGCCGGGGTCCAGGCGCACCCGGTCCTGGAGGCCACGGACCTGCCGCTGGACGACCGCCGTCGCCTGCGGGTGGGCACCGACCTGCGGGTGGTGGGCGTCGAGGACGCCTGGGGGGCGGGGGACTGCTGCGCCGTCCCCGACGTGACGGCGCCCGGGGCGTTCTGCGCCCCCAACGCCCAGCACGCCGTGCGGCAGGCCCGGCGGCTGGCCGACAACCTCCTGGCCGGGCTGCGCGGGCGCCCCACGCAGGAGTACCGGCACGCGCACGTGGGGTCGGTCGCCTCGCTGGGGCTGCACCAGGGGGTGGCGCAGGTCCGCGGCCTGCGGCTGCGCGGCTACCCGGCCTGGCTCCTGCACCGGCTGCACCACCTGTCCACGGTCCCCACCGGCAGCCGCAAGGCGGGGGTGCTGCTGGGGTGGGTCCAGGCGGCGCTGTTCCACCGCGAGGCCGTCTCGCCGGGTGCCTCGTCGCACCCGTTCACCGAGTTCGAGCGCGTCGCGCGCTCCTGACAAGATGGGCCCGCGCAGGCCCGGGTGGCGTAACTGGTAGGCGCACGGGGCTTAAACCCCCGGGCCGTTCGCGGCGTGCGGGTTCGATCCCCGTCCCGGGTACTCATCGTGATGACTCCGTGATCGGTGCGGGGAACGGTGCTCCCTCCCCGGTCGTTGCAACCGACAAGGATCATCAGCTCCGGAGGGGAGCCATGGAGAGCAAGAACCCGGTCTTCGCGCGCAGCAACGAGTGGAAGCGGAACGGTTACGCGACGTTCGACGCGCCCAGCTCGGCCCAGCGCCGGCCCGCGGACGCCTCGGCCCGCACGCTCGAGGACTGGTACCAGAAGCCGTCCGCCACCTCGGCGCAGTCGCGCCGGATGACCCTCGACGACGTCGTCCTGCGGACGGCGTCGCTGTTCGCCGTCCTGCTCGTCGGTGCGGCCGCCGGGTACTTCGGTGTCCGCGGCGGGACGCTGTCCTTCCTGCCGATCATCGGCGCGGCCCTGGTCGCGATGGTCCTCGGCATCTGGGCGCAGGTGTCCCGGAAGGTCCGCCCGGGCGTCATGTTCGCCTACGCGGCCCTGGAGGGCCTGTTCGTCGGCGGCATCTCGGCGGTCTACGCCTCGCTGTACGACGGCATCATCGGCCAGGCCGTCCTCGGCACGCTCGCCGCGTTCGCCGGGATGCTCGTCGCCTACAAGACGGGCATCGTCCGCAACAGCCCGCGCTTCACGAAGATCCTGCTCATCGCGGGTGTCGGGTACCTGGTCTTCGGCCTGGTCAACCTGGGCCTGTGGGCCGTCACGGGCGCCAGCGCCTACTCCGGCGGCGGGCCGCTGGCCATCCTGGTCAGCGCTTTCGGCGTCGTCCTGGCCTCGCTGTTCCTCGTCCTCGACTTCGACTACGTCGAGCAGGGCATCCGCAACGGCCTGCCCGTCAAGGAGTCCTGGCGCGCCGGCTTCGGCCTGATGGTGACGCTGGTGTGGCTGTACCTGGAGATCCTGCGGCTCATCGCCATCCTGCGCGGCAGCAGCGACTGACGCGTGTGATCGACTGTCGGGCGTGAACGACCCGACGCCGCACGAGACCGACCCCGAGCTCGGCGCGCTGGAACCTCAGCGCGCCGAGCTCCGTCGTTCCCTGGGCCTGCAGGCCGACCGGGTCCGCGGGCTGCCGCTGTCCCGCCTGGAGCGGGCCGTCGAGGGGGCCGGGAGCCCGGCCGACGCCGTGCGCGCCGCGGCGCAGGCGCTGGCCGACCTGGCCGCCGACGCCGAGGGCGAACCCCGGCGGGAGCTGCCGCGCGTGGGCACCCACGGCCTGGGGGACCAGCTCGCGGTCGTCGGCGCCGACGTCGTGCGCTTCGGCGACGCGGCGGCGCTGGCCGCCGCGCAGGAGGTGGTGGCGGCGGTGCGCCGGGCCCTGTGACGGCGCGCGGCCCGTGCGGGCCCCCTCGTCCGGTGGGCGATGATGGGCCCATGCGCTACGCCGAGACCGTCGTCGACCTCGTGGGTGGGACCCCGCTGGTCAAGCTCAACCGCGTGACCGAGGGCCTGGCCTGCACGGTGCTCGCGAAGGTCGAGTACCTCAACCCGGGCGGCTCCGTGAAGGACCGCATCGCCACCCGCATGATCGAGGCCGCCGAGGCCGAGGGTGCCCTGAAGCCGGGCGGGACGATCGTCGAGCCCACCAGCGGCAACACCGGCGTCGGCCTGGCGCTGGTCGCCCAGCAGCGCGGCTACCGCTGCGTGTTCGTGTGCCCCGACAAGGTCGGGGTGGACAAGCGCAACGTCCTGAAGGCCTACGGCGCGGAGGTCGTGGTGTGCCCGACGGCGGTGCCGCCGGAGGACCCGCAGTCGTACTACTCCGTCTCCGACCGCCTGGTCCGCGAGATCGAGGGCGCGTGGAAGCCGAACCAGTACGCCAACGTCCACGGCCCGCGCAGCCACTACGAGACGACCGGCCCGGAGATCTGGGCCGACACCGAGGGGAAGGTCACCCACTTCGTCACGGGCGTCGGCACCGGCGGGACCATCACCGGCACGGGCCGCTACCTCAAGGAGCAGGGCCCGGTCCGCGTCATCGGCGCCGACCCCGAGGGGTCGGTGTACTCCGGCGGCACCGGCCGCCCGTACCTCGTCGAGGGCGTGGGCGAGGACTTCTGGCCGAGCGCGTACGACCCGTCGGTCCCGGACGAGATCATCGCCGTCTCCGACGCCGACTCCTTCCTCATGACGCGGCGCCTGGCCCGCGAGGAGGGCCTGCTCGTCGGGGGGTCGTGCGGGATGGCGGTGGTCGCGGCGCTGCGCGCGGCGAAGGACCTCGGCCCCGACGACGTCGTCGTGGTGCTGCTGCCCGACGGGGGCCGCGGGTACCTCGGCAAGATCTTCAACGACGACTGGATGGCCTCCTACGGGTTCCTGGACTCCGAGGAGGGCGGGACCGTCGGGGACGTCCTGCGGCACAAGAGCGCCGGGCTGCCGGCGCTGGTGCACACGCACCCGACGGAGACCGTGCACGACGTCATCGAGATCATGCGGGAGTACGGCGTCTCCCAGCTGCCCGTCGTGGGGGCCGAGCCGCCGGTCATGGCCGGTGAGATCGCCGGGTCCGTCAACGAGCGCGAGGTCCTCGACGCGCTGTTCACCGGCCGGGCGAAGATGTCGGACGCCGTGAGCGCGCACATGGGCGCGCCGTTGCCGCTGGTCGGGTCGGGGCAGTCCGTCGCCGACGCCCGGGAGGTGTTCACCGGCGCCGACGCGGCCGTGGTCGTCGAGGACGGCAAGCCCGTCGGCGTCATCACCCGCCACGACCTGCTGGCCTACTTGGCCCTGTCCCACTGAGGTCGCCCTGAGGTCCGTCCCGGGGCCGGGCCGCGGCCCGGCCCCGGACGTTCAGTAGCGGATCGCGTCGATGACCTTGGCACGCACCGCCATCGTCGCGGGCACCAGACCGGCCAGCGCCCCGACGAGGGTGGCCGCCAGCAGGCCCTCGACGGCCGCGGAGACCGGGAAGGGCGGCACGTCCTCCAGCGTCAGCCCGGCCGGCAGGACCGACTGCAGCGGGAAGTTCGAGACCAGGATGATCGACAGCATCACCGCGAGGAACCCGGCGACGAAGGTCGCGGCGACGCTCTCCAGGAGCACCGCGAAGAACACCCGGCCCCCGGTCGCGCCGAAGCTGCGGCGCACCCCGATCTCCCGGATGCGCTGGCGCACCGTCACCAGGCCCACGTTGAGCACCCCGATCCCGCCCAGGAGCAGCGCGAAGACCCCGACCCCGCGGACCCCGTAGGACAGGACCGCGTCGACGATCCCCAGCTCGGCGCCGGCGTCGGCCCGCGAGACGTACACGGAGAACCCCGGCAGGCTCGACTGCACCTCGCTCTGCAGCGCCTGCGTCAGCGCGTCGACGTCGGCGTCGGGGACCCAGACCTCCAGGCTCGGGGGTGAGGAGGACGTCGGGTCCGCCAGGTTCCAGCGCTCCACGGCCGAGTTCAGCACCCACGCCTGCGGGTAGGTCGGGTCGCTGCCGGTCGGGTTGGAGACCCCGACGACGGTCGCGGTGACGGGGGTGTCCCCGCCCAGGACGACCGTCGGCGGGTTCGCGGCGTCGAACCCGCCGAGCTGGTCCAGGAACCCGTCGTTGACGACGAGCCGGGGGGAGAAGGCGGTGTCGTCGGCGGCGCTGAACCAGTGCCCCTCGGTGACGATCATCCGGTGCATGGGGCCGTAGCTGGGGTCCACCGTGGTGGCCGACACCAGCTGGGTGCCCGCCGGGAACCGCACCGTCAGCTGACCGAACCCGGTCTTCCCCCACCAGCTCACGTCGTGGCGGGCGGCGGCCGCCGCGAACGCCTCCGCGGCCTCGCGGGTCGTCTCCGGGGTCGACTGCGTCGTGGGGGAGGCGTCGACCCGCAGCGTCGCCGGGCGGCCGCCGGCGCGTTCGGAGCTCTCCCCGATGATCTGCCGGCCCATGTTCCCGACCGCGGTGATGGTCGTCATCGCGAACACGGCGAGGAACACCCCGACGAGGGACAGGACCACCCGCACCCGGTTGACGCGGATCTCGCCCCAGGCCTCCGTGACGGCCGCGAGGAACCCCGTCACAGCGTCTCCCGGTGGGCCGTCGCCGCCGCCAGGGCGTCGTCGGTGATCTCGGTGAGGACGCCGTGGTCGAGGCGGAACTGCCGGTCGGCGCGTGCGGCGACGGACAGGTCGTGGGTGATGGTCACCAGCGTCGTGCCGTCGTCGCGCACGAGCTCCTCCAGCACGTCCATGACGGCCGAGCCGGTGTCGACGTCGAGGGCGCCGGTGGGTTCGTCGGCCAGCAGGACGCGGGGCCGGCGGACCAGGCTGCGGGCCAGCGCCACCCGCTGCTGCTCCCCGCCGGACAGCTTCTCGGGCATGGTGTCGAGCCGGTGGCCGAGCCCGACCCGTTCGAGCATCTGGCGGGCGATCTTCCTGCGGTGCAGGAACTCCCGGCTGCTGCCGTACAGCAGCGGGTTCGCGACGTTCTCGGTGGCGGTGCGGCCGGGCAGCAGGTTGAACTGCTGGAACACGAAACCGAACGTCTGCCCGCGCAGCTTGGCCGTCCGCCGGTTGGACCGGGCCTGCACGGGCTCGCCGTCGAGCAGGTACCGCCCGCTGGTGGGGGCGTCGAGCAGGCCGATGATGTTCAGCAGCGTCGACTTGCCCGACCCCGAGCGGCCGACGACGGCGACGTGCTCGCCGCGGTCGACGTGCAGGTCGACGCCGGTGAGGATGTGCAGGTCGTTGCCGTCGGGCAGCCGCACGCTGCGGCTGACGGCGCTGAGGGAGACGACGTGGTCCGCCGGGGCCATCAGTAGCCCATCCCGTACATCCCGCCGCCGAACTGGTCGGCCGGGGTGTCGGTGTTCGGGACGAACTGCAGGATCTGCTGGCCCTCAGTGAGGCCGTCCCGGATCTCGACGTTCTGCCCGTCGGTCAGCCCGAGGGTCACCTGGGTCTCGGTCCGGGAGCCGTCGTCGCCGACGGTCCACACCGTGCCGGTGCCGACGCTGCCGCGGACGGCGGTGACGGGGGCCAGCAGGACGCCGGTGGACTGCCCGGCGGTGACGTCGACGGTGGCGGTCAGCCCGGCGAAGACCTGCACGCCGTCGGGCACTGCGCAGGTGACGGTGGCGCCGGTCATGGACGAGGAGGGGTCGGCGTAGGGGTCGACGAACCCGCCGCCCGGGGGCGGCGTCTCCTGCGTGGAGGTCGGGTTCCCGGTGCGCAGGCCGGTGCACTCGAACGTCCCGGGGCCGCCGGGGACGGTGACCTGCGCCGTGGTCGGCGGGGCCAGCAGCCGGAACTGCTGGGCCTGGGTCAGCGGCGCGGACACCGTGAGGGTGCCGGGGCTGACGGTCGCGACGGCTGCCCCGATGGTGACGTCCTGGCCGGCGAGGACGTCGAGCGTGGCGAGGGTGCCCGCGACGGTGGAGGTGACCGTCACGGTCTTCGTGGTGGGCGGGGCCGGCGGTGCGGCTGGGTCGGTGGGGGCGGGCGGGTCGACGGTCACCACCACGGTGAACAGCGGGGTGCCCTTGTCGACGTCCTGGCCGACCTCGGCCCGGACCCGGCCGACCTGCCCGGCGGCGGTGGACTTGACCGTGGTCGCGGGGTCGGCCTCGATGGTGCCCTGGAGGTTGACGGTGTTGACGACGTCGCCGCGCGTCACGGTCGCGGCGGGCGGGTCGACGACCGCGTAGGGGCTGGCCGCGGCGTCGGCGTCGTCCTGCCCGGTGCGGACGAACGCGATCCACAGCAGCGCGACCGCGATGAGCGCCCAGACGACCAGCCTGAGGGCGGGGAAGACGATGGTGCGTACGACACCCACTGCGACACCTCCGGTCCAGCGGCCGGGGGTCGCTGGTGCACGGTGCAAGCTGTCGTCCCCCCGAGCGACTGTGCCGGAACCTAGCAGCGCCTGAGCGCGCGGCGAGGGAGGTCGCGGAACCTCCACGGACCGCGTCGGTGATCGGCTGCTCAACCACTCCCGCACCACGGTTCCCTCCCGCACCGGCGCGGGGGATCGGTGCTCCGGGGTCCTTGCCCCGGACGGGGGTGGGGCTCTAGCCTCTGGAAAGCGCATTCCCAAACCTGAGACTGGAGGAGGCAGCGATGGTGCAACGCCTCGGTGTGGTCATGAACGGCGTGACGGGTCGGATGGGGTACCGGCAGCACCTGCTGCGGTCCGTCCTGGCGATCCGCGAACAGGGCGGGGTCGAACTGCCCGACGGGTCGCGGGTGCAGCTCGAACCCCTGCTCGTCGGCCGCTCGGCCGAGAAGCTGCGCGACATCGCGCGCCGGCACGACCTCGAGCACTACACCACCGACCTCGACGCGGCCCTGGCCGACGACGACTACCCGCTCTACTTCGACGCCCAGCTCACCGCCGTCCGCGAGGCCTCGCTGCACAAGGCCATGGCCGCCGGCCGGCACGTCTACACCGAGAAACCCACCGCCGAGACCCTCGAGGGGGCCGTCGAGCTCGCCCGCGCCGCCACCCGCGCCGGCGTGAAGAACGGCGTCGTCCACGACAAGCTGTTCCTGCCCGGCCTGGTCAAGCTCAAGCGCCTCGTCGACTCCGGGTTCTTCGGCGAGATCCTCTCCGTGCGCGGCGAGTTCGGCTACTGGGTGTTCGAGGGCGACTGGCAGAGCGCCCAGCGGCCCAGCTGGAACTACCGCGCCGAGGACGGCGGCGGGATCGTCGCCGACATGTTCTGCCACTGGAACTACGTCCTCGAGCAGACCATCGCCCCCGTCGAGGCCGTCACCGCCAAGGCCGTCACGCACGTCCCCGTGCGCCACGACGAGAAGGGCGAGGCGTACAAGGCCACCGCCGACGACGCCGCCTACGCCATCTTCGAGCTCGAGGGCGGCATCATCGCCCAGCTGAACTCCTCCTGGGCCGTGCGCGTCGACCGCGACGAACTCGTCGAGTTCCAGGTCGACGGAACCCTCGGCAGCGCCGTCGCCGGGTTGTTCGGCTGCCGCGTCCAGCCCCGCGCCGCCACCCCCAAGGCCGTCTGGAACCCCGACCTGCCCGAGCAGCACCGCTACCGCGACGACTGGCTGGAGGTCCCGGACAACGCCGTGCTGGAGAACGGGTTCAAGGTGCAGTGGGAGCAGTTCGTCCGCCACGTCGTCGCCGACACCCCCAACCCGTACGACTTCCTCTCCGGCGCACGGGGAGTGCGGCTCGCCGAGGCCGGGCTGGCCTCCTCCGCGCAGGGCCGCCGCGTCGAACTCCCGGAGATCTCGCTGTGACCGTCACCCTCGACCGGCCCCTCACCGGCCGGACCCTGCGGCTGCCCACGGCCGACGGGTTCGTCGAGCACGCCGTCCGCGAACCCGTCGCCTGGGAGGTCCCGGCCGGACCGGCCCGCACCCGCACCGTCTTCGCCGCCGCCCACGTCGTCCCCCGCGCCGGCGCCGAGAACGTCCCCGGCGCCCCGGCCGACCTCGACTGGGACTCCACCCTGGCGTTCCGGCACCGGCTGTGGTCCCTCGGCCTCGGCGTCGCCGAGGCCATGGACACCGCCCAGCGCGGCATGGGGCTCGACTTCACCGCCACCACCGAGCTCGTGCGCCGCAGCAGCCGCGAGGCCGCGGCCGTCGGCGGCCGGATCGCCGCGGGCGTGGGGACCGACCAGCTGGCCCCCGGCGCCCACCGGCTCGACGCCGTCCGCGCCGCCTACGAGGAGCAGCTGCAGATCGTCGAGGACGCCGGCGCCCAGCCGATCCTCATGGCCTCCCGGCACCTCGCGGCCTCGGCCACCGGACCCGACGACTACCTGCGGCTCTACTCCGGGCTGCTGTCCCAGGTCCGCCGCCCCGCCGTCCTGCACTGGCTCGGGGAGGTCTTCGACCCCGCCCTGGCCGGGTACTGGGGCGCGCCCGACGTCGCCACCGCCACCGACGTCTTCGTCGACCTCGTCACCGCCAACGCCGCGAACGTCGACGGCGTGAAGGTCTCGCTGCTGGACGCCGGCCACGAGGAGGACCTGCGGCGGCGGCTGCCCGCCGGGGTCCGGCTCTACACCGGCGACGACTTCAACTACCCCGAGCTCGTCGAGGGCGACGGGCAGCACCACTCCGACGCCCTGCTCGGGATCTTCGCCGGGATCGCGAACGTCGCCGCGGCCGCCCTCGTCCGCCTCGACGCCGGCGACACCGCCGGGTTCCGCGCCGCGCTGGACCCCACCGTGCCGCTGGCCCGGCACGTCTTCGGGGCTCCCACCCCGTACTACAAGGCGGGCATCGCGTTCCTCAACTGGCTCGACGGCCGCCAGCCCGGGTACGCCATGGTCGGCGGCCTGCACTCCGCGCGCAGCGCCGTGCACCAGGCCCGCACGTTCGCCCTCGCCGACGAGGCCGGCGTCCTCACCGACCCCGCCGGCGCGGCCGACCGGATGAGCCGCTACCTCGCCGTCCACGGGTTCTGAGGGACCGGCTCCGGGGGGGGGGGGGGGGGGGGGGGCGGGGCGCCCCCGCCCCCCCCCCCCGCCCCCCCCCCCCCCCCCCCCCCCCGCCCCCCCCCCCCCCCCCCCCCCCCCCCCCCCCCCCCCGCCCCCCCGCCCCCCCCCCCCCCGCCGCCCCCCGCCCCCCGGCCCCCCCGGGGCGGCGGGGGCCGGCGGGCCGTCGGGGGAGGGCCGGGTCAGTCGGTGCCGGCCTCCATGGCCGCGCGGTCGAGCAGCTCGTCCTCGCTCGTCTCGCCCCGCGAGGCGATGGCCTCGGCGCCCCCGGCCTCCAGGGCGCCGATGAGGCTGACCTGGGAGCTGCCGACCATGCCGAGCCCGGCGTACTGCTCCAGCTTGGCGCGGGAGTCGGCGATGTCGAGGTTGCGCATGGTCAGCTGGCCGATGCGGTCGACCGGGCCGAACGCGGAGTCCTCGGTGCGCTCCATCGACAGCTTGTCCGGGTGGTAGCTGAACGCCGGGCCCTGCGTGTCGAGGATCGAGTAGTCCTCCCCGCGGCGCAGCCGCAGCGTGACCGACCCGGTGACGGCGTTGCCGACCCAGCGCTGCAGGGACTCGCGCAGCATGAGCGACTGCGGGTCCAGCCAGCGGCCCTCGTACATGAGGCGGCCCAGGCGGCGGCCCTCGTTGTGGTAGCTGGCGACGGTGTCCTCGTTGTGGATCGCGTTGACGAGCCGCTCGTACGCCGCGTGCAGCAGGGCCATGCCCGGCGCCTCGTAGATCCCGCGGGACTTCGCCTCGATGATGCGGTTCTCGATCTGGTCGGACATGCCCAGGCCGTGCCGGCCGCCGATCGCGTTGGCCTCCAGCACCAGGTCCACCGCGTCCTCGAAGGTGGCCCCGTTGATGGAGACGGGGCGGCCCTGCTCGAAACCGATCGTCACGTCCTCGGGGGCGATCTCGACGGCGGGGTCCCAGAACCGGACGCCCATGATGGGCTCGACGAGTTCCACGCCGACGTCGAGGTGCTCGAGCCGCTTCGCCTCGTGGGTGGCGCCCCAGATGTTCGCGTCGGTCGAGTACGCCTTCTCGGTGCTCGCGCGGTAGGGCAGGTCGCGCGCCTGCAGCCACTCCGACATCTCCTTGCGGCCGCCGAGCTCGGTGACGAACTCCGCGTCCAGCCACGGCTTGTAGATGCGCAGCGCGGGGTTGGCCAGCAGCCCGTAGCGGTAGAACCGCTCGATGTCGTTGCCCTTGTAGGTGGACCCGTCGCCCCAGATCTGGACGTCGTCCTCCAGCATCGCGCGCACCAGCAGCGTGCCGGTCACGGCGCGGCCCAGGGGGGTGGTGTTGAAGTAGCTGCGGCCGCCGGAGCGGATGTGGAACGCCCCGCACGTCAGGGCGGCCAGGCCCTCCTCCACGAGGGCGGAACGGCAGTCGACGAGGCGGGCCAGCTCGGCGCCGTAGGCCTGCGCGCGGCCGGGCACCGAGGCGATGTCGGGTTCGTCGTACTGGCCGATGTCGGCGGTGTAGGTGCAGGGCACCGACCCCTTCTCCCGCATCCAGGCGACGGCGACGGAGGTGTCGAGACCACCGGAGAAGGCGATGCCGACGCGCTCGCCGGCGGGCAGGGAGGTGAGCACCTTGGACATGCGGAACAGTATGCACACCCCTGCATGAACATGCAAAGCACCCATCCGGTGGCCGACGCCCCTGCGATCAAGGACACCTGTGTCCTTGATCGCGGTGAGGTGTCCTTGATCGCGGTGAGGTGTCCTCGACCGCCGCGGTCAGATCCCCTTGCCGGGGTTGAGGATCCCCAGCGGGTCGAAGACGCGCTTGAGGTCGTGCTGAAGATCCAGGCAGTCCTGACCCAGCTCGGCCCGCAACCACGTCCGCTTCAGCAGCCCGACCCCGTGCTCGCCCGTCAGCGTCCCGCCCAGCTCCAGCGCCAGCTCGAACACCGCGCACGCGGCGTCCCAGGCGGGCCCCTCGGTCACCGTGCCGCCGCGCTCGACCACGACGACGGGGTGCAGGTTGCCGTCGCCGGCGTGCGCGACCGTCGCGATCCGCACCCCGGTCCGCGCCGAGATCGCCTGCACCCCCCGCACGGCGTCGGCCAGTCGCGAGCGCGGCACGGAGATGTCCTCGATGAACACGTCCCCGGTCGCCTCCAGGGCCGGCAGCGCCGCCCGCCGGGTGGCGAGCAGGTCGTCGGCCTCGGCGGGGTCCGTCGTCGAGCGCCACGTCGTGGCGGACCGGCCGACGACCGCGCCGACGGCGTCGATCTCGGCGCCCGCGCCCCGGCCGTCGCACTGCACCACCAGCACCGCCCCGCCCAGCGACCGCAGCGACGACCCGCGGGCGGCGTCGACGGCCTCCAGCGTCACCGAGTCGACCAGTTCCAGCACCGACGGCTGCAGCCGCGCCGCCGTGATGGCCGAGGCGGCCGCGGCGGCGGTCACGACGTCGTCGAAGTGCGCGGCGAGGGTGGCGACCTCGGCGGGGCGCGGGCGCAGGCGCACGGTCGCGCCGACGACGACGGCGAGCGTCCCCTCGGACCCGACGACCAGGCCGGTCAGGTCGTACCCGGCGACCCCCTTGACCGTCTGCCGCCCGGTCCGGACGCGGCGGCCGTCGGCCAGCACGAGGTCCAGGCCCAGGACGGCCTCGCGCGTCACGCCGTACTTGGCGCAGCGCAGGCCGCCGGCGTTCGTCGCGATGTTCCCGCCGATGGTGGAGATCGCGGCGCTGGCGGGGTCGGGGGCGTAGAACAGGCCGTGCTCCCCGGCGGCGGCGTCGAGGTCGGCCGTCAGGACGCCCGGTTCGACGACCGCGACCTGGTCGTCGGGACGGATCTGCAGGATGCGGTCCATCCCGGACATGTCCAGGACGACCTCCCCGGCGTGCGCGCTGGCCCCGGCCGCCAGGCCCGTCCCGGCGCCGCGGGTGACGACGGGCGTGCGGTGCTCGGTGGCCCAGCGCAGGGTCCGCACGACGTCCTCGACGTCCCGGGCCCGCACGACGCCGTCGGGCGGGGTGGCCGGGACGTGCCCGGACCGGTCGGTCGCGACGGCCGCGCGGGAGGCGGGGTCGGTGAGCAGGCCGGTCAGCGTGCCGGGGGGCGGGTTCACGCGGCTCCCTCGGCGGCGGGGACCGGTGGGGTGCAGTGCTCGACGACGTCGGCCAGCGGCAGGTCCAGGGCCTCGGCGAGGGCGACCACGGTGAAGAACGCCGGGGTGGGGACGCGACCGGCCTCGATCTTGCGCAGCGTCTCGGCGGGTACGCCGGAGCGGGCGGAGACCTGGGGGACGGTGAGGTTCCCGCGGGCGGTGCGCAGCAGTTCGCCCAGGCGTCGTCCTCGGGCGCGGACCTCTTCGGGCAGCGGTGGCCGGACCATGGGGGTGATACTAATACCGGTACAGTTATACCGGTAGAAGAATACCGACCTGGAGGAGCACCGTGGTGGAACTCAAGACGCCCAGCGAGATCGAGGCCATGCGCGCAGCCGGCCGCGTCGTGGGGCAGGCCCTCGCCGCGGTCCGCGCGCACGCCGCCCCCGGCGTCCGGCTCGACGAGCTCGACGCCGTCGCCCGCGAGGTGATCTTCGGCGCGGGCGCCACGTCGCCGTTCCTGGACTACCAGCCCGGCTTCGCCGACACCCCGTTCCCCGGCGTCATCTGCGCCTCCGTCAACGACGCCGTCCTGCACGGCATCCCCGGGCCGTACGAGCTGCGCGACGGCGACCTGCTGAGCGTCGACTGCGGAGCCGTCCTCGACGGCTGGGCCGGCGACGCCGCCACGACGTTCAGCGTCGGCACCCCGCGCCCCGGCGACCCCGAGTTCGTCGCCGCCACCAAGGAGGCCCTCGCGGCCGGGATCGCCGCCGCCGTCCCCGGCCACCGCATCGGCGACGTCTCGGCCGCCATCGGCGCCGTCGGCCGCCGGCACGGGTGCGGGGTGAACACCGAGTTCGGCGGCCACGGCGTCGGCCGCACCATGCACGAGGACCCCTCGGTGCCCAACGACGGCCGCGCCGGGCGCGGGATGGTGCTCAAGCCCGGCCTCGTCATCGCCGTCGAACCCTGGTTCACCGCCGGCGGGAACCCCGGCTACCGCACCGACGACGACGGCTGGACGATGCGCAGCGTCGACGGCAGCCAGGGCGCCCACGAGGAGCACACCGTCGCGGTCACCGCCGACGGGCCGGTGGTCCTCACCCTGCCCTGAGGGCCGGTGCGGTCAGCGGCGGCGGCCGGAGCGGGGTTCCTCGACGGCCTCCAGGGTGCGCCGCAGGGTGTCGCTGGCCGCACCCCCCAACCGCTGCACCAGCGCCACGTACAGGCAGTCCAGCGCCAGGGCGGTCCCGGCGCGGCTGGCCAGCGCCCCTGCGCGGTAGGCGGTCTCGCGACCGGTGGCGAGCAGGAGGTGGTCGGCGCCGGAGGCCAGCGGGGAACCGGGCGAGCTCGTCACCGCGACGACCGCGGCCCCGCGGGCGCGGGCGCGCCGGGCCGCCGCGACGACGTCCGGGGTCGTCCCGGAGTGGCTGACCACGACGGCGGCGTCGCCGGCCCGCAGGGTCTCCGAACTCACCAGGGCCGCGTGCCCCTCGGTGCGCAGGCGGGTGAGCACCCCGACCCGGACGGCCTTGTGGTCGAAGTCGGCGGCCAGCGACGCCGAGACCCCCAGGCCGTAGCAGTCGACGACGCGGGCCCGGTGCAGGCTGTCCGCCGCCCCGGCCAGCGCGGTCAGGTCGAGGGTCCGGGCGGTCGCGGTGACCGCTTCGCTCTCCAGGGCCGCCAGGGTCGTGACGACGTCGGCGAGGTCGGCGGGGTCCTCCAGCGACCCGGTGAGCAGCGCCGCCGGTTCGGGGGCCGGGCCCGCGGCGGCCAGCGCCAGCCGCAGTTGCGGGTACCCGGGGAAACCCAGCGAGCGGGCGGTGCGCACGACGGTCGCCTCGCTGGTGCCGGTGCGGGCCGCGAGGTCGGTGACGGTCAGCTGGGCGGCCGCGGCGGGGTCCTCCAGCAGAGCGGTCAGGACGCGGGCGCCCGAGGCCGTCGCCGCCGGGAGGGCGGCGAGCAGGTGCGCGCGCAGGGACGCGGGGTCGGGGGTGGGCACGGGAACTCCGTCCGACGAGGGTCTGGCGAGAACTTTCACGCGCGGGTACGGTCGTGTCAACTTCCTTCAGGCCCGCCGCACCGATGCCAGGAGTCCCCGTGAACGCCCCCCGTGGTCACCTCGTCCGTTCCGAGATCGCCGAGCAACCCGCCGTCGCCGACCGGGTCCTCACCGCCGCCGGCGGCGAGCTCGCCCGCGTCGCGGCCCTCCTGCGCGAGGCCGCACCCCGCACCGTGCTGCTGACCGCCCGCGGCACCAGCGACCACGCCGCCCTCTACGCCAAGTACCTGCTGGAGATCGGCCTCGGGCTGCCCTGCGGCCTCACCTCCACCTCCACCCTCACCGTCTACGGCGCCACCCCCGACCTGCGCGGCGTGCTGTGGATCAGCATCAGCCAGTCCGGCGGGTCACCCGACCTCGTCGAGTCCACCGCCGCCGCCCGCCGCGCCGGCGCGATCACGCTCGCGGTGACCAACAACCCGTCCTCCCCGCTGGCCCGGGCCGCCGAGCACCACCTCGACGTCCACGCCGGCCCCGAGCTCGCCGTCGCCGCCACCAAGAGCTACACCGCGCAGCTGCTCACCCTGTGGCTGCTCGTCACCACCTGGCGCGGCGGCGACCTCACCCCCGCGAAGGACGTCCCCCGGTTCCTCGACCAGGCCGTCCACGCCGACGACGTCCCCGACGTCGCCGCCCGCTACCGGTTCGTCGACCGCCTCGTCCTCACCGCCCGCGGCTACTCCTACCCCACGGCCCGCGAGGCGGCGCTCAAGCTCATGGAGACGTCGTACCTGTCGGCCCAGGCGTTCTCCGCCGCCGACCTCATGCACGGCCCCCTCGCCATGGTCGACGCCGACCGGCCCGTCATCGCCGTCGTCCCCGAAGGACCCGGCGGCGAGGCCGTGGCCCCCGTCCTGCAGGCCCTGCACGACCGCGGCGCCGACGTCTGCGCCGTCGCCCCCGCCGGGCTCGCCCCCGGCGCCACCGTCCGGCTGGACCTGCCGGCCGGCATGCCCGAGGACCTCGCCCCCGTCGTGCAGATCGTCCCCCTCCAGCGGCTCGCGCTGGAGATGGCCGTCGCCCGCGGCCTCGACCCCGACGCCCCCCGCGGGCTGCGCAAGGTCACGGAGACCCGGTGAGCGTCCTGGCCCGCGGCACCGTCCGCACCGGCCGCCGCGTCCTGCCCGACGGCTGGGCGCTGCTGCGCGGGGCCGACGTCGTGCAGGTGGGGACCGGGCCCGCCCCCGCCGCCGACGAGACCGTCGAGGGCGCCCACGTCGTCCCCGGGTTCGTCGACGTCCACTGCCACGGCGGGGGCGGGGCGAGCTTCGGCGGCTCCGTCGAGGACGCCCTCACCGTCGCCCGCACCCACCGCGCGCACGGGACGACCACCCTCGTCGCCAGCCTCGTCACCCGGCCGCTGGACGAGCTCGCCGCGACCCTGGACGCCTACCGCGACCTCGTCACCGACGGCGTCCTGGCCGGCGTCCACCTCGAGGGTCCCTGGCTCAGCCCCGCCCACCACGGCGCCCACGACCCCGCCCTGCTGCGCGAGCCCGACCCCGCCGACCTCGACCGGCTGCTGGGCACCGGGCTCGTGCGCGTCGTTACCATCGCCCCCGAACTGCCCGGCGGGCTCGCCGCGGTGCAGCGGATCACCGCGGCCGGGGCGGTCGCCGCCGTCGGCCACACCGACGCCGACGCCGACCTCGCCCGCCGCGCCGTCGACGCCGGTGCCCGCGCGGCCACCCACCTGTTCAACGCCATGCCGCCCCTGCACCACCGCGACCCCGGGCCCGTCGCGGCCCTGCTCGACGACGACCGCGTCACCGTCGAGCTCATCGCCGACGGCGTCCACCTGCACCCCCTCGTGGTGGCCCTGGCCGCCCGCCGGGCCGGCCGGGGCCGGGTCGCGCTCGTCACCGACGCGATGGCCGCGACCGGTGCCGACGACGGCCGCTACCGGCTCGGCGGCCTCGACGTCGACGTCGAGGACGGGGTGGCGCGGCTGACCGGGTCGTCGACGATCGCCGGCAGCACCCTCACGCAGGACCAGGCCCTGCGGGTCGCCGTGGGAGCCGGTGTCGACCTCGACGACGCGCTCGCGGCGCTCACCGCGGCACCCGCGCGGCTGCTGGGCCGCGCCGACGTGGGGCACCTCGAGCCCGGCGCCCGCGGCGGGGCGGTCGTCCTCACCGACGACCTGACCGTGCGCCGCGTCCTGGCCTGAACGAGCGCGGGGCCCGGACCGGTGGTCCGGGCCCCGCGGTCCGTCACAGGCCGCCGATGGGCGGCTCGCCCGTCTCCGGCACGAGGATCGGCGTGTCCGCGTCGAGGGTCTCGCCCCGGAAGAACGCCTTGAGGCGCACCGCGCACAGCAGCATCAGCGGGATCCCCAGCACGATCATGCCGACGCCGATGACGAACACCCCGCCGAGCGGCCCGAACGTGGTGAACCCGTAGTCGGGTTCGAGCATGTCGACGCTGCTCTGGACGAACGCCCACAGCATCCCGAGCCCGCCGAGGGCGGGCAGCAGGCCGCGCAGCAGGAAGTCGCGGGCCGAGCGGGTCAGCGTGCGCCGGAAGTACCAGATGCAGGAGAACGCCGTGATGCCGTAGTAGAACGCGACGGCCAGGCCGAGGGAGGCGATCGAGTCCTGCAGCGCGTTCTGGCTGACCAGGCTCAGGACGACGTAGAAGGCCACGGCGGCCGCGCCCATCACGAGCGTCCCGAAGGACGGCGTCTTGAACCTCGGGTGGACCTTCGCGAACCGCTGCGGCAGCGCGCCGTAGACCGCCATCGACAGGGTCCCGCGGGCCGTGGGCAGGATCGTGGTCTGCGTCGAGGACGCCGCGGAGATCGCGACCGTCACCAGCAGCAGCCCGGACAGCACCGCACCGCCGACCGGGGCACCCAGGGTGGACAGGACGTCGTCGGCGTTGTCGGGGTTGTTCAGCCCGATGCCCGTCGTCCCGAAACCGGCGTAGGCCTGCACGGCGACGGCCACGAGGACGTACGTCACGACGAGGATCACGGTGGCCAGCAGCGCGGCGCGCCCGGGGGTCCGGTCGGCGTCCTTCGTCTCCTCGCTGACGGCCAGGCAGGCGTCCCAGCCCCAGTAGATGAAGATGCAGAGGATGACGGCCTCGGCCATCGCCGAACCGCTCACCCCGGCCGGGGAGAACCAGTCCCACGTCGGCCGCACGGCCTGCTCACCGGCGCCGCCGGTGTAGACGAGGTACAGGGCGCCGACGGAGACGACCGCCAGGACCGCGAACTGCACGATGATGAGCACGTTCTGCAGGCGCTCGGAGATGATGATCCCGCGGTAGCTGACCCAGGTCATGCCCACGATGAACACCAGGCCGAGGGCCGTGCGGAGCAGGAGGTTCTCGGCCGCGCCGTCGAGGCCGAGGAAGCGCAGGGTGTAGACCGCGGAGATCTCCGCGACGTTGGCGAGCACGATGATGGCCGAGACGGCCACGCCCCAGCCGCCCATCCAGCCGACCCACGGCCCGAACGCCTTGGTGCCCCAGGTGAACGTGGTGCCGCAGTCGGGGGCGGCGCGGTTGAGCTCCCGGTAGGCGATCGCGACGAGGAGCATGGGGACGAACGCGACGAGGAACATCGCCGGTGCCTTGTCGTGCACCGCCAGCACGACGTACCCGAGGGTCGCGGCGAGGCTGTAGACGGGCGCGGTGGCGCCCAGGCCGATCACGGTGTTGCCCCACAGGCCCAGGGCGCCGTTCTCCAGGCCCTTGCCGGCGGACGGGACGGGGGCGGTGTCGGGAGGGTGGTCGGTACGTGCCATCGGATCTCCTGCGGGTCAGGGCGGTTCGGAACCCGAGGACACTACCAGCGGACGATGTGAGATCACGGAATCCGTCGTTGAAACCCTCTTTCGCGACGGAAATCGTGGCTCACTCTTGCTGACGGCCGAACTTGCCGTCAGACTGGCCGCGCACGCCCCCCGACGACGGAAGAGGTCCACCGTGCCCGCGCACCCCCTGGCCCCGCTGGAGGCGCAGGAGTTCCGCCGCAACCTCGAGGTCCTGCGGGCCGCCGGGCGGCTGACCCCCACGACCCGCTTCGCCGGCGTGGCGCTGGACGAGCCCCCCAAGGCGCGGGTGCGGGAGTGGCGCCCGGGGGAGGCGGTCCCGCGGCGGGCGCGCTCGATCCTGTGGGACCGCGCCGACAACCGGACCTCCGAGAGCGTCGTCGACCTCGTCGCCGGGACGGTCGAGCGGTTCGACCACCTGCCCGGCGTCACCCCCAACTTCACCCTCGACGAGTTCCACGAGGTCGAGCAGGCCCTGAAGGCCGAGCCGCGGGTCGTCGCGGCGCTGGCCGCGCGCGGGATCACCGACCTCGACCTCGTCCTGCTCGACACCTGGACCTACGGCGCCGCCGTCATGCCGCCGCAGTGGCGCGACCGCCGGCTCGGCTGGGTCGACGTGTGGCGGCGCGGGACCCCCGACGGCAACCCCTACGCCCACCCCGTGAGCGGGCTGAAGTTCGTCGTCGACGTGAACACCTTCGAGCTCCTCGACGTCGAGGAGGGGCCGGCCGTGCCCGACGCCGCCACGCGGGGGGAGTACCTGCCGTCGCTGCTGGACCTCGAACCCCGCGACGACCTGCGGCCGCTGGAGATCACCCAGCCCGAGGGCCCGTCCTTCACGATCGGCGACGACGGCGAGCTGCGCTGGGCGAACTGGTCGGTGCGGCTCGGCTTCACCCACCGCGAGGGCCTGGTCCTGCACCAGCTCGCCTGGGTGGACGGCTCCGAGCGCCGCGAGATCGGCTACCGCCTCTCGTTCGCCGAGATGGTCGTGCCCTACCGCGACCCGTCCTTCGACCACCGCCGCCGCACCGCCTACGACATCGGCGAGTGGGGGCTGGGGTACATGACCACCTCCCTGGAACTGGGGTGCGACTGCCTGGGGGAGATCCGCTACCTCGACGCCGTCCTCACCGACTCCCGCGGTGAGCCGTACACGGTGCCGCAGGCGATCTGCCTGCACGAGGAGGACGACGCCGTCCTGTGGAAGCACGTCGACGAGCGGTCCGGGGCGCAGGTCCGCCGGTCCCGCCGGATGGTCGTCTCCTTCCACGCCACCGTCGCGAACTACGAGTACCTCGTGTACTGGCGGCTGTACCTCGACGGCACGGTCGAGTGCGAGGTCCGCGCCACCGGGATCATGGTGACGACCCCGATCGCCGCGGGCGACCCGACCCCGGCCACCGGGACCCTCGTCGACGAGCGCACCTACGCCCCGATCCACCAGCACTTCCTGGTGGCCCGCCTCGACCTCGACGTCGACGGCCCGCACGGCACCGTCCACGAGGTCGACAGCCACGTCGTGCCCACCGGGCCGGACAACCCGCACGGCCTCGCGGTGGCGACGACGTCGACCCCGATCCGCTCCGAGCGGGAGGCCGGCCGCGACGTCGACCGGCAGAAGCAGCGCGTCTGGAAGGTCACCAGCACCCGCCGCACGAACGCCTGGGGCACCCCCACCGCGTACAAGCTCCTGACGCCCGACGCGATCCCGCACCTGTTCGCCCCCGACGCCCCGCAGTTCCTGCGGGCCCCCGTCATCGGGCACGACGTGTGGGTGACGCGCCACCACGACGACGAGCTGTGGCCCGCCGGGGACCACCCCACGCAGAGCGAGCAGGACCTCGGCATGACCCGGTGGATCGCCGACGACGAACCGCTGGAGGACACCGACGTCGTGCTGTGGCACGTCTTCGGGATCCACCACGTGCCGCGACCGGAGGACTGGCCCGTCATGCCGTCCGACGCCGTCCGGTTCCGGCTCGCCCCCGCGGGGTTCTTCGACCGCAACCCCGCCCTCGACCTGCCGGAACCACCGCCGGCGCACTGCCACCGACCACCCACCGGAGGGAAGAAGAACTGATGGAGACGCTCCTCAACGTCGTGGACGGCAAGTCCGTCCCGGCCTCCGACGGCCGCACCAGCGACGTCGTCGACCCCTCGACCGGGTCCGTGTACGCCACGGCCCCGCTGTCGTCCCCCGAGGACGTCCAGTCCGCCTACGCCGCGGCGTCGTCGGCGTTCACGTCGTGGGGGCGCACCACCCCCGCCGAGCGGCAGAAGTTCCTGCTCGACCTCGCCGACGCGATCGAGGACCGCGCCGAGGAGTTCATCGCGGCGGAGGTGAAGAACACCGGCAAGCCCGTCGCGCTGACCCGCAGCGACGAGATCCCGCCCGCGGTCGACCAGCTGCGGTTCTTCGCCGGCGCCGCCCGCGTCCTGGAGGGCCGCTCGGCCGGGGAGTACCTGGCCGGTCACACCTCCTGGGTGCGGCGCGAGCCCATCGGGGTCGTCGGCCAGGTCACGCCGTGGAACTACCCGTTGATGATGGCGATCTGGAAGATCGGCCCGGCGCTGGCGGCGGGCAACACGGTGGTGCTGAAGCCGTCGGACACCACGCCGGCCTCAACGGTGCTGCTGGGGCGCGTCGCCAACGAGATCCTGCCGCCCGGTGTCCTGAACGTCGTGTGCGGCGACCGGGACACCGGCCGGGCGCTAGTGGAGCACCCGACCCCGGGGCTGGTCGCGATCACCGGGTCGATCCGGGCCGGGATGCAGGTCGCGGAGTCGGCCTCCAAGGACGTCAAGCGGGTCCACCTCGAACTGGGCGGCAAGGCGCCGGTCGTGGTGTTCGACGACGCCGACGTCGCCGCGGCCGCCGAGGCGATCGCCGCGGCCGGGTACTTCAACGCCGGGCAGGACTGCACCGCGGCGACCCGGGTCCTGGCCGCGCCGCGGGTGCACGACGACTTCGTCGCCGCGCTGTCCGAGCAGGCCCGGAACACCCGGCTCGGCCTGCCCGACGACGCCGACGCCGCGCTGGGCCCGGTGAACAACGCCAACCAGCTCGCCCACGTCTCCGGTTTCGTGGACCGGCTGCCCGACCACGCGGTCCTGGGCGCCGGGGGTTCGCGCGGCACCGGGGAACTGGCGAACGGGTTCTACTACCAGCCCACCGTGGTGTCGGGGCTGCAGCAGGACGACGAGGCCGTGCAGGACGAGATCTTCGGGCCGGTCATCACGGTGCAGCGGTTCACCGACGAGGACGAGGCGCTGCGCTGGGCGAACGGGACGAGGTACGGCCTGGCCTCCAGCGTGTGGACGAAGGACTTCGGCCGGGCGATGCGGGTGTCGGCGGCGCTGGACTTCGGCTGCGTGTGGATCAACACGCACATCCCGCTGGTGGCGGAGATGCCGCACGGGGGTTTCAAGCAGTCGGGGTACGGCAAGGACCTGTCGATGTACGGGTTCGAGGACTACACCCGGGTCAAGCACGTCATGGCCAACCTCGACTCCTGAGCCGGGTTTCCTCGACGACGGTGGGGGTGGGGCGGTGACTAGGATCCTGCGGGTGCCGAACCGCCACCCCGCCCCCGCCCTCGACGACGTCTCCAAGCGGATCATCGAGGTCCTGCAGGAGGACGGCCGGAGGTCGTACGCGGCCATCGGCAAGGCCGTCGGGTTGTCCGAGGCCGCCGTCCGGCAGCGCGTCCAGCGGCTGCTGGACGGCGGCGTCATGCAGATCGTCGCGGTGACCGACCCGTTGCAGGTGGGTTTCTCCCGGCAGGCCATGGTCGGGATCCGCGCCGAGGGCGACACCCGCGTCGTCGCCGACCGGCTGGTCGAACTCCCCGAGATCGACTACGTCGTCGTGACCGCCGGTTCCTTCGACGTCCTCGTCGAGGTCGTCTGCGAGGACGACGACGGCCTGCTGGAACTCATCAACGACAAGATCCGGTCCATCCCCGGCGTCGTCGCCACCGAGACGTTCGTCTACCTCAAGCTGCGCAAGCAGCTCTACAACTGGGGGACGCGCTGACGTCGCTGTGGGCGGACACGGCCCCGCCCGAACCGGCCCGCGAACCCCTCGACGGGGACGTCGACGTGGACGTCTGCGTCGTGGGGGCCGGGTACACCGGGTTGTGGACGGCGTACCACCTCCTGGAGCGCGACCCCGCGCTGAGCGTCCTCGTCGTCGAGGCCGAACGGGTGGGTTTCGGCGCCAGCGGCCGCAACGGCGGCTGGTGCTCCACCCTGCTGCCGCAGAGCGCCGCCGCCCTGACGGCCGAGCACGGCCCCGCGGCCGCGCGGGCGCTGCGGGCCGCGATGCGCGGGACCCTCGACGAGGTCGAGCGGTTCGTGCGGGCCGAGGACGTCGACTGCCACTTCGCCCGCGGGGGCACCGTCGTCGTCGCGCGCAACCCCGCGCAACTGGCCCGGGCGACGGCCGAGGTCGCCGCCGACGAGCGGGCCGGCGGCCCCGAGCGGCTGCGGCTGCTGGACGCGCAGCGGACCCGGGAGGTCGTGGGCGTGACGCGGGCGCTGGGCGCGACGTACACCCCCGACTGCGCCCGCGTGCACCCGCTGCGGCTGGTGCGCGGCCTGGCCCGGGCCGTCGAGCGCCGCGGCGGGCGGGTCGTCGAGGGCACCCGGGCCCTGGGCCTGCGGCCCCGGCGGGTCGACACCGACCGCGGCCGCGTCCGCGCCCGCCACGTCGTGCGGGCCACCGAGGCGTGGACCGAGCGGTTCTCCCGCCGGGAGGTCGTCCCCGTCTACTCCCTCGTGGTGGCGACCGAACCGCTGCCCGCCGCGTTCTGGGCGCACGCCGGCCTGGCCCGCGCCGAGACGTTCTCCGACCACCGGCACGTCGTCGTCTACGGCCAGCGGACCGCCGACGACCGGCTGGTGTTCGGCGGTCGCGGCGCCCCGTACCACCTCGGGTCCGCGGTCCGGCCGGAGTTCGACCGGGAGGAACGGGTGTTCCGGGCGCTGCGGGAGACGGTGCGGGACATGTTCCCCCTGCTGGCCGGGGCACGGTTCACCCACGCCTGGGGCGGTCCGCTGGGCATCGCGCGCGACTGGCACGCCGCCGTCCGGTACGACCCGGCGACGGGCCTGGGCAGCGCCGGCGGGTACGTCGGCGACGGGGTGGGGGCCTCGAACCTCGCGGGCCGGACGCTGGCCGACGCGATCACCGGCACGGACTCCGAACTGCTGCGGCTGCCGTGGTTCGGGCACGTGCCCCCGCGCTGGGAACCGGAGCCGCTGCGCTGGGCGGCGGTCACCGCGGGCCTGCGGCTGGCCGGGGCGGCCGACACCGCGGAGTCCGTGCTGGGGCGCCGCACCCCGCTGTCGGGCCTGCTGGGGCGGCTCACCGGCCACTGACCGGGTTGACCCGAACGGGTGAGCGGCCACTCGTGAGCCCGTCGTCACGCGTTGTGCTGAGGACGTCGCGGGGAGAGGATCGGGGGGCGCCGGGTCCGAGCACCCCGGCCCCGGACCCGCGAGGAGGCGGCGTGCACGCGACGACGGTGGGATTCTCCGGTTCGGGTGCCTCGCGGCGGGCGTTGCGGTGGGCCGTCCAGGACTGCGCCGCGGCGGACCGCCCGCTGCACGTGCTGCTCGGCCCCGGGGCCGGTCACACCGACCTCGACGCCGTGCTCGCCGAGGAGCTGCTGCGGGTCCCCGGCCGCGAACCCCGGGTCGACGTCACCGTCACCACCGACGACGCCGCGCACGCCCTGCTGGCCGCCGCCGCGCGCAGCGACCTCCTCGTGCTCGGGTGCGGCCACGGGCTCACCGCCGCCGGCCCGGGCACGGGGGAGGTCCTCGCCGCCGTGCTGGCCCGCTGCCCCGTGCCGGTCGTCCTCGTGGGGCCCCGGGCGGTGCTCACCGCGACCCGCCGGGTGCTGGTGCTGTCCTCCGCGGAGCAGGCCGTGGCCGACTGGGCCGTCGAGCGCGGCCCCGACCTGCCGCTGCGGCTGCTGACGACGTGGCAGGCGCCCGGCCCGGGCGGCGCGGACCGCCGCCACGCCCACCTCGAGGCCGCCGGCCGCCACCACCTCGCCCGGGCCCGCCTGTCGTCGGCCGGTCACCGCCCCGTCCACGCCGACGTCGTGGAGGGCGCCGCGGGTGACGTCGTGCCGCAGCGGCTCGTCGTCGGCGACCTCGTCGTCGTGGCCGGGGGTTCGGAGGCCGAACTGCCGGTGGGGACCCTGCGCGCGCCCGTCGTGGTCGTCCCGCCCGGCGGGCGCCCCGGGCGCGAGCACGTCGTCGACCTGCGCGAGCGCGCCACCGTCGCGGCCGGGCGGTAGTCCCCGGGGCGGGTCAGGAGTCGAACGAGAAACCGATCCGGTCGGCGACCTTGATGAGCAGCCCGTCCCGGCCGCCGTTGCGGTCCGAGCGGGCGATGGCGCGGCGCATGACCTGCACGGCGGGGAACCGCAGCGGTTCGGGCGGGATCGGCAGCGGCCGCCGGGTGACGACCGACAGCCGGGTCAGTTCGGTGTCGCGGCCGGCGAGCAGGTCGAGCATGACGGTGCCGGCGAAACGGGTGGCGGCCAGGCCGAGGCCGGTGAACCCGGCGCTGTGGGCGACCTTGCCGCCCATGGCCACCCCGTGGTGGGCGACGAGCCGGGACGACATGTCGATCATCCCGCCCCAGGCGTGGGTGAACCGGGTCCCGGCCAGTCGGGGGAACGTGGCGAAGAAGTGGTCGGCCAGGCGCAGGAACGTCTCCTCGCTGCGGTCGTGGGCGGGGTCGACGCCGCCGCCGCGGTGGTACACGACGTCGTACCCGCCCCACAGGACCCGGTCGTCGGCGGTCTTGCGGTAGTAGTGGAACTGCCGGGAGCAGTCGGTGATGCCGTGCCGGCCGGTCCAGCCGACGGCGGCGAGCTGGTCCGGGGTGAGGGGTTCGGTCATCAGCACGTAGTCGTACACCGGCAGGGTCAGGGACCGGGTGCGCCGCAGCAGGGACGGGAACCCGTTGGTGGCCACGGCGACGCGGCGGGCCCGGACGACGCCCTCGCCGGTGTGGGCGACGACGTGGGTGCCGGGGTCGGCCAGGCCGGTGACGCTCGTGTGCTCGAAGATCCGCACCCCCAGGCGCAGGCAGGCCCTCCGCAGGCCCCAGACCAGTTTCGCGGGGTTCACCAGGGCCACGCCGCGGGTCTGCAGCAGCCCGGCGCGCAGCAGGGGCGAGTCCACGTACGCCGTCAGCGCGCGGGAGTCCAGGAACCGCGCGTGCGGGCCCGCCGCGGCGCGCAGCGCCCGTTCCTGCTCGGCGGTGGTGGCGACCACGAGTTCCCCGGCGTCCTCGAGCTCGGCGTCGATGCCGTAGCGGTCCAGGGTGGCGGTGAGGGCGTCGAAGTTCCGCTGCGCCAGCCGTTCCAGGACGTCGAGCTCGGTGGGGAAGTGGCGCTGGCCGTTGTCGGGGCCGTGGGTGAGGGAGGCCTCCAGGAACCCGCCGTTGCGTCCGCTGGCGGCCCAGCCGGTGGTGCGGCCCTCCAGGAGGACGACGTCGCGGTCGGGGTCCTGCTCCTTGGCCTGCAGCGCGGTCCACAGGCCGCAGTAGCCGCCGCCGACGACGAGGAGGTCGGTGTCGAGGTCGTCCTGCAGCGCGGGCAGGGCCGCGGGCCGGTCGGGGGTGTCCAGCCAGAACGACCGCGGCCGGGCACCGGCCAGGGAGTCCAGCAGGTGCGCCCGGTCGCCGCGCAGCGCCCAGTCGTAGGCGGGGGTGTCCGCGCGCCGGGGCGTGGCGAACCACCCGGCCGGCGGGTGCGTCCCGGCCACCTCACTCACCCCCGGGCGGCCCCGCGGGCAGGCGGACGCCGGGGGTCGGTCCGTCGATCGCGCGTGAAGGGCCAGGCACCGGTCGTCCCTCCGGGTTCCGCTGGGTGGTCCGGGATCGCGTCAGCCGTAGTGAACGCCCTTCACCACCGGGGTGACAAGGGGGGCGGGCAGGTGCGGTCGCCCGTGTTCCGGGACCGCCTCGCACGACAGGTCTTCCGTCGGTGCCCCTCGTAGGGTGGACGGGTGCGAGGGGACGAAGGACGCTTCGGCGCTCTGCTGCACGCCGTCGAGGGGAGCGCGCCGACGGCCGCGGTGCAGGTCTTCGCCGACCACCTCGGCGAGCGGTTCGGCGCCGAGCAGGTCAGCTTCCTCATCGCCGACTTCGCCGGCCGCTCGCTGGTGCGCCTCACCCAGTCCGGTGCCCAGGGCCCGCGCGGGCAGGAGGACCAGCGGGGCGGGCACGACGGGGAGGACCCCGAGCTGGTGCGGCTGGACGACGAGACCCTGCCGCACGGGCGCGTCGTGGTCGAGCAGCAGGTGCAGCTGGTTCCCCTCGGCGGCGACGCGGCCGGGCCCACGCGCGTGCTGGCGCCGGTCAGCGCGCGCGGGGACGCGATCGGGGTGCTGGAACTGGTGCTGCCCGCACGGCCCGACGAGGGCACCGTCGGCCTGCTGGCCGAGGCCGCGCACGAGCTGGCGTACGTCGTCACCACCGAGCGCCGGCACACGGACCTGTACGAGTGGGGTCAGCGTTCCCGGCCGGTCTCGCTGGCCGCGGAGATCCAGCGCCGGCTGCTGCCGGACTCCTTCACCTGCGAGGCGGGGCAGTTCACCCTGGCCGGCTGGCTGGAACCGGCCAGCACCGTGGGCGGGGACACCTTCGACTACGCCCTGGACGCCGAACGGCTGTACGTGTCGATGACCGACGCGATGGGCCACGACGTGGACGCCGCGCTGCTGGCCAGCCTGGCGGTCGGCAGCCTGCGCAACAGCCGCCGCGCCGGGGGGGACCTGGCGTCGATGGCCGCCACCGCCGGCGCGGCCATCGACGAGCACCGCGGCGGGCTGGGTTTCGTCACCGGGTTGCTGCTGAGCGTGGAACTGTCCACCGGTCAGGTGCAGGTGGTCAACGCCGGGCACCCGGCCCCGCTGCTGGCCCGCGGCGGGCGGGTGCAGCCGGTGGAACTCACGCCCGACCTGCCGCTGGGGGTGCTGCCCGACGCCACCTACCGGGTGCAGCGCTTCCAGCTGGACCCGGGGGACCGGCTGGTGCTGCTCACCGACGGCATGCTGGAGCACGGCGCGCGCGAGGTGGACCTGCCCGGCCTGATCGCCGCGCACGCCGACGCGCACCCGCGCCAGCTGATGCAGGTGCTGACGACCGCGGTGCAGGACGCGACGCCGGAACTGGTCGACGACGCCACCGCGCTGTGCCTGCACTGGCACGGGACGACCGGGGCGCCGGGGGAGCGGTCGCGGGGCTGAGCGGGCGGCCACCCCGTTCACCGGTCGCCGGCCGCTCCGGCGGTGCCGGCCGCGCGGTGGGGCAGGACGGTGGCGGCGGCCGCCAGGAGCGCGGCGCAGACCAGGAACGCGGCGACGGGGCCGGTGCTCGCGGCGAGGGCGCCGGTGGCGCTCGACCCCACCGCCTGGCCGGCGGTCAGGGCGACGAACAGGGTGGCGGTGGTGGCACCGGCGAGGTGGGGGCGCAGCTCACCGGCCCAGGCGATCAGCACCCCGCTGAGCGCGGTGTAGGAGCCGCCGAAGAGGGCGGCGGCCACCCCGACGGCCAGGACGTGCGGGGCGGCCAGCGCGAGCACCGCGGTGCCCGCCGCCGAGGCGAGCGCGGTCAGCGCCCACGCGCGGCGCAGCCCGAGGACGCGCACGACGTCACCGCTGGACGCGCCCAGGACCGCCGCGACCCCGAGCAGCACCCACAGCGCCGCGGTGGTCCTCTCGGGCAGTCCCGCGGTGCCGGTGAGCAGGTCGCGCCCGAACGTCCAGACGGCTGCGCTGCCCGCACCGGCGAGCGCGGCGGCGGTGACCGGGCGCCGCAGCGCCTTCCCCGCGCCCCGGTCCGCGTGGTCGCGCGGGGCGTCCTGCCCGCGCCCCGCCGCCACCGGTCGTGGTGGCCAGCAGGTGCGCCGGTCGACCACCACGGCCACCAGCACGACCGCCACCGCGGCCAGGCCCCACACCGGGCGCCACGCCGAGGGGGCCAGGAGGGCTGCGATCCCGGCGACGGCGACCCCGCCCCCGGTGCCGGCGTTCACCACCGCCTGGTCGCGAGCCGCCGAGCGTTGCGGCACCGTCGAGGCGACGGCGACGACCAGCGCCGGGGAGGCCGCCCCGGCCGCGCTGCCCGCGACCAGCACCCCCAGGGCCAGCACCCCCGCGGACCCGGACACCGCGACCACCAGGGCGCCGGTCGCGCCCAGCAGCGCCGCCAGCCACAGGACCACCCGGGCACCTCGGCGTCCGACCAGGTCCCGGGCGGCCAGCGCGGTCACGCAGTAGGCGGCGAAGCTGCCCGAGGCGATCAGCCCCGACACCGAGGGGGACAGGGAGAACTCGGCCGTCAGCTGCGGCAGCTGCAGCCCGTACCCGAAGCGGACCACGCCGTAGGTCAGGGCGATGAGCCCGGCCCCGGCCGCGACCACCCCGCGCGAGCCCCGGGCCGCTGAGCGCGGGCGCCCGCGCGCCATCGACTGTAACGATCGTTTCTCCATAGTGGTCGTTACAGTAGGCCGGTGGGCACCCCGAGCGCGAGAGCACCGGCGAGGACACGGCTGCTCGACGCCGCCGAGGAGCTCTTCTACGAGCACGGGATCGCCGCCACCGGCGTCGACGCCGTCCTGCGCCGCGCGCACGTCGCCCCGGCGACGCTGTACGCCCACTTCCCCGGCAAGGACCACCTCGTGGCCGCCTACCTGCAGCGACGCCACGAACGGTGGGTGTGCACCTGGGACGCGGCGCTGCGACGCGCCGGCGAGGACCCCCTGGCCCGCCTGCTGTCGGTCTTCGAGGCGCTCGAGGACCTGCAGGGCGTCCAGGACGCCGGACGCGGCTGCGCCTTCCTGGCCGCCGCGGTCGAGGTGGCCGACCCCCGGCACCCGGCGCACCCCTGGCTGGTCGCCGACACCGAACTGCTCACCGGCCGGCTGCGGTCCCTGGCCGTCGACGCCGGCGCCGCCGACCCCGACGCGCTGGCCGCCGAACTGCTCCTGCTCTACGACGGCGCCCTCGCCGGCCGCGCCCGCCGCGCCCTCACGAGCGCCGCGACCACGCCGCCACCGGTGCGGGACCTCGCCGCGGCCGCCGTCGCGCGGCACCTCCCCGTGCGCCCGGGGTCCTGAGCGCCCCGCGGCACGGCGACGGTCGGCGGCTGTGGTGTCTCAGGACGTCGGTGACGGTCGTGGAGCTGAGTCGGGTCGGCCGCCCTCGACAACGCTCACGACGCGGGATGACCGCGACGTCGAGCCGTGGTGCAGCTACCTGGCCGAAGCGCGGACAGCGGCGCTTCGGGCTGCTTGGCTCGAGCGGTGATCACTGCGCGACTCAAGGGCCAGGTCGCGGTGCTGAGCTGCCTGCTGGTGATGGGCTCAGCGGCCTGCTCCAGCTCCTCCGCGCCGGACACGGGTCCAACCACGGCAGCGAGCCCGACGTCGTCGCCCACGGCCAGCTCGACACCGGACGGCACGGTCGAGAGCACCGCGCAGGTGGTCATGTGCGTCGGGGAGTCCCCGGAGCACCCGCCTGGCTCCACCGTGCGCGTGGACGTCCAGCACGAAGGGGCCGTGACCGAGACGACGTACACCATGGTCCCGATGCAGCTGGTCATCCCCTTGCCCTCTGGGGACGCGCAGGTGCTGGTCGACGGGGTGCCGTGGATGGCCGGCCCTGCGGCCGATGATCCTCTGCACGCCTACGGCAGCGGCTGCCCGACGTCAACGCCGTCGGCGGCCTGATCAGATGATCGTGGTCGTCGGACGCCGACGCCCGCGCGCACATGAGCGGGATGACCGTGAGGTCGCCACACCTCGCGCTTGGCGGTGACTTCGCGAGAACGGGTGATCCGGTCTGCTGTCCCGGGACCACCCGTCCCGCGAGCCGGCACTCAGGGCACGAGGGAGGTGAGCTGCTGGTCGAGCCACGGGTAGAGCTCCTCGCCGGGTGCGTTCAGTCGCGACTTCAGGTAGCGCGTCGTGTCGTCGGCCAGGACCTCGAGGGAGCCGTCGGCGATGGCGTCGTAGGCCTGGGCGACGACGCTGGCGGGGCTGACCTTGGGCACGTCCCAGCTGGCGGCCATGGGGGTGTCGATCATGCCGACGAGCAGGCCGATGACGTGAGTTCCCTGAGCGCGCAGCTGCACCCTCAGGGCGTTGGTCGCTGACCACATCGCGGCCTTGGAGGCGGCGTAGCCGGTGGGGATGTTGATCCAGGCCGCGGCGGAGAGGACGTTGAGCAGGCTGCCCCCGCCGTGGGTGGCGAGGACGGGGGCGAAGGCGTTGGCCACGCGCAGCGTGCCGAAGAAGTTCGTCTCGAAGATCTGCCGGAGTTGATCTTCCGGACCGGCGATGGAGTCCCCGGCGGGGGCGATGCCGGCGTTGTTGACGAGCACGTCGACGTCGCGGGCGTCCGCGGCGGCGCGGGTGGCGTCGTCGGGGTCGGTGAGGTCGAGCCTCAACGGGGTGATGCGGGGGTCGTCCCAGGTCCGGGGGGTGCGGGCAGCGGCGTAGACCTTCGCTGCGCCGCGCTGCAGGGCCTGGTGCACGAACTGCTCGCCGAGTCCGCCGTTGGCGCCGGTGACGAGGACGGTGCGGCCGGTGAGGGGGTGGTCCATCTAGACTCCTCAATGAAGTGGGGACTATCCCCAGGTGTGGACTATGCGGGGAGGATCCCCACTTAGTCGAGGAGGGAATCGATGACTGTGCCCGGCAAGGCCGAGGGGACGAGAGGGCAGTTGCCCAGTACCGACAGCATCGGCACGTCGCGTCCGCTGCGCGCTGACGCCCGGCGCAACCGCGAGGCGATCCTGCGCGCGGCACGCGAGGCCTTCGAGGTCGAGGGCGTGCTGACCCCTCTGGACGGCATCGCAGCCGGCGCCGGAGTCGGCAACGCGACCCTCTACCGCAACTTCCCCACCCGCGACGACCTGCTGGCCGCGGTCATGCAGGACAGCATCACCGAAGCCCTGGCTGAGGCGGACGAGCTCTCCCGCACGCTCACCCCGCGCGCGGCGCTGCGGGAGTGGCTGGTGCTGCTGACGTGGCGGCTGCGCATCTGGCACGACCTGCCCTACTGCCTGGCCACCGCCCACGAGGACACCACCTCACCGGTGCAGTCGGCGTGCGACCCCCTGCTGGAGCGGACGGGGGACCTCCTGGCCCGGGCGGGCGTTTCCGATGAGACCCCCGACACGATCAGCGCCGAGGAGGTCTACGAACTGGTCCTGGCGCTGTCGTGGGCCGTGGACCGGTTCAAGGACGACGAGGTGGCCACCCGCCGCCGGGTGGGCATGGCGACGGCGGGGATCCTCGCCTGAGCTGAGTCCTCCTGAGTGTTCCGGTGGGGCCTGACGTGACCTCTGGTTCGCCCTCCGCGAATCGACTGCTTGTTCACTTCCTTCACGGCAGCAGCCCGGCCAGGCTGTGATGTCTCAGGACATCGGTGACGGTTCTGCATCAGGGCGTCGGTGACAGTCGATGTGTCAAGACATCGGTGACAGTCGTAGAGCTGAGTCGGCGTCGGCCGCCCGCGGCAGCGCAGACAACGCGGGATGACCGTGCGTTTCCTCGGCACTGGTGACCGAGCGTGCATCCCGTCCCTAGGCTCGCCGGGTGCGAGCGTTGAGACGTGTCCACCGCTGGTGGGACCACATCGCAGGCCCCGGGGCTGGACCGCTGGAGAACGCCGGCAGCATCGGGCTCGGTCTGGCCGGAGCCGTGCTCGCTCCACGGCTGGCCGTTCCCGGCGTCCGCCGGCTCAGGGGCAGCGCCGCGAGAGACGCACTGGTGCGGATCATGGCGCTGGACCTGTGGGGTGGGGCGTGGTGCAACAACACTCCTGCTGCGGCGCGCTGGTACCACCGCCCGGGACAGGGACCACGTCAGCGCCTGCTCTTCTGCGCTGCTCACCTGCACCCCTTCGTCCTCGCGTGGCTGGACGGTGCGCCGGCGGGGCGGTGGCGGTGGAGGCGCGCGGTCGCGGAGTACGGCTACGTGCTGGTGTCGGCTACCGCGATCGAGGGCGTCAGGGATCCGCGCACCCGTCGGGTCGTGGGTGTGCTGGCGACGGCGGGTGGGGTGGTGTTGTGGCGGGTGCTGGGGGCCTCGCCCGGTGCGCCGTGGTTCGCGCCGGTGTACTTCACGAAGTTGCTGGCCGGTCACGTGGCGGGCGCGGCAGTGCTCCGGGTGGAGCAGTGGACGCGTCATCCGGCGTAGCCGAGCACGTGGTCTCAGACTTAGCGCCCATCGGCAGGACCGCGCCGTCGCTGGTCGCCGGCGACGGCGCGCACAACGCGGGATGACCGTGACGTCTCCGGCCGCCCGGACGAGGGGATGACCGGGCGGTTCCTAAGCGCCGCCGTCTGCGTTGGCGAGCCAGTCACTGAGACGGGTCATGCCTGTCGAGCGGGTCTGCGGCGACTGCGCGCAGGCTTGCTCGGCCAGCTGATGCAGCGGCTGGAAGTCCCAGTCGGCACCGACATAGGTGCCCAGGAAGGCGTCGAGCAGCCAATCCTCGAGCTCGTCATCGCAGCATGGATCGCTCAGTGCTTCCAGCACCAGTCCCACAGCGGCGGTATCGCGGTAGCGCAGGACCTGAGCGGCGGTGGCGGCAACGATGAAGGTGTCACGGTGCAGCAGCAGGTCGATCAAGACGGCTCGGTCACCGGGGTAGGACCCGCGGGCAGGAGAGCGGGCGTCGTCGTCGGGCTGTTGGCGAGAGCGCAGCTGAGCTCTAAGTCGGCTGAAGAGCTCCACGTGACCTCACGCTCCTTTCCAATCTGGCGAGTGCGCCCCAGGCTAGGCAGCCGGTCTTGAAGCCGAAGGAGAGTACACAGCCATGGTCGCCCGCGCACCGCGGGATGACCGTGACGTCGCCCGCGTCCTTGCTGGTTACCGAACCCCGCCCTCGAGAGCCTGCCGCTGCTTCACTGGCTGTATGGCTACCGTGCGATCTGGCTGTCTGGCGCTCATGGCCGCCGTGGGGCTCCTGACAGGTTCGGGCTGTTCTAGCGATGCGCCGCCACCGACTGCGCCGACCAGCACGAGCTCGGCAGCGACGACTTCAGAGCAGAGCGCCGTGGTCGAGGCCCCCGATTCTGAGCGAGCTCCGGCGGCGTTCCGGGAACGCTCTGCCCTACCGCAGTGCACTGCGATCACCGTCTTCCAGGGGGAGTCCGTTCCGGCGGATTTGAAGGACTGTCTGCTCAGCTCCGACGCGCAGCGCGATGGAGCTGAGGTCGTCGTGACGCGTCCGACCACGGAGGGGGACCCGATCAAGACGTACTACCGGGCGTTACCCGGTGGGGGCTTGGAGGTCTTCACCGACGCCACCGCGGACTCCTTCGGACCCGGGGAATGGCACCACGTGCGCTGTGCCGACGTCGCTGCACTGGAGAACTTGGACAGCTGCCAGCAGGCATGACCAAGGTTCCCGACATCGGCAGGACCGTGACGTCTCGGCCGCCGGCAACCGCGCACAGATCGCGGGATGACCGCGCGGTCGGTGAAGGCGGCGAGGAACCAGGAGGTCAGCAGGGCGAGGACTGGTGCCGGCGGTGCCGGGCGCCCAGGAGCAGGGAGCTGAGGCTGAGGGCGAGGGCAGCCACCAGCCAGGCGACGTCGTCGAGGATGTTGCCGCTGGTTCCGGTTTCATCGGCGCGGACGCCGCCTCGGTAGCTGAGCACGACCCAAACGGCGGTGAGCCCGCCGGCGGCCAGAGCCAGGAGTGTCGCCGCCGCTCGACGTGGGGGCGTGGCCAGGGCCGCCACGATGGCGAACAGGACGGTGATGCCTGCTGCTGCCAGGAGGGCCAGGATGAGCAGGGCTAGGAAGGACTCCACGTCGGCAGCATGGCCGGTGACGGAGAAGGCCGAGCCGTTCACCCGTGATCTTCACCGGGTCTGCTGATCAAGGCTGCAGGCACCACCACCCGGAGCGAAGTGCTGCGCCGTTCAGCTCTGCCGGTCTGAACAACGCGCACAACGCGGGATGACCGCGCGTTCTGCAGCGTCAGTCCCAGGTCGTCTCCAGCAGACGGTCGATGGCGCGTCGAAGCTCGGGGAGGTCCTGGCTGACGGTGGCGGCGACGATGGAATGGGTGGTGTCGAAGTAGCGGTGGGCGAGGTGGTCGCGCATGCGGGCGATCTCCGACCACGGCAGGCTCGGCTCGCCGGCCAGCACCTCGTCGGGGAGGGCCTTGACGGCTTCGCCGATCTCGATCAGGCGAACCCGGACCGCATCGAAGACGAGACCGTCGGAGAGGTCCCCGCGGCGGGTGTGGGCGCCGATGGCGTCCAAGGCCGCTCGCACGTCCAGCAGTCGCTGGCAGGCGCGCCGGCTCACGTGAACACCACCGTTCTCCCCGTCGCCATCTCCGTCGTCATCCCCGTCGTGGAGTTCACAGGGGCACCAGGTCCGCTTCGACGTTCGCGCGCACCTCGGGTTTGAGCCCGTCCTCGGGAACCAGGTCGACGGGGGCCTCGAGGAGATCTTCCAGGTCCCGGCGCAGGCGTCCCAGGGTGAACAGCCCCGTCCCGGCGGGCAGGTCCACGAGCAGGTCGACGTCGGAGTCGGCGCGTTCAGTACCGCGGGCGGTACTGCCGAAGACGCGGACGTGGTGCACGCCGTGAGCGGCGGCGATCGTCTTGACCCTGCGCCGGTGTCGGCGCAGGCGCTGTCCCAGGGGCCCGGACAGCGGAGCGGTGGGTGGGGAGCCGGTGGGGATCAGCGAGACGTCGAGCAGGTGACCGCTGGCGCGCAGCAGGTGCAGCAGGGTGGGCAGGGAGGGCTGGCGCTGCCCGGACTCGTAGGCGCTGATCACGCTCTGGGTCACGCCGGCGCGCTGGCCCAGCTGAGCCTGCGTCAATCCCGCACGCAGGCGCGCGTCCTTCAGCAGCACCTCGGCGGACTCGATGACGGCCACACTGTCAACATAGCGGATCGTCGATGAGGCGCTCTGACGAGAACACCCGGAAATCGACATGACCGCGAAGTCGAAGCCGACCCGCCGAACGTCAGGCACGTCCCTCGCCCGGAGCGGGCGACCGGGGAAGCACCACGAGGAGCGTCACCGATGTCCTGGGACACCGCACGAGCCGGCCACGGCCCCGCGCGGCCCGGTCGAACGGGCGTTCGAATCCGTGGCATCCTCGAACGGTGTCCGGTGGCCAGCTGCGCAGGGACGGGCAGCGCCCGCTGTACGACGTGCTCCGCGAGCGGCAGGCCCGCGGCGAGCGGCCCGCGGTGCGGCACTGCTGGGTCCGGGCCACCGACGGCGGCGACCCGTGGCCGGGGGTCGTCGTGGCGTGGGTCCGCGGCCCCCACGGGTGGCGGGGGCGGGTGGTGTACGTCGTGCCGGGCGACGACCCCGTCCTGGTGGAGGCGTGGGTGGACGCCGAGCACCTGCGCCCGGCGGGCGGGTAGCCCGGCGGGTGGGGTCAGCGCGCGACGACCGCGTCGGCCTCGATCTCGACGAGCAGGCCGGGTTCGATGAGGCGGCTCACCTCGACCATCGTCGCGGCGGGGCGCACGTGCCCGAAGAACTCCCCGTGCACGCGGCCCACCTCCTCCCAGCGGGAGATGTCGGTGACGAACATCCGCGTGCGCACGACGTCCTCCAGGGTGGCGCCGGCCTCCAGCAGCGCCGCGCGGATCCTCACCAGGCAGGCGCGGGTCTGCTCGGCGACGTCGTCGCCGCCGACCGGCCCGTCCGGTCCGGCGGCGGTGGTCCCCGCCACGCTGACGTGGTCGCCGACGCGGACGGCGCGGGAGTACCCCACGACGTCCTCCCAGGCCGCGCCGCTGGAGATCTGGTGTCGAGTGCTCACGGGAGGACTCTGCCGCACCCCGGTAGCGTCGCGGCCGTGACCCAGACGCCGTGGCTCGTCCTGATCGACCTGCAGCGCATCTTCGCCTCGCCCGACAGCCCGTGGGCGGCCCCGCGGTTCGAGGCCGCGGCCGCCGGGTGCGCGCGGCTGGTGGAGCGGTTCGCGCCGAACGTCGTCCTCACCCGTTTCGTGGCACCGGAGCGGCCGTGGGGGGCGTGGGTGCCGTACTACGAGGAGTTCGCCTTCGCCCGGGTCCCGGACGGCGACCCGCTGTACGCGCTCGTCGACGGGTTCGCCGCGCCGGGCCGGCCGGTCGTGACGGCGCCGACGTTCGGCAAGTGGGGGCCGGAGCTGGCCGCCCTCACCGGTGGGACCCCGATCGTCCTGGGTGGGGTCTCGACCGACTGCTGCGTGCTGTCGACGGCGCTGGCGGCCGCGGACGCCGGGGTCGCCGTCACGGTCGTGGCCGACGCGTGCGCGGGGGCCGGTGACGTCGAGCACGCCCGGGCGCTGGACGCGATGCGGCTCTACGCGCCGCTGATCACGGTGGTCGACTCGCTGGGCTGAGTCCGCGCGACGATCTCCCGGACCGCCGCGTCCGCGGCGTCGGCGTCGGCGTCGGCGACGGCGCGGGCCAGGGCGGCGTGCAGCACGACGTCGTGCGGGTCGGGGTCGACGCCGGCGCGGTCGTGGACGGCGAGCCCGACGACGTTCGCGAGGTGCACGAACAGGGCGTTCCCGGAGGACCGCAGGACCAGGTCGTGCAGTTCGGCGTCGAGGCGGGGGAAGTCCGCGGTCGGGGCGAGCCGGTGCGCCAGTTCCCGCAGCCGGGTCCGCGCCGCCGGGGTGGCGTGGGCGGCGGCGGCCCGCGCGGCGGCGGGTTCGAGCGCGGCCCGCAGTTCCCGCAGTTCCCGCAGCTGCCGCTCGCGGGCCGGACCGGCGAGCCGCCAGCGGACCACCTGGGGGTCCAGCAGGTTCCACGCGCCCGCCGGCTGCACGACGAGCCCGACGCGCGGGGACGCCGACAGCAGGCCCAGCGCGGCCAGGACGCGGGTGGCCTCCCGGACGATGCTGCGGGAGGCCAGCGTCCGGTCGACGAGCGCGTCCACCGACGTCCGGGACCCCTCGGCGAACTCGCCGCCGACGACGGCCGAGCCGATCTCGTCGAGGACGCGGCGGAACGCGGGGCTCCTCACCGCGGGGAGACCGGCGAGACCACGAGTTCGTCGATGCGGACGTGCGCGGGGGAGTCCAGGACGAACTGCACGGTGCGGGCGACGTCGTCGGCGGTGAGCATGCGCCCGCGGGCGGTGGCGTCGGGGACCTGCGGTCGCTGGGCGAGGAAGTCGGTGTCGACGTCGCCGGGGCACAGGTGGGTGGCGCGGACGCCGTGCGCGGCCTCGCCGGCGTTCAGGGTCCGCACCACCGAGGACAGGGCGCTCTTGCTGGCGGAGTAGGCGACCCCGGCGCTGGGGTGGAACGCCCACCCGGCGTAGGAGGAGATGACGACGGCGACGCCGGAGCGGGCGCGCAGGTCCGGCAGGGCGGCGTCGAGGACGGTGACGACGGCGCCGAGGTTGACGGCGACGACGTCGTGGAACTCCTCGACGTCCTGGTCGTCCCACTGCCGGCGCGGGGTGTTGCGGCCGGCGGCGAGGACGAGGGCGTCGATGCGGCCGAACTCGGCGACGACGCGGGCGCGGGCGGCGCGGACGGCGTCGCCGTCGCGGACGTCGAGGGGCAGTTCGAGCACCGGGCCGGGCAGGGAGGAGGCGGTGTCCCGCAACGCTCCGGGCCGCCGGCCGGACAGGACGACGGTCCACCCGGCGTGGGACGCGGACCGGGCGACGGCCTGCCCCATCCCCGACCCGGCCCCGGTGATCCACAGCACTCGTTGCACGTCGGCTCCTCGGGTCGTAGGTTCGGGTTCCAATAATATGCTCATTGGAGGGGAACTCGTGCACCTCGACCTGTCCGACCGCGTCGTCGTCGTCACCGGATCGGGCCGCGGGATCGGCCGCACCCTCGCCCGTCGCTTCGTCGCCGAGGGTGCCCGCGTCGCCGGGTTCGACCGCGCCTTCGAGGCCCCCGCGGAACCGGGGGTCCTCCAGGTCGGCTGCGACGTCACCGACCCCGCCTCCGTCCAGGCCGCCGTCGACCGCACGGTCACCGAGTTCGGGACCGTCGACGTCCTCGTCAACAACGCCGGGATCAACGTCGAGGGCCGGGTCGCGGACCTCACCTGGGAACGGTTCCGGCAGTGCCTCGACGTCAACGTCGGCGGGGTGTTCCTCGTCAGCCAGGCCGTCGCCGAGGTGATGAAGCCCCGCCGTCGCGGCCGCATCCTCAACGCCGCCTCGTTCGCCGCGATCGTCCCCAGCGTCGGCAGCGCCGCCTACGCCGCCTCCAAGGCCGCCGTCGTGCAGTTCACCCGCGTCCTGGCCTCCGAGCTCGGCCCGCACGACATCACCGTGAACGCCTACGCGCCCGGCATGGTCCCGACCGCCATGAACGGTTTCGCCGACCTGCCCGCCGAGCAGGCCGACGAACTGCTCGACACCCTGTCGCTGCGGCGGTGGGGGAGCGCCGACGACATCGCCGACCTCCTGGTTTTCCTCGCCAGCGACGCCGCGGGCTACATCACCGGGGCCCTGCTGGACGTCTCCGGCGGCAAGCTCGCCACGCAGATCCCCCGCCGCGCCCACCGGTGACGGTGGCGGCGTCCCCACCCGGCAGCGGACGGGCCGGGAAGGGCCCGCAGGGCGCGCACCCGTGCGCGGGCGGACCCGGCGGCCGGAGGTCCGCGCAGGCGGTGGCCGCCCGGGCGGGAGATGCTCGGGGCATGTCCCGCCCCCAGCCCCCCGCCGGCTCACGCAGCCCGGCTGACCCGCGGTCAGCAGCGCACTCCCGACCGGTCCTGCCGGGGGCGGACCGGGCGTCGGCCCTCCACGAGCGGTGGCTGTTGAGCGGACCCGAGCGGGGGAACCCGGCCACGCGACTGCCCGCCTTCCGCGAGGGCAACGCGGTGCGGCCCCTGGTCGACGGCGCCCGCTTCTTCGACGCCCTCGCCGGCGCGGTGGAGGCCGCCGGGCGCGGTGACGTCGTCCTCTTCGCGCAGTGGATGTCGGATCCCGGGCAGCGCCTGCGCGAGGACGGCCCCACCCTCGCCCGGGTCCTCACCGCCGCGGCCCGGCGCGGGGTCGTGGTCAAGGGCCTGGTCTGGCGCACCCCGCGCGACGTCCACCGCTTCTCCCTGCAGCGCAACCGCCGTCTGGCGCGGCGGGTGCGGGGCCGGCACGCCGAGGTGCTCCTCGACCAGCGGGTGCGCGTCCTCGGCAGCCACCACCAGAAGTTCTTCGTCGTGCGGTACGCGGGACGCCCGCACGAGGACGTCGCCTTCGTCGGCGGCATCGACGTCGCCCACGGTCGCCGGGACGACCCGCGGCACCGCTCCGACCCCCAGGCGCTGCCGCTCTCGCGTCCCTACGGGCGGCGAGCGCCGTGGCACGACGTGCACTCGGAGATCCGCGGCCCGGCGGTTCACGACGTGGAGACCGTCTTCCGGGAACGGTGGGAGGATCCCGCGCCCCTGTCGAACCTGCCCTGGCAGCGGTGGTCCGACGTCCTCGACCGGAAGGTCCTGGGGGTTCTGCGCCGACGGCGGGAACTGCCTGCGCAGACCCCGCCCCCGCCGGTGGCGGGCACGTGCACCGTGCAGCTGCTGCGCACCTACCCGCTCCGCCGACCGCCCTACCCCTTCGCCCCGCGAGGGGAGTTCAGCGTCGCCGCGGGCCACGCCAAGGCGCTGCAGCGGGCGAGGCGGCTGGTCTACGTCGAGGACCAGTTCCTGTACTCCGCCCTGGCGGCCCGTCCGTTCGCGCGGGCGTTGCGCGCCGACCCCGCGCTGCGCCTGGTGCTGGTGGTGCCCCGGGCCCCGAAGGCGAACTCCTGGCTGACCGCGCCCGCGCAGCAGATCGGTCAGGTCGACGCGCTGCGCGTGCTGCGGGCCGCCGGTGGGGACCGGGTGGAGGTCTACGACGTGGAGAACGACCGGGGCCGGCCCGTGTACGTCCACTCCACGGTCTGCGTCATCGACGACGTGTGGGCGTGCGTGCGCAGCGACAACCTGTGCCGACGTTCCTGGACCCACGACTCCGAACTGTCCGCGGCGGTGCTGGACGGGGAGCTCGACGCCCGGGAGCCCCTGGACCCGGGTGGGCTGGGTGAGGGGGCGCGGCGCTTCGCGCGCGACCTGCGGCTGAGCCTGGTGCGCGAGCACCTGGGACTGGCGGACTCGGCGGTGGCGGGGGAGCTGGCTGATCCCGTGGTCGCGGCTGACGCGTTGCGCCGCAGCGCCGACGCCCTCGACGCCTGGTACCGCAGCGGCCGGCGGGGCCCTCGCCCTCCCGGGCACCTGCGGCGGCACCGCGACGTGCGGCTGAACCTGCTGCAGCGGTTGCTGGCCCGCCCGGTGCACCGCTACCTGATCGACCCCGCGGGGTGACGTGCACGGCGAGGAGGACCTGCGTCCGCCCGCCGTCACCGCGCCCCACGCCACGGCGTGGCCGGCGACCGGCGCGGGGCGGGGCCCCGCGCCGGTCACGCGGTCGGGTTCACGCCAGGGGCGAGCCGCCGGTCACGCCGAGGACCTCGGCGGTGATGTAGCTCGACTCCTGCGAGGCGAAGAACACGTACGCCGGCGCGAGTTCGGCCGGCTGCCCCGCCCGCCCCAGCGGGACGTCCTCGCCGAAGGTCTCCACCTTCTCCTCCGGCATCGTCGCCGGGATCAGCGGCGTCCAGATCGGGCCGGGAGCCACCGAGTTCACCCGGATCCCCTTCTCGGCCAGCATCTGGCCCAAACCCTTGGTGAAGTTCACGATGCCGGCCTTGGTGGTGGCGTAGTCCAGCAGCGGCGGGGAGGGCTGGTAGGCCTGGATGGAGGAGGTGTTGATGATGGTGGACCCGGGCCGCATGTGCGGAACGGCCTTCTTGCACAACCAGAACATGGCGTACAGGTTCGTCTTGAGCACCCGGTCGAACTGCTCGGTGGTGATGTCCTCGATGCCGCCCGGCTGCGCCATCTGGTAGGCGGCGTTGTTCACCAGCACGTCGATGCGCCCGAACTCCGCGACGGCGCGGTCGACGACCTGCTGGCAGGCGTCCTCCTCGCGCAGGTCCACGGGCACCGCGACGCCCTTGCGCCCGGCCCGCTCGACGTGACCGATCGTCGTGCGCGCGTCCTCCTCCTCCTCGGGCAGGTAGGCGATGAGGACGTCGGCGCCCTCGCGGGCGAACGCGATCGCGACCGCGCGCCCGATGCCGGAGTCCCCGCCGGTGATGATCGCCTTCTTGCCCTCCAGGCGGTTGCTGCCCCGGTAGGAGTCCTCCCCGTGGTCGGGCTCGTCGCCCATCTCCTGCGTGCGCCCGGGGTGGGGGATCTGCTCGCCCTCGGAGTCCGGCTGGGAGAACTGCTCCTGCGGGTCCTGGGGTTCGGTCTGGTCCTGGGACATGGCTACCTCCGTCGTCGGGTGTCTCACCGGTGGCCTACCCCGTCAGGCGCCGGCTCACGCCCCGGACCCGGGGATTTTCGCCACCGGGTCCGCCGGCACCGCCGCCGGGGGAGGTCAGCGGATGCCCGCGGCCCGCAGTTCCCCCGCCAGCCGCGCCGCGTGCCGGGTGAGGATCCCGGCGACGCGCTCGACCTCGGCGTCGGTGGCCTCCTCGGCGGGCATGCTGCAGCTGAGGGCGTCGCTGGCGGGGATGCGGTACTCCACGCGCACGCCCACGCAGACGGTGCCGGCCAGGTTCTGCCCGCGTTCGAGCGCCCAGCCGCGGGCGCGGACCTCGACCAGCTCGGCCTCCAGCGCCGCCCGGTCGGGCACCGTGTCGGGGGTGAGCGCGGGGAACGGCCCGTCCGGCAGCAGCGCGTCGAGCTCGGCGGCGGTCCGCTCGGCCAGCAGCGCCTTGCCCAGCGAGGTGGCGTAGGCGGGCAGGTACCGGCCCACGCGGGAGAGGTTGCGGTGCGCGTCGGGGGCGTCGCGGGTCGCGAGGTAGACGACGTTCGCGCCGTCGAGGCGGGCGACGTGCGTGGTGCGGCGCGTCTCGTCGCGCACGGCCTCCACGGTGGCCAGCGCCAGCGGCAGCGCCGCGTCGCGGTCGAGGTAGGCGGTGCCGGTGAGCAGGGCCTGGGAGCCGATGCCGTACCCGCCGGCGCCGGGGCCGGTCGCGGCGGGCGGCTCGATCCAGCGCAGGTCGACGAGCGTGCGCAGCAGCGCGTGCAGGCTGGAGCGCGGGTAGCCGGTCCGTTCCTGCAGCTGCGCGACGGTCAGGACGTACGGCGGCTGGGCCAGCGCCTGCAGGATCCGCACGGTGCGCTCGGCCGACTTCACCGGGCCGCGGCCGCCGTCGGCCTCCTGCACGTCCTCGCGGGTGGTCATGGCCGGGAGTCTAGACACTCTCCACGTCGCTGGACGTGTTCACGGGTGTGGACGGCGAGGGGGACGGTGGGGCCGGGTGCGCGTTCCGGTGGATCGAGTGTCACCCCGGATCCCCACCGTGGCGGTGTGCACCACTCCGCTCGCCCCTCCAGGCGCCCGACCCCACCGCACCCCCCGCAGTACCGCGATCGCGATCACCGCAAACCTGCCGCAGGTCAGCGGGGGGGCACGGGCCCCTCAGTCGCGGGCCCGCAGCTTCGCGACGAGCTCGCCCAGGACCCGCTCGGAGTCCTCGTGGGGCACCTGGCAGGTCCCGGCCGCCACGTGACCGCCGCCGCCGTACTCTAGGCACACCGCACCGACGTCGACGGGGGAGGTGCGGTCGACGATCGACTTCCCCACGGCGAACACGGTGTTCTGCTTGGCCCGCCCCCACATCACGTGCATCGAGACGCGGGCCTGCGGGAACAGGGCGTACACGAAGAACCGGTTGCCGGCGTGGATCGTCTCCTCCTCGCGCAGGTCCAGCACGGCCACGTCGCCGTGCAGCGTCGTGACCCGCCGCAGCTGGGCCTCGAACAGCGCGGCCTGGGCGCGGAACAGCTCGACGCGCTCGGCGACGTCGGGCAGCGCCAGGATCTCCTCGACGTCCTGGTAGTCGATGCAGGCGTCGATGAGCTGCATCATCAGCTGGTAGTTGGAGATGCGGAAGTCGCGGAAGCGGCCCAGGCCGGTGCGCGAGTCCATGAGGAAGTTCAGCAGGGTCCAGCCGGTCGGTTCCAGGATCTCCTCGACGGAGTACTGGGCGGAGTCGGCCTGGTCCACCGCGCGCATCAGCTCGTCGGAGATCTTCGGGAAGCGCGCCGCGCCGCCGTAGTGGTCGTAGACGACGCGGGCCGCCGACGGGGCGTCGGCGTCGATGACGTGGTTGTCGGCCCCGGCGTTGCGCAGCGTCTCGGAGTGGTGGTGGTCGAACACCAGGTGCGCACGCGGGTCGTAGGGCAGGTTGGTCAGGATGTCCCGGCCGGTGATCTCCACCGCCCCGTCCTGCACGTCCTTGGGGTGCACGAAGGTGATCTCGTCGACGAGCTCGAGCTGGCGCAGGAGGACGGCGCAGACCAGCCCGTCGAAGTCGCTGCGGGTCACGAGGCGGAAGGTCTCACTCACACCCGGCTGATCGGCGGCCACGGCACCGAGCTTGATCGACCGAGGGGGTCTTGTCGCCCGGACGGGTGTCGCCGGGCGGGCGGGGGTTCGGATCGTTGGCCCTCCGCTGCCGATCACCGACAGCGAGGGGCCGACGATCCGAACCCCCGCACCGTCCGGCCCCCCCGTCGGGGAGCTTGACGCGTCCGGACCCGCGGGCCAGACTCGACCCGCGCTTTGAATCGTCTCAGAGCGCCTCGGTCGAGGAGGATCGTCGATGACGGAACGGGCGTGCTTCCTGCTGCACCTGCGGCCGGAGCTGGTCCCCGAGTACCTGCGGGTCCACGCGGACGTCTGGCCCGAGATGCTCGAAGCCCTCACCCGCACCGGCTGGCGGAACTACTCGCTGTTCCTGCGCGCCGAGGACGGCCTCGTGGTCGGGTACTGCGAGACCGACGACTTCGCCGCCACGACGGCCGCGATGGCGGCCGAGGACGTCTCGGCGCGCTGGGAGGCGACGATGTCGCGCTTCTTCCAGCCCGCCCCGGCCGGGGCCGCCGGGGACCGGCCGCGCGAGCAGCTCGTCGAGTACTTCCACCTGGACTGACGGGACGGCCTGCGGCGCGGACCGGTCTGGGACATTGGGGTCATGGCGACCGTCAAGGAGGTGGCCCAGCGGGCCGGGGTGTCGCTGGGCACGGTGAGCAACGTGCTGAACCGTCCCGAGGTGGTCTCGGAGGCGCTGCGCACGCGCGTGCAGGACGCGATCGCCGAGCTCGGCTTCGTGCGCAACGAGTCCGCCCGCCAGTTGCGGGCCGGGGTGAGCCGGACCATCGCCATGGTCGTCCTCGACGTCGCCAACCCGTTCTTCACCGACGTCATCGCCGCGGCCGAGGACGTCGCCGAGGACCACGACGCCCTCGTCGTCATGTGCAACAGCGCGAACTCCGCCGACCGCGAGGCCCGGCACCTGCGCCGGCTGGACCAGCAGCGCGTCCTCGGCGTCCTGCTGACCCCCGTGCACGACGCGCCGAGCGCGGCGCTGACCGAGGTGCGCGACCACGGGACCCCGGTCGTGCTGGTGGACCGGGGCGCGGCCTCCGGCGGGCCGTCGTCCGTGGCCGTCGACGACGTCCTCGGGGGGCGGCTGGCGGGGGAGCACCTCGTGGGGACCGGGCACCGCCGCATCGCCTACGTCGGGGTCGCGACGCCGCTGCGGCAGGTCGAGGAGCGGCTGCGGGGCGTGCGCGAGGCCGTGGGCGCGGCCGGGGACGTCCAGGTGGTCAACACGACGGGCCTGTCGGTGCGGGCCGGCTCGCAGGCCGCGGCCCGGTTCCTGTCGCAGGCCCCCGCCGAGCGCCCCACGGCGGTGTTCTGCGCGAACGACCTGCTGGCCCTGGGCGTCCTCAACGAGTGCGTCCGGCGGGGGGTGCGGGTCCCCGACGAGCTGGCCGTGGTGGGCTACGACGACATCGGGTTCGCCGCGACGGCGTCGGTGCCGCTGACGTCGGTGCGCCAGCCGCGCGAACTGCTGGGGCGCACCGCGGTCGAACTGCTGCTGGCGCACGTCGAGGGCCGCCCCGCGCAGCAGGTCGTGTTCGAGCCCGAACTCGTCGTCCGGCGCTCGACGGGCCGGCGCGCGCGCGTCTGAGGTCCCTCAGCGCCTCCGGCCGCCCGGGACCTCCCGGGGCTGCTCGGCGAGGGCTGAGCGCAGGACGGCGAGGGTGGCCCGCTGGATCTCGTCCACGGTGCGGCCGGGCTCCTCGGCGACCCAGGTGCCGAAGGCGACCCGGAACACGGTGATCGTCGAGTGGGCCAGCAGGCTCGCGGTGGGTTCGGGGACCTCGCGCCCGCGCAGGGCGGCCGCGACGGCGTCCGCCAGCACGGCCATCTTCAGCTCCTCGCGTTCGGCGAGCGCGGGGTGGGCCTCGACGACGGCCGCCCGGCGGCGCGCCCAGGGCCGGCGGTCCTCGGGGAAGAACCCGGCCGCGGCCCGCAGGGCGTCGGCGGTCAGTCCCGCGGGGTCGGTGGCGGGGGAGTTCGCGACGGCGTCGGTGAACACCGCCTGGAGGCGCTCGCTGCCGCCGAAGAGGGCTTCGCGCTTGTCGGCGAAGTGGCGGAAGAAGGTGCGGTCGGTCACGCCGGCGCGCTGGGCGATCTGGGAGACGGTCGTCCGGTCGTAGCCCTGTTCGTCGAACAGTTCCAGGGCGGCGGCCTGCAGCCGCTCGCCGGACCCGGGTGCCCATCGCGCCATGGCCCCATCCTAGGTGATGACAGATCCTGACATCGTGGTCTACGGTGATGTCACATCACGACATCACATCTCAGGAGGTTCCCGTGCGTGTCTTCGTCACCGGCGCATCCGGCTGGATCGGTTCCCACGCGGTCCAGGAGTTCCTCACCGCCGGCCACGAGGTCCTCGCCCTCGCGCGCTCGGACGCCTCGGCCGCCGCCCTGCGCGCCCGCGGGGTCCACGTCCTGCGCGGCGACCTCGACGACCTCGCCTCCCTGCGCGAGGGCGCCCGCTCCACCGACGGCACCGTCCACCTCGCCAACAAGCACGACTTCACCGACCCCGCCGCCTCCAACGCGGCCGAGCGGGCTGCGGTGCAGACCATCGCCGACGAACTCGCCGGTTCCGACCGCCCGTTCCTGCTGGCCAGCGGCCTGGCCGGCCTCGGCGACGGCCGCCTGCTCACCGAGGACGTCGTCAACCCCGCCGTCGGCCCGGACTCCCCCCGCGGCGGGTCCGAACGCCTCGCCCTCGACTACGCCGACCGCGGGGTGCGGGCCGTCGCGGCCCGCTTCGCCCCCACCGTGCACGGCACCGGGGACCACGGTTTCCTCGCCGCCCTCGTCGCCGCCGCCCGCGCCGCGGGACGGTCCGGGTACGTCGGGGACGGGACGAACCGGTGGGCGGCCGTGCACGTCACCGACGCCGCCCGCGCCGTGCGGCTCGCCGTGGAGAGCGCCCCCGCCGGGACCCGGCTGCACGTCGTCGCCGAGGAGGGCATCCCCACCCGGGACATCGCCACCGCCATCGGCGAAGGGCTCGGCCTGCCCGTCGAGTCCGTCGACCCGGCGCGGGCGACCGAGGAGATCGGCTGGATCGGGTTCTTCCTCGGGCTCCCGGCCGCCGCGTCCAGCGACCGGACCCGGGCGCTGCTCGACTGGCACCCGACCGGGCCGACCCTGGCCGAGGACCTCCCCGGCTACCTGGCCTGAGGGGTTCGGCGTCTCCGGGGACCACCGGGGGTGGTCCCCGGGGACGCCGGAGCGCGCGCGGACCGGGCGCCGCACTGGCAGCATGCCCACGTGCCCGACCTCGACCCCGCCACGATCACGGCCCGCGGTCACCGCCCCGGCCTCGTCCGGCACGTCGTCCTGTTCCGCTACCGCGACGAGGTCGGCCCCGACCAGCGGCAGGAGGTGCTGACCCGGTTCCGCGCCCTCGCCGCCTCCCCGCGCGACGGCGAACCGTACGTCGTCTCCCTGGAGGCGGGGGAGCAGACCAGCCCCGAGGGCGCCGGCGGCGGGTTCGAGCACGGGATCGTCGTCACGTTCGCCTCCGAGGGCGACCGGAACTACTACGTCGGGGACCCCGTCGCCCCCGACCCCGCCCACCACGACCCCGAGCACGCCCGGTTCAAGGAGTTCGTCGGTCCGCTGCTGGCCGACGTCCTCGTCTTCGACGTCACCGTCCCCGCCTGACCCGGTCACCGGGTCAGGCGGGTCAGGCGGGACAGCCGTCAGGACAGCTGCAGGACCAGGTCCCCGCCGTCGACGTTCTGCACCCCGTCCAGCGCCAGCCGCGCCACCGCCCCCGCCCGCGGCGCGGTGATCGCCGCCTCCATCTTCATGGCCTCGATGGTCGCCACGACCTGCCCGGCCTCGACGGCGTCACCCGCGGCGACCTGCAACGTGACCGTCCCGGCGTACGGGGCGGCGACGTGCGCCGGGTTCGCCGGGTCGGCCTTCTCGGCGGCCTTCACGTCCACGGTGATCGACCGGTCCCGCACCTGGATCGGCCGCAGCTGCCCGTTCAGCGTCGCCAGCACGGTCCGCATCCCGTGGTCGTCGGCGTCGGAGACCGCCTCCAGCCCGGCGATGAGGTCCACCCCGGGTTCGAGGTGGACGACGTGCTCGACCCCGGGCCGTAGGCCGTACAGGGCGTCCAGGGTGTCCAGCACCGAGGTGTCGCCGTACGTGGCGCGGTGCGTCTCGAAGTCGCGCGTGGGGCCGGGGAACAGCAGCCGGTTCAGCGTCCGCCGCCGCTCCCGGCCCGGGGTCGCCAGCAGTCCGGCGTCCTGCTCGGTCAGCTCGGCGGTGGCGGGTTTCACGTTCCGCCCGGCCAGCGCCCTGCTGCGGAACGGCTCGGGCCAGCCGCCCGGCGGGGTGCCCAGGTCACCGGCGAGGAAACCGATCACGGAGTCGGGGACGTCGAACGCGGCGGGGTCGTCGGCGAACTTCGCGAACGCCTCCGGGGTGTCGACGCCCTGCGCGACCAGCTGCAGCGCCAGGTCCCCGACGACCTTCGAGCTCGGCGTGACCTTCACCAGCCGGCCCAGGACGGCGTCGGCGGCGGCGTACGTCGTCTCGATCTGCTCGAACCGCTCACCCAGGCCCAGGGCGATGGCCTGCTGGCGCAGGTTCGACAACTGCCCGCCGGGGATCTCGTGGTCGTACACGCGGCCCGTGGGACCGGGCAGCCCGGACTCGAAGGGCGCGTAGACGCGGCGGACGGCCTCGAAGTACGGCTCCAGGTCCGTCGCCGCCCGCAGGTCCAGCGGGGTCTCCCGCTCGGTGTGCGCGGTCGCGGCGATCAGCGCCGACATCGACGGCTGGCTCGTCGTCCCCGACAGGGCCGCGTTGGCGACGTCGACGGCGTCGACCCCGGCGGCGATCGCCGCGGTGAGGGTGGCGAGCTGCCCGCCGGCGGTGTCGTGGGTGTGCAGGTGCACCGGCAGCGGGAACTCCGCCCGCAGCGCGGTGACGAGCCTCGCCGCCGCCGCCGGGCGCAGCAACCCCGCCATGTCCTTGACCGCCAGGACGTGGGCGCCCGCCGCGACGTACTGCTCGGCCAGCCGCAGGTAGTAGTCGAGGGTGTAGAGGTCCTCGGCGGGGTCGGACAGGTCGCCGGTGTAGCAGAGCGCGGCCTCGGCGACGGCGTGCGTGCGCCGGACCGCCTCGATCGCCGGCCGGACCTGCTCGACGTCGTTGAGGGCGTCGAAGACGCGGAACACGTCGACCCCGGTCGCGGCGGCCTCGGCGACGAACGCGTCGGTCACCTGGACCGGGTACGGCGTGTACCCGACGGTGTTCCGGCCGCGCAGCAGCATCTGCAGCGCGACGTTCGGCACCGCCTCGCGCAGCGCGGCCAGCCGGTCCCACGGGTCCTCCCCGAGGAAGCGCAGCGCGACGTCGTACGTCGCCCCGCCCCAGCACTCCAGGGACAGCAGGCCCGGCAGGGTCCGCGCGACCGCGGGCGCGATCGCCAGCAGGTCCTTGGACCGGACGCGGGTCGCCAGCAGCGACTGGTGCGCGTCGCGGAACGTGGTGTCGGTGACGTGCACCCGCTGCTCGGCGCGCAGCCACGCCGCGAACCCCTCGGCCCCGAGCGCGTCCAGGCGCTGCTTGGACCCGTCGGCCGGCCGGCCGGAGGCCCGCACGAGCTTCTCGGCCGGGGACAGGCCCGTCGGCGCCGCGCCGTGCGGCTGGTTGACGGTGACGTCGGCCAGGTACGTCAGCAGCCGCGTCCCGCGGTCGTTCGGGGTCTTGGCGACCGTCAGGTCGGGGCGCTCGGCGATGAACCCGGTGTCGACCCGGCCGGCGAGGAAGTCGGGGTCCTCCAGCACCGCCCGCAGGAAGGAGATGTTCGTCGTCACCCCGCGGATGCGGAACTCGGCCAGCGCGCGCCGGGCCCGGGCCGCGGCCGTCGCGAAGTCCCTCCCGCGGCACGTCAGCTTCACCAGCATCGAGTCGAAGTGGGCGCTGACCTCACCCCCGGCGACGGCGTTGCCCTCGTCCAGGCGCACCCCGGCGCCCCCGGCCGAGCGGTAGGCCGAGATGCGGCCGGTGTCGGGGCGGAACCCGTTCGCCGGGTCCTCGGTGGTGATGCGGCACTGCATCGCCGCGCCCCGCACCTGCAGGGTGTCCTGCGCCAGCCCCAGGTCCGCCAGCGTCTCCCCGGCCGCGATGCGCAGCTGGGACTGCACGAGGTCGACGTCGGTGACCTCCTCGGTCACGGTGTGCTCGACCTGGATGCGCGGGTTCATCTCGATGAACGCGTGCTCCCCGGCCCGCTCCCCGGCGGTGGCGACGAGGAACTCGACGGTCCCGGCGTTGACGTACCCGATCTCGCGGGCGAACGCGACGGCCTCGGCGTGCAGGCGCTCGCGGATCCCGGGGGCCAGGTCCGGCGCGGGGGCCAGCTCGATGACCTTCTGGTGGCGGCGCTGCAGGGAGCAGTCGCGCTCGAAGAGGTGGACGACCTCGCCGGTGGCGTCGGCGAGGACCTGGACCTCGATGTGCCGGGGCTTCACGACGGCGCGCTCGAGGAACACGGTCGGGTCGCCGAAGGCGCCGTCGGCCTCGCGCATCGCGGCGGACAGGGCCCCGGGCAGCGCCGCGGCGGTCTCGACCAGGCGCATGCCGCGCCCGCCGCCGCCGGCGACGGCCTTGACGAAGACGGGGAAGCCGATCCGGTCGGCGGCCGAGACCAGGGCCTCGACGTCGGCGGAGGGGGCCGAGGAGGGGTTGGTGGTGATCCCGGCGGCGCGGGCGGCGGCCAGGGCGGTGACCTTGTTGCCGGCCACCTCCAGGACGGCCGGCGGCGGGCCGACGAACGTGATGCCGTGCGCGGCGCAGGCGCGGGCGAGGTCGGGGTTCTCGGAGAGGAACCCGTAGCCGGGGTAGACGGCGTCGGCGCCGGACTGCCGGGCGACGCGGACGATCTCGTCGACGTCGAGGTAGGCGCGCACGGGGTGGCCGCGCTCGCCGATGAGGTAGGACTCGTCGGCCTTGAGGCGGTGGACCGAGGCGCGGTCCTCGTGCGCGAAGACCGCGACGGTGCGGGCCCCGAGCTCGTAGGCCGCGCGGAACGCCCGGACGGCGATCTCGCCGCGGTTGGCCACCAGAACCTTGCTGAACATCGCTGAGGATCTCCCGTCGTCGTGCCGGACGGCGCCCCGGGCGCGGGGTCGAGGTCGTCGGCCGCGTGTGGACGGGCGCCGCTGCCCACGGGACCCACCCTGGCGGACACCCGGCGCCCGGGCAACAGGCTCGGACGTGAAGAAGTCCCGATCTTCACCGGGGAAGGCGGTGAGGAGCTCCGTTCGACGTCAGGCCGGGTCCGTCGGTGGTGAAGTCGGCCCGGAGTGCACGCGGCGGAGCGTTGCGGCGGGTTGTTCCGGGGCCACGGCGGGCCGGTCCCCGGGTTGCGGGACGACGCGACATGTGGGGGTGGGAGTAGGTCCGGACCCCCAGGTGTTGTGGAGGAGTGTGTGGACGACGTGGGGACCGGCCGGTGGACGCCTGTGGAGGACACGCCGAGGCAGCACGACACGCCGAACACGCTGCGTTTACCTCTGCTGACGATGGGTATCCGCCAGACGGGTGGTTCCGACGTGTCGTCGCAGGTCAGCGGCTTGCGGCCCGCGCCGGTCCACCGGACCACCGGACCACGGCGAATCACATCCTTGTCACACACCATGTTGTGCCGGTTTTCCACACGGCCCCCTAGGGGTAGTGTTCAAAGCACTCCAGCAGGACGGGACTCCCGGCCCAGGCCTCACCTCGACGCCTCGACCGCGCTGACCCCGATGACAGGACCCGAGGGAAGAAGGAACACCCGATGAGCATCACCGTCTACAGCACGCCGTCCTGCGTGCAGTGCAAGGCGACCTACCGCGCGCTGGACCGCAAGGGCCTGGCCTACGAGGTCGTCGACGTGACCGTCGACGCCGACGCGCTCGCGCTGGTCCGCTCCCTCGGGTACGTCCAGGCCCCCGTCGTCGTCGCCGGCGAGGACCACTGGTCCGGCTTCCGCCCCGACCGCATCGACGCGCTGGCCAAGGCCGCCGTCTCCGTCTGACCCACCCCGGAGAGCACCAGCAGGAGTCCCCGTGGCACCCGGCGTCGTCTACTTCTCCAGCGTCTCCGGCAACACGCACCGCTTCGTCGGCAAGCTCCAGCTGGACCGCCCCGCCCTGCGCATCCCGCTCCACGCCCGGGACGAACCCCTCGTCGTCACCGAGCCCTTCGTGCTCGTCGTCCCCACCTACGGTGGGGGCGGCGGCGCCGGAGCCGTGCCCAAGCAGGTCATCCGCTTCCTCAACGACCCCGCCAACCGCGCCCTCCTGCGCGGGGTCATCGGGGCGGGCAACACCAACTTCGGTGAGCACTACGCCGTGGCCGGCGACATCGTCGCCGCCAAGTGCCGGGTGCCCCACCTCTACCGCTTCGAACTCTTCGGGACCCCCGACGACGTGCGCCGCGTGCGCGATGGATTGGACTCGCTGTGACCCTCACCTCCGACACCCCCGACGTGCAGGCCGTACCGGCCCCGGGCTCGCCGAGCTACCACACGCTCAACGCGATGCTGAACCTCTGGGACGAGGACGGCAAGATCCAGTTCGGGGCCGACGTCGAGGCCGCGCGGCAGTACTTCCTGCAGCACGTCATCCCGCGCACCCGCCGCTTCGACTCCTTCGAGGCCCGCCTGGAGCACATGGTCGAGCAGGGGTACTACGAGGGCCACGTCCTCGACCAGTACTCCCGCGAGTTCGTCCGCACCCTGACCGACCGCGCGCACGCCGCGAAGTTCCGCTTCGCCACCTTCCTGGGCGCGTTCAAGTTCTACACGAGCTACGCGCTGAAGAGCTTCGACGGCAAGGAGTACCTCGAGAACTTCGAGGACCGCGCCGTCATGACGGCCCTCACCCTCGCCGTGGGCGACGAGGCGCTCGCCACCGCCATCGTCGACGAGATCATCACCGGCCGCTTCCAGCCCGCGACCCCGACCTTCCTCAACGCCGGCAAGGGCTCGCGCGGGGAGCTCGTCTCCTGCTTCCTGCTGCGCATCGAGGACGACATGGAGTCCATCGGCCGCGGCATCAACTCCGCCCTGCAGCTGTCCAAGCGCGGCGGGGGCGTGGCGCTGCTGCTGAGCAACATCCGCGAGTACGGCGCGCCGATCAAGAAGATCCAGAACCAGTCCTCGGGCGTCATCCCCGTGATGAAGCTCCTGGAGGACTCCTTCTCCTACGCCAACCAGCTCGGCGCGCGCCAGGGCGCCGGCGCGGTGTACCTCTCGGCGCACCACCCGGACATCCTGCGGTTCCTCGACACCAAGCGCGAGAACGCCGACGAGAAGATCCGGATCAAGACCCTCAGCCTCGGGGTCGTCATCCCCGACATCACCTTCGAGCTCGCCAAGAACAACGAGCCGATGCACCTGTTCTCCCCGTACGACGTCGAGCGCGTCTACGGCAAGCCCTTCGGCGACATCGCAGTCTCCGAGCACTACCGCGAGATGGTGGCCGACGACCGGATCCGCAAGACGCAGATCTCGGCCCGCGAGTTCTTCCAGACCCTCGCCGAGCTGCAGTTCGAGTCCGGTTACCCCTACATCGTGTTCGAGGACACGGTGAACCGGGCCAACCCGATCGCCGGCCGCATCAACATGTCGAACCTGTGCTCGGAGATCCTGCAGGTCAACACGCCCAGCGCCCTGGCCGAGGACCTCACCTACTCCGAGGTCGGCAAGGACATCTCCTGCAACCTCGGCTCGCTGAACATCGCCCTGGCGATGGACGGCGGGAACCTCGGCCAGACCGTCGAGACCGCGATCCGCGCGCTGACCGCCGTCTCGGTCGCCAGCGACATCCAGTCCGTGCCGTCGGTGGCGAACGGGAACGCGAAGTCGCACGCCATCGGCCTGGGCCAGATGAACCTGCACGGCTACCTGGCCCGTGAGCGGGTGCACTACGGCAGCCCCGAGAGCATCGACTTCACCAACGTCTACTTCGCCGCGGTGCTGTTCCACGCCCTGCGCGCCAGCAACGCCATCGCCCGGGAGCGCGGCGAGACGTTCGAGGGGTTCGAGAACTCCGCCTACGCCGACGGGACGTTCTTCGACAAGTACGTCGAGAACGACTTCCTGCCCACGACCGACCGCGTCGAGGAGCTGTTCGCCCGGGCCGGGGTCGTGCTGCCGACCCGCGCGGAGTGGGCCGACCTGAAGGCGTCCGTCGTCGAGCACGGCATCTTCAACCAGAACCTGCAGGCCGTCCCGCCGACGGGTTCGATCAGCTACATCAACAACTCGACCTCCTCGATCCACCCGATCGCGTCGAAGATCGAGATCCGCAAGGAAGGCAAGCTCGGCCGCGTCTACTACCCGGCGCCGTTCATGACGAACGACAACCTGGAGTTCTACGAGGACGCCTACGAGATCGGCCCCGAGAAGATCATCGACGTCTACGCCGCGGCGACGCAGCACGTGGACCAGGGCATGTCCCTGACGCTGTTCTTCAAGGACACCGCCACCACGCGCGACATCAACCGCGCGCAGATCTACGCGTGGCGCAAGGGCATCAAGACGATCTACTACATCCGGATCCGGCAGATGGCCCTCGAGGGCACCGAGGTCGAGGGTTGCGTCAGCTGCATGCTCTGAGCGTGCGCTGCGAGCTGTCAGGGGAGAGGGAACCGTGGAGAAGTTGAAGCTCATCGACCGCGTCAACGCGATCAACTGGAACCGGCTGCAGGACGAGAAGGACCTGGAGATCTGGAACCGGCTCACCAGCAACTTCTGGCTGCCGGAGAAGGTGCCGCTGTCCAACGACGTGCAGTCGTGGCAGAACCTCAGCCCGGAGGAGCGCGTCCTGACGATGCGCGTGTTCACCGGCCTGACGCTGCTGGACACCATCCAGGGCACCGTGGGGGCGGTCTCCCTCATCCCCGACGCGCTGACCCCGCACGAGGAGGCCGTCTACACGAACATCGCGTTCATGGAGTCGGTGCACGCCCGCAGCTACTCCTCGATCTTCTCCACCCTCGCCACGACCCGCGAGATCGACGAGGCGTTCGGCTGGTCGGAGCAGAACGAGGCGTTGCAGCGCAAGGCGTCCATCGTGCTGGAGTACTACCACGGTGACGACCCGCTGAAGCGGAAGGTCGCCTCCACACTGCTGGAGTCGTTCCTGTTCTACTCCGGGTTCTTCCTGCCGATGCACTTCTCCTCGCGGGCTCAGCTGACGAACACCGCGGACCTGATCCGGCTGATCATCCGCGACGAGGCCGTGCACGGTTACTACATCGGGTACAAGTTCCAGCGCGGTCTGGAACTGGTGGACCAGGCCAAGCGCGACGAGATCAAGGACTACGCGTTCGACCTGCTCTACGAGCTGTACGACAACGAGTGCAAGTACACCGCCGACCTGTACGACGGCGTGGGGCTCACCGAGGACGTCAAGACGTTCCTGCACTACAACGCCAACAAGGCGCTGATGAACCTCGGGTACGAGGGCATGTTCCCCTCGGACATGACGAAGGTGGACCCCTCGATCCTGTCGGCGCTGTCCCCGAACGCCGACGAGAACCACGACTTCTTCTCGGGGTCGGGGTCGAGCTACGTCATCGGCAAGGCCGTGGCCACCGAGGACGAGGACTGGGACTTCTGACCTCCCTCCCCGCGATCAAGGACTGACGCCCGGCGATCAAGGACTGGTGAGTCCTTGATCGCCGGGCGTCATTCCTTGATCACCGGGATTCGGCGGGGGAGGGCGGTGGGCGAGGCTAGTTCGTGGCCTGCGCCACCGTCTCCGCGTCCAGCCGCAACGTCCCCGCGCCGAGCGTCCGCACCCCGGACGGGTCCGCGGGCCGCCGGGTGTGGAAGTCGGACACCGCCTGGTGCGCGGCGGCCACCTCCAGCAGCCGGTCCTCCTCGTAGGGCTGGCCGCCGACGATGACGCCGACGGGGGCGAGCGGGCCGCCCTCGGCGGCGGGGGCCTCACCGATCGGGAACGCGATCTCGGGCAGCCCGAGGATGTCGAACGGCACCGGGGAGGTCTGCAGGACCACGTCCACCCGCGTGAACAGCCCGGCGAACAGTTCCTGCAGCAGCCACGTCTTGGCCCGCTGGCCGGTGATCCACTCGTCCCCGGACAACAGCAGCCCCTGCAGCCAGGACAGCGAGCTCACCCCGAACAGCGACAGGTCCTCGCGCAGCCAGTGCCGGAACGGCTCGGTCCGCTCCGAGAGGCGGATCGCATTGAACGTGCCGGTCAGCAGTTCCCAGTCGGCCGGGTACTGGACGTCCACGAGCGTGACGCCGGGCACCGCGGCCATCCGGTCGAGGAAGGCCTGCCGGGCGGCGGCGACCTCGGCGCCGACGCCGGCGAAGAAGTCGGCCGGCACCCCGATCGCCGTGGCCCGCCGCAGCTCCACCCCCTTGACGCCGTGGACGGGTGTCGCGGCGGTCACCAGGTCCGGGACCTCCGGCAGGCCCAGCGTGCGCGGGTCCAGCGGGTCGGGGCCGGCCAGCACCGAGGTCATGATCGCGGCGTCCACCGCGTCCCGCGCCAGCGGGCCGGAGTGGTCGCGGGTGAACGACAACGGGATGATCCCGTGGATCGAGGTGCGGCCCATCGTGGGTTTGAGGCCGGTGAGGTTCTGCTGCCGGGACGGCTCGGTGATGCTGCCGCCGGTCTGGGTGCCGATGGAGCTCGTCGCCAGCCGCCCGGCCACCGCCGTCGCCGGGCCGGTCGAGGAACCGCCGGGGTCGACGGACGGGTCCTGCGGGGTCCAGGCGTTGACGGTGGTGACGACACCGGCGGGGGTGGTCGCGCGGGTCGTGGCGAGCGGGCCCATCTGGCCCTTGCCCAGGACGATGCCGCCGGCGGCGGTGAGCCGGGCGACCGCGGTGGCGTCGGTGTCGGGGACGAAGTCGGCGAAGATCGTCGAGTTCGCCGTCGTCGGGACCCCGGCCGTCCAGTAGTTGTCCTTGATGCACAACGGGATCCCGGACAGCGCGCGGTGGACGTCGCCGCGGGCGTCGACCTCGGCGGCCTTCGCCAGCGCCGCGTCGGCCGTCACGGTGTTGAACGCCTGGTAGACGGACTCGAAGGCGCCGATCCGGTCCACGTGCGCCTGCACGAGGTCGGTGGCGGTGAGGCGGCCCGCGCGCAGCAGGGTCAGCGCCTCCGCGATCGTCGCCTCGGTCGGGTCGTCGACGGCGGCCGAGCGGACGGTGACGTCGGGGGCGGCGACCGCCGCGCGGGCCGGCGCGGTCGCGGCGAACGTCGCCCCGCCGGAGGCGGCGAGGAAGGTGCGGCGGTTCAGGGTGCGGCTCACCGGGCGCTCCCTTCGGACCCGGGGGCCCAGGCCGTCGCGATCGAGGGGTAGAGCAGGGGGGCCGCGGCCTGCTGGGCGGCCTCGGGGGAGGGCGCCGGGGGTTCCCAGGCGCTGATCGCCGGGACGGTCGTGCGCAGGAAGGTGCGCAGGGACGCCAGCGCGGCGCTGCGGGTCGGGACGCCGGTGGCCGGGTCGGCCACCGCGGGCAGCTGGTCGAGGTCCACGCCGGCCAGGGTCAGGCGGGTGGTGATGAGGAGGTCCAGAGCGTCGTCGCTCACACCGGTCGGGTCGATCACGTGCTCTCCCAGGGTGGTGCTGATGGGTCAGCTGTGACTCTGCTGACTCCTGGGACCACGCGGAAGGGCCGGCGCGTTACGAATTGTTACGACGGGGGCGTCTCGTCGGCGTGCTCGACGCGGTCCCCGGCCGTGGCCATGTGGGTCCGCATGGCCGCCTGGGCGGCCTGCGGGTCGCGCGCCGCGACGGCGTCGAGGACGGCCCGGTGCTCGCGGCAGGCCACCTCGGCCTGCTCCCGGCGGCGCAGCCCGCGGTCGACCCACAACCGCAGCAGGCTGCGGGTGGTCTGCAGCAGGTCCGCGAGCACGTCGTTGCCCGAGGTGCGGGCGAGGGTGACGTGGAAGTGGGCGTCGGCCTCGATGAACGCGGGCAGGTCGTCGAGGCTGGCCTCCATCTGCGCCAGCGACTCGCGCAGCGCCCGCACGTCCTCGTCCCCGATCCGCTCGGCGGCCAGGGCGGCGGCGTGGACCTCCAGCGCGCTGCGGACCTCGGACAGCTGCGAGGTGTGCCGGGCCGAGAGCATCAGCCCCCAGCTGAGCGTCGTCGGCAGCAGTTCGGACATGCTGTCGCGCAGGTACGTCCCCGATCCCGGCCGCACCGTGACGATCCCGAGCACGTCCAGCGCCGCGAGCGCCTCCCGGACCGCGGAGCGGCCCACGCCGAGCGTCTCGGCGAGCTGGCGCTCGGGGGGCAGGCGCGAGCCGGGCGCGAACTGCCCGGAGGACAGCAGGGTCGTCAGCTGGCGGACGACCTCGGAGACCGCGCTGCCGCGGGGGACGGCCTTCAGCTCCATCTGCACGAGGGTGGGGTCGTCGCTGCGGAAGGCCGGCACGCGGTCAACGTACCCGATGCCCTGCGAACCGGACCGGTCAACCGGTTGACGCACAGGGGGAGCGGCCCCGACGATCTGCGGAGGCAGCCGCGACGCCGCGGCCGCGGGACGGAGACACGCGTGACGAACCCCCAGTCGGCCCCCGCCGGCGACGATCCCTGGCGCGACGGGGAACCGGACCCCGTGCCGTTCACCCTCGGCCGGTGGGCGGGGCAGGTGCGGCGCGGCGGGTCGCTGTCGAACCTCACGTTCGACGGCGTCGACGTCCTGCGCGCCGTCCGCGCCGTCGTCCGCGACCGCGACTGGCGCACCGCCCCCTCCGCCGTCTCCACGCTGGACGTCCGCGGCACCGACCTCCTCCTGACCGGGACCTTCGACGACGACGGCGGCGAGGACGCAGTCCACGGCGACTGGACCCTCACCGCGCGCGCCACCGGGGACACCCTCACCGTCGACTTCACCGGCACCACGCGGACCGCGTTCTCCCGCAACCGGTTCGGGCTCGTCGTGCTGCATCGCACCGACGACGCCGGCCGGGAACTGCACGTCCGCCACCCCGACGGGACGAGCACCACGACCGCGTTCCCCGTCGACATCGCCCCCCACCAGCCCGCACGCGGCATCGCCGCCCTGGCCTGGTCGCGGCCGGGGGCCGACGTGGCGCTGGAGTTCTCCGGCGACGTGTTCGAGATGGAGGACCAGCGGAACTGGACCGACGCCTCGTTCAAGACGTACAGCACCCCGCTGGACGAACCGTTCCCCGTGGCGCTGCCCGCCGGGGCCGTCGTGCGGCAGCGCGTCGTCGTGCGCGCCACCGCCACCGCCGCCGAACCGGCACCGGAGCCCGGCCCGGTCGCGCTCGTCGCGTCCGGGACGGCGCTGCCGCAGTGGGGGACCACCGGCCCCGTCGACGGTTTCGACGGCCCCCTCCTCGTCGAGCTGCTCCTGGCCGACCCCGCCTGGCAAGCCGACCTGGACCGCGCCCACCGCATCGGCCGGCCGCTCGACGTCCGGCTCGTCACCGACGACCCCGACGAGGTCCGCGCCGCGCTCCCGGCCCTGGCGGGCGTGCCGGTCGTGCGCCTCGGCGCGCACTCGGCGACCCGGCACGTCACCACGGCCGGCCTGTGGGACGCGCTGTGCGAGGACACCTCCGGCGCCGAGCGGGTCGCCGGGGCGCGCTCGCACTTCACCGAGCTGAACCGCACCCTCGCGCAACTGCCCCCCGACGCCGCGGGCGTCGTGTTCGCCAGCACCCCGCAGATGCACGACACCGGCCGCGACCAGGTCGTCGAGGCCGTCGACGTCCAGCGGCTCACCGCCGTCCAGGCCGTGCGGTCGGCCGCGGGCCGCCCCGTGCACGTCGGGCCCGTCACCGCGCGCGCCCGCTACAACGCCGTCGCCACGACGCCCTGGCGGCCCGGGCGCGACCGGACCCCCGCCGACCCGCGCACCGGCGCACCGGCCTTCACGGCGTGGGTGGTGGCCAGCGCCGCGGCGTTCGCCGTCGACGGCGTCGCGACCGTGGTGTTCGGGGACGTGGAGGGCACCGGTGCGGACGCGGTGCGGCTGCTCGCCCCGCTCGCGGGCCGCGAACGCCTCGACCCCGACGGCCCGCTGCCCCCCGGCGTCCACGTCCTGGCCGGGCGCGGGCCCGACGGCGACCGCGTCCTCGTCGCCAACCTCGGCCCGGGCACCCGGACCGTCGTCGTCGGCGGTGCGACGTTCACCGTCGCCCCGGGCGCGGTCTCGCAGGGGTGAGGACGATTCGGAGCGAGGAGGCAGGTGAGGCTAACCTCTGGGCGTGCACCGTCGATCCGTCCTCGCCGCCCTGGCCGCCTCCGGCGCCCTCACCACCCTCGCCGCCTGCGGTGGGGACGACTCCGCCACCGGCGGGTCCGCGTCCTCGACGTCCGCGACCTCGGGGTCCGGCGACGGGGCGTTCCCCGTCACCATCGAGCACAAGCTCGGCTCCACCACCGTCGACGCGGCCCCGGCGAAGGTCGTCACCGTTGGCTACAACGAGCAGGACTTCGTCCTCGCCCTCGGCGTCACCCCCGTCGGCACCCGCACCCCGATCGGCGACTACGACTCCACGAAGCGCCCCTGGGCCGTGGACCTGCTGCCCTCCGGCGGCATCCCGTCCGTCGGCCAGGCCGAGCTGAACTTCGAGGCGATCGCCGCGCAGGGCCCCGACCTGATCGTCGGCGCGTACTCGTACATGACGCAGGACGACTACGACAAGCTCACCGCGATCGCGCCGACCATCGCCGACGTCGTCCCCGCCGGGCAGGACGCCTCCACCACCGCCGCCGCCAGCTGGCAGGAGGAGCTCGCCGCCATCGGCCGGGCCCTGGGCAAGGAGGACGAGGCGAGCTCGCTCACCGACGACGTCGAGGCGAAGTTCACCGCCGCCGTCGACGCCAACCCCGGCTTCAAGGGCAAGGTCATCAGCGTCGTCCTCTACAACCAGGGGTACTACGCCCTCGACGCCACCGACCCCCGCGGCGCCTTCTTCCTCCAGTTCGGCTTCGACGCCAACCCGGTCAGCGGCTCCCTCAGCGAGGAGCAGGTCGTGCAGCTCGACACCGACGTGCTCGTCGTCCTGGGCCTGGGCAAGGCCGAGTTCGCCCGGAACGCCGCGGCCGCCCAGCTGAAGGTCGTCACCGAGAACCGCACCGTCTACGTCCCGTCCTTCGGCAGCGACTTCGCCGGGGCGCTCGGGTTCTCCAGCCCGCTGTCGCTGCCGTTCGCGATCGACGCGGCCGTCCCCTCCCTGGTCACCGCCACCGACGGCGACCCCGCGACGGTGCCCGCCGACCTCTGACCCGCGCCCCGCCGGGCGCCCCCGGGACCCGTCCCGGGGGCGCCCGGCGCGTCCGGGACGGCGCGCCGCCGCCCGAACGGGTGGTCGTGGTGGTCTCCCACGGCCGTGATCGTCCACAATGGTCCCCGCACGTGCAGCCCAGGGCGTGCCGACGGGAGTGGTGGGGACGACAGACCGGCCAGGAGCCGGGTCCGTTGGAGGGCTGCGTGGACGTGCGCGCTGATGCGGTGGCTGCCGCCGTCAACGACGTCGCACAGGTGCTCGCCGGCCACGGTGAGCCGCTGGACCTGGCGCACCGGCTCGTGGGGCACTGCGCCGAGCTGCTGTCCGCCACGGCCGTCGGGCTGCTCGTCGAGGACGAGCGCCGCGAGCTGCAGCTGCTGGCCGCCACCCCCGGCGAGGTCGGCGTCGTCGAGCTGTTCCAGATCCGTTCCGGCCAGGGGCCCTGCCTGGACGCCTACCGCACCGGGTCCGTCGTCTCCGTCGCCACCGCCGCCGAGCTCGCCGGCCGCTGGCCCGCCTTCGCCCAGCAGGCCACCGCGCACGGCATCGTGGCCGTGCACAGCGTCCCCGTCCACAGCGACGGCCGCACCATCGGGGCGCTCAACCTGTTCCGCGACCACGAGGGCGCCTACTCCCGCGTCGAGTCCGACGTCGCGCACGCCATGGCGTCCTTCGGCGCCGTCGGCATCACCCAGCTCGAGCACGTCGCCGAGGGGGCCCGGGTGCAGGCCCAGCTGCAGGAGGCCCTCGACAGCCGCATCGTGCTGGAACAGGCCAAGGGCGCGCTGGCGCAGCGGTACCGCGTCCACCCCGACGACGCCTTCCAGCGCCTGCGCGCCCGCGCGCGGACCGAGCGCCGCCGGTTGCGCGACGTCGCCCAGGAGGTCGTCGACGAGCTCGCCCAGCCCGCCTGAGCTCAGTCCAGCTCGTCCGGGGAGGACAGCGTCGCCCGCGGCGCCCGCCACCCCCGCAACGTCCCGCCCGTCCGCACCGCCGCGCACACCACCCCACCGGCGAACGCCGCGACCCCCGCGCCGACCCCCAGCAGCGGGCCCACCACGGCCACCGCGGCCCCCAGCATCGCCGGGATCGCGTAGAGCCCGCCGGTGAGGATGCCCGGCACCTTGCGCACCAGCACGTCCCGCAGCGTCCCGCCACCCACCGCGGTCAGCCCGCCCAGCAGGATCGCCTGCCCCGGACCCGCACCGGCGTCCACCGCCAGCTGCGCTCCGGAGACCGCGAACAGCGACAGGCCGACCGTGTCGAAGACGAAGATGGGCCGCGACATCCGGCTCAGCAGCCGGTGCCCCCAGAAGGCGGCCAGCGCCCCCGCCGTCGCCGTCGCGAGGTAGTACCACGTCTGCAACGACGCCGGCGGCAGCTGCCCCAGCAGGACGTCGCGCGCGATGCCGCCGCCCACGGCCGTCACGATCCCCAGCGTGACCACCCCGAACAGGTCCAGGTGCGTCGCCCGCATCGCCGTCAGGGCCCCGTCCAGCGCGAACGCGAACACCCCCAGCAGTTCGAGCAGGAGCAGGAATCCCTGTGCGGTCACCCGGTCGATTCTGCCGTCCGGGGCGCGTGGGCGGCCGTGCTGCCCCGGACGACGACGTGCGACTCCGGGCTCGGCGGCTGCCGGGCGTCCCCGCCGGCCAGGACGGCCTGCACCGCCGCTCCCAGGCGCTGCCCGCGGTGGTGCACGTCCACCGTCATCGCCGACAGCGGCGGCACCGACACCTCGCACGACGGGGAGTCGTCGGCGGACATCAGGCTGACGTCGCCGGGGACCCGCACCCCCCGGGCCGTGAGGTGCTCCAGCGCGGCGACGGCCATGACGTCGTTGTCGAACACCACGGCCGTCGGCGGGTCCACCACGGCCAGGAGCTCGGTGACGGCCCGCACGCCGGCCGCCGCGGTGTAGTCGGCCTCGGCCGTGAGCACCTGCACGCCCAGCCGCACCGCGCCCGCCGCGATCGCGGCGCGCCGTTCGACGGTGTGCACCAGGTGCGCCGGACCGCACACGTGCCCCAGCCGCCGGTGGCCCGTCCCCGCGAGGAACTCCACCGCCCGGACCAGCCGGGTGGCGTCGTCGGCGACCTCGCTCGTGCAGGCCCACGGGGAGTCCAGGTGCGCGGCCAGGACGTGCGGCATCCCCAGGTCGGCCAGGAACTGCGGCCGGACGTCGCCCTGCACCAGGTCGACGACGACGACAGCGCGCACCTCCTCGTCGGCGCTCCACCGCTGGTAGGTCGCCAGCTCGGAGGCCAGGTCGGAAACGACGAGGACCAGGACGCTCCACCCGGCCGGGTGCAGCACCTCCTCCATGCCCTCGACCAGTTCGACGAAGTACGGTTCCACCCCGATCCGGTGCGCCGGGCCGGGGATCACCAGGCCGACCGTCCCGGTGCTCACGGGCGGCCGAACTCGTTCGCCGTGCGCAGCGCCCCCGTGAACGCCCCGGCGTCGACGACCGCCCCGGTGCGCACCAGGAACGTGTGCGACTCCCCGGGCAGCAGCGTCACCAGTCCCTCCCCGACGCGGGCGTCCGGGGTCACCGCGTCGGCCAGCAGCGTCACGTCGCGGGCGAACGACTCCGCCCGCACCCGCACGGCGTACCCGTCGGGCAGGCGGGTCACGCTGACCCGCAACGGGTCCGGGTCCCACGGCAGGTCCTTGTCGGGGGCGTCCAGGTGCACCGCGCGCAACCCGCCGGCGTCCACCACGACGGGTTCGCCGTCGCCGCCGACCAGCGGCAACGGCCACGAGCGCACCGCGCGGGCCGGCACGGACACCTCGAACGCCGTGCGGTCCAGCACCGCACCGGCCGGCGTCGTGCGGCGCACGAGGACGCGGGTGGAGAACTCCTGCGCGGTGTCGTTGACGACGACGACGTGCGGCACCCCCTCGCGCGGCTGCACCGTGAGCACCCGCGGCGCGAACGCCCGGCGCAGCGCGTGGAAGGCCGGCTTGCGCCGGCCGGACCCGTCGACGACCGCCCAGGAGGTCACCGGCCAGCAGTCGTCGAGCTGCCAGTAGATCGACCCCGCCGTCCGCGGCCACCACGACCGGTGGTGCTCCACCGCGCAGGCCACCGCGCGCGCCTGGTTCAGCTGCGCGGCCCACACCCAGTCCTCGAACCCGGACGGCACCCCCGTGTGCGGTTCCATCCCGCGCTCCAGCTTGCCGTTGCCGTCCAGCGCCTTCTGGTGCGCCAGGAAGGCCGGCGACGTCGCCGACCGCTGGTCGGCGGGCAGGAACTCGGCGATCGTGGCCAGCGTGGGCGGCGCCTGGTAGCCGAACTCCGCGCAGAAGCGGGGAACCCGGTCCCGGTAGTGCGGCCAGCCCAGCCGGTTCCACACGTCCCACTCGTGGTTCGTGCCGTGGTCGGGGTCGTTGGGGTGCGTACCCTCCGGGGCGCCGGCGGGGCTCATCGGGCTGCCCGGCTGGTACGGCCGCGTCCCGTCGAGCTCGGCCAGCAGCGCCGGGAACAGGTCGTGGTAGTAGCCGGCGCCCCACGTGGAGGAGCCCAGCTCCTCCTTCCACCCCCAGTCCTCGTGGCCCTGCAGGTTCTCGTTGCCGCCGCTCCAGACCGCCAGCGACGGGTGGTGCACCAGCCGCGTCACGTTCTCGCGGACCTCGGCCTCGAACTCGGTCCGCAACGGGTCCTCCTCGGCGTAGGCGGCGCAGGCCAGCGGGAAGTCCTGCCACACCAGCAGACCACGTTCGTCGCACAGGCGGTAGAAGTCCTCGCTCTCCCACAACCCCCCGCCCCACACCCGCACCAGGTTGCAGTGCGCGTCGACGGCGTCGTCCAGGGCCGCGGCGTACCGGTCGGCGTCCAGCCGGGTCAGCAGGTGGTCGCGCGGGATCCAGTTGACCCCGCGCACGAACACCGGCTGCCCGTTGACCACCACGACGGTGCGGGTGCCGAACTCGTCGGGGGAGTCGTCGATGCGCACGTCGCGGAAACCGGTGCGGAAGCTGCGCTCGTCCAGCAGCCCGCCGCCGGGCGCGCACAACCGGACCGCGACCTCGACCAGCGGCTGCTCGCCGTACCCGCGCGGCCACCACACGGGCGCGTCGGGCACCTCGACCTCCAGGACGGCGCGCGCGGTCGCCGGTTCGAGCACCGCCGCGGCCGTCCCGTGCCCGCCGAGGTCGACGTGCACGGTCAGCGCGGTCGCGGCCTCCAGACCGGAACGCTCGACGTCGACGTGGACCCGCAGCCGGCCCGTGCTCCCGTGCAGGCTCGCCACCGGGCGGACGGTCGCCAGGCGCGCGGTCCGCCAGCGCTGCAGCGTGACGCGCCGCCAGATCCCGGCGGTCTGCAGGTCCGGTCCCCAGTCCCAGCCGAAGCTGCAGGCCATCTTGCGGACGGCGTTGTAGGGGTGCTCGTAGGTGCGGGGGCGGGCGCCGATGTCCTTCTCGACCGATTCGGCGTGCTCGAGGGCGGAGTCGAACCGCACGACGAGGTCGGCCGGGCCCTCGGGGAGGCGCGCCAGCGGGCCGGTCAGGTCGAAGCGGTGGCCGCGGTGCATGTTCACCGTCCGCCCCAGCTCGGTCCCGCCGAGGGTGACGGTGGCGACGGTGTCCAGGCCGTCGAACTGCAGCTCGACGCGTTCACCGGGCCCGGGCGGCCCGGTGTCCAGGCGGGTGCGGTACTCCCAGGCGCTGCGGTGCAGCCAGCGCAGCGCGGCCTCGTTCTCCCCGACGTAGGGGTCGGGGACCAGCCCGGCCGTGAGCAGGTCGGTGTGCACGGTGCCCGGGACCTGCGCCGGGATCCACCCGGCGCGGTCGACCTCCTCCGGGACCTCCCCGGCCGCCGGCCGCAGGGTCCAGCCGTCGTGCAGTGCGCGTACGTCCACTGGTGGTGCGTCCTCTCGTCGTGGCGCGGTCGTTCAGCCGACGGCCGCGGTGGGTGCGCCGTGCTCGACCCAGGCACGCAGGTGGTGGTCGTAGCAGACGCTGTCGTCGATGGCCGAGCGGTCGACGACGGTCTCGGTCGCCACGACCTTGCCGACACGTTCGGGGTCGGGGGCGGCCTGGGCGAGCAGCTTGGTGTAGTCGTGGTGCGGGTCGAGGATCACGGCGTCGGCCGGGCCGCGCTCGACGACGCGACCGCGGTACAGGACGAGGATCTCGTCGGAGAAGTGCCGGGCGGTGGCCAGGTCGTGCGTGATGTAGAGGACCGCGAGGTCCTCCTCGCGCTGCAACCGGGCCAGCAGGTTCAGCACCCCCAGGCGGATCGACACGTCGAGCATCGAGACCGGTTCGTCGGCGATGAGCACCTTCGCGCCCGGGGCCAGCGCACGGGCGATGGCCACGCGCTGGCGCTGACCGCCGGACAGCTCGTGCGGCCGGCGGGCGGCGACCACGTCGGCGGGGGTGAGGTTGACGCGCTCGAGCATCTCCAGGACCCGTCGGTGGGTCTGCTCGGTGCCTCGGGTCCGCTGGTGCAGCAGCAGCGGCCGGGCGATGTGGTGCCCGACGGAGTGGAACGGGTTGAGCGAGGCGAAGGGGTCCTGGAACACCATCTGGACCTGCCGTCGGTACACCGACCCCACGACCGGTGTGCCGTCGGGCAGCCGCACGTCCACGCTGCCCGAGCTCGGCTCCTCCAGCCGGGTGAGGAGCTTGGCGATGGTCGACTTGCCCGACCCGGACTCCCCGACGAGGGCGACCGTGCGGCGGGGGAGCAGGTCGAAGCTGACCCGGTCGACGGCGCGGAAGGGTCTGCGGCGCAGCCCCTGGCGCAGTCCGTAGTCCTTGGTGAGGTCGGTCACCGACACAGTGGTCACGCGGTCTCCTCGGTCAGTTCCCCGTCGAGTTCCCCGTCGAGTTCGCCGGAGCGGATGAACGCGCCGCGGTCGCCGGACAGGCTGGGGAACGAGCCGAGCAGCCGGCGGGTGTAGGGGTGGGCGGCGTCGCGGTAGAGGGTGTCGGCGGTGTCGAGCTCGACGATCTCGCCGTGCCGCATGACGGCGATGCGGTCGCTGATCTCCAGCAGCAGCGGCAGGTCGTGGGTGATGAACACGACGGCGAACCGCATCTCGTCGCGCAGCCGGACGATCTCGCGCAGGATGTCGCGCTGGACGACGACGTCGAGCGCCGTCGTCGGCTCGTCCATGATCATCACCTGGGGTTCCAGGAGCATCGCCATGGCGATCATCACCCGCTGCCGCATGCCGCCGGACAGCTCGTGCGGGTAGGACCGCAGGCGGTTCGCCGCGACCCCGACGCGTTCGAGGACCTCGGCCGACCGGTTCCTGCGGGCCCTCCTGTCCATCCCCGGTGCGTGGGCCCGCAGGGTGTCGTCGAGCTGGGCGCCGATCGTGCGGACGGGGTTGAGGGCGTTCATGGCGCCCTGGAACACCATCGACAGCTTCGACCAGCGGAACCTCCGCAGCTCCTCCTCGTCCAGGCCGAGCACGTCGACGTCCCGGCCGGTGGCGGCGTCGTGCAGGACGACGGTGCCCGAGGCGATCCGGGCCGGCGGCTGGTGCAGCCGGTTGACCGCGTAGGCCAGGGTCGTCTTCCCGCACCCGGACTCGCCGGCCAGGCCCAGGATCTCCCCGCGGTGCAGGTCGAAACCGGCCGACGCGACCGCGGTCACCGGGTCCTCGGTCTCGTACACGACCGTGACGTCGCGGACTTCCAGCACCACCTCGTTCACCGCCGCCCCCTCCTCTCGGCCTTGGCCGTGGCCCGGGTCCGCTTGCGGTGCAGGCGGACGTTCTTCAGCTTCGGGTTGACGATCTCGTCGATCGAGAAGTTCACCAGCGACAGGCCGGTGCCCAGCAGGGCGATGAGCAGACCCGGGGGCAGGAACCACCACCACGCGCCGAGCGCCAGCGCGAACCCGTTCTGGGCGTAGAAGAGCATGGTGCCCAGCGTCGAGGAACCCGACGCGCCCAGGCCCAGGAACGACAGCCCGGCCTCGCCGAGCACCGCGGCGATGACGGCGAAGACGAACTGGGAGGCCAGCACGGGCAGCAGGTTCGGCAGGATCTCCACGACGATGACCCGCCAGGCGCGTTCACCGGACAGCCGCGAGGCCGCGACGTACTCGCGGTTGCGGACCGAGAGCGTCTGGGCCCGCAGCACCCGGGCCGAGGCGGCCCAGCTGGTGAGGGCGAGCACGACCGCGATGGTCCACAGCCCGCGGCTCTCGCGCGGGACGAACCCGGAGATGACGATGACCAGCGGCAGGCCGGGGATGACGAGGAACACGTTGGTCAGCAGGGAGAAGACCTCGTCGGCGGCGCCGCCGAGGTAGGCGCCGTAGATGCCGAAGAAGGCCGACAGCACGGTCGCCAGGATTCCGACGAGGAACCCGATCTGCAGCGATCCGCGGGTGGCGTGGGCGAGCTGGGCCAGGACGTCCTGACCGGTCTGCGTGGTGCCCAGCCACAGGTCGCCCGTGGGGCCGGCCAGCCCCACGTCGCGGATGGTGTCCGGGTCACCCACCAGCAGCGGGCCGATCAGCCCGAACAGGCAGATCCCGACGACCAGGACGAGGCCGACGGCCAGCCACGGGGTCATGGTGGGGACCAGCAGGCGCCAGGCCGGGACGGGTCTCCTCGCCGGCGCCGGGGTGGGGAGCGCCGCCTGGACGGGAACGGTGTTCGTCACGGGTCCTCCTCCTGTCAGCGGGCGCGGGTGCGCGGGTCGATGAGCGTGTAGAGCAGGTCGACGACGAGGTTCGCGCCGAGGACCGCGAGGGTGATGAACAGGAACACGCCCTGCATCAGCGCGTAGTCGTTGTTGGTCACCGCCGCCAGCAGCCGGGAGCCGATCCCCGGGTAGGAGAACACCTGCTCGGTGACCACCGACCCGGACACGACGAACGCCAGCGAGATCGCGAACCCGGCCACCGACGGCAGGACCGCGTTGCGGGCGGCGTAGTCGCGCAGGATCCACCGGTTCGGCAGGCCCTTGGCGCGGGCGGTCGTGACGTAGTCCTCCGACAGCGTGGAGACCATCATGTTGCGCATGCCCAGCAGCCAGCCGCCCACGGAGGCGACGACGATGGTCAGCGCCGGCAGGAAGCCGTAGTAGACCGCCGAGCCGATGAACTCAGCGTTCCAGCCGGGGGACAGGACCACGTCGTAGCCGCCCTGCGCCGGGAACAGGCCCAGGACCCGGGAGAGCAGGTAGACCAGCACCAGCGACAGCCAGAAGTACGGCACCGCCGCCAGCAGCGTGGTCGCCGGGACCATGGAGTCCAGCCAGGTGCCCGGCCGCCACCCGACGAACGCCCCGAGCAGCACCCCGAGGATCGCGGCGATGACGGTGGCCAGGCCGATGAGGACGACCGTCCACGGCATCGACGCCGAGATGACGTCGGTGACGGGGGCGGGGAAGTAGCTGATCGACGTCCCCAGGTCGCCGCGGAGGATGTTGCCCAGGTACGTCCAGTACTGCGAGATCAGGGACGCGTCGGTGTCCCCGCCCAGCAGCGTGGCGTACGCCTCGCGGGTCTCGGGGGTGACGACGGCACCCCGCTGGCTGAGCTTGGCCAGCAGGATGTCGACGGGGTCACCGGGCAGCAGGCGGGGGATGACGAAGTTCAGCGTCAGCGCGGCCCAGAAGGCGATCGCGTAGAAGCCGAGCTTGCGGAGCAGGTAGTCCACGACGTCAGCTCGCGGCCTTGGGCGTGAGGGTCTTGAGGATCTCGGCCGCGTCGAAGTCGGACCACACCGCGGGGAAGGCGTACTGGTCGTCGTCCGTGGGCCAGCCGGAGAACTTCGCCACGTTCCACACGCTGGTGTTGGATCCGGTCATGACCGGGATGTAGGGCATCTGGGTCGCGACGGCGCTCTGGATGACGTCGAACCGGGCCTGGCGGCCGGCGGTGTCCTCCGGGGGCAGCTTCTGCAGCTCGTCCAGGGCGGCGTCGACGGCGGGGTCGGAGAACCGGGAGTAGTTGTTGCCGTTGGCCTTGGTGCCCACCGGAGCGGTCATCCGGCCGTCGTAGAAGTAGCTGTAGAGGTAGAACGGGTCGGGGGCCGGGCCTTGCCACAGCGAGTCGATGGCGAGCTCGAAGTTCCCCTTGAACCGCTTGTCGGTCCACTCGTTCCAGGAGGACTGGGCCGTCTCGACCTGGATGCCGGCGGTCTTCGCCTGGGCGGCGATGGTCTGGATGGCGGTGATGTAGTCGGTCCAGCCCGTGACGACCTCGATGGTCAGCGTGAGCTTCTGCCCGTCCTTGGCGTAGATGCCGTCGGGGCCCTTGACCCAGCCCGCGGCCTCCAGGATCCGGGCGGAGGTCCCCGGGTCGGCGGTGGCGGGGGCGACCTTCGGATCGACCTGCGCGGAGATCGTGTCGGCCTGGGTGCTGGTCAGGGCCATGCTCGGGGAGATCTCCGAGGCGGTGTCCTGGAAGGCCAGCTTGTTCAGCTGGGTGCGGTCGATGGCGTGGAACAGGGCCTGCCGCACGGCGGGGTCGGTCTGCGGCCCCTCGCAGCCCAGGTCGGCGTTCGCGCACGCTCCGAGGACCATCTGGTTCTGGGCGACGGACCCGGTGTCGTAGTTCGGGAAGTTCTTGTTCGTGTTGGCCATGTCGGGGATCGGGCCGGTCTGCCAGTCGATCGTGCCGGCGGCGATGGCGTCGGCCCCGGCCTGGTTGCCCGAGAGGGCGAGGAAGCGGACCTTCGAGACCTCCGGTGCCCCGCCCCAGTACTTCGGGTTGGCGTCCATGGTGAAGGCCTGACCCTTGAACTCGCTGAGGGTGTAGGCGCCCGTCCCGACCGGCTCCTCCAGGACGTCGGCCTCGGGGTCGATGTCCTTCCACAGGTGCTCGGGGACGATGACGATGGTGCTGAGGACGTCCGGCCCGGAGGTGTAGGCGGGTTCGGCCCAGGTGAAGGTGACGTGGGTGTCGTCGACCTTGGTGATGGTGCCGTCGAAACCGGTGCTGTTGAGCGCTTCGTGGTCCAGCAGCATCTGGAAGGTGAAGACGACGTCGTCGGCGGTGAAGGCCTCGCCGTCGGACCAGGTGGCCCCCTCGCGCAGGGTGACGCTGAGCTCGGTCCCGGCGTCGTTCCAGGCGTACTCGGTGCCCAGCAGGGGCTTGAGCTTGGCGTCGGCGGCCGTCTTGTTGATGAAGAACAGCGGCTCGAAGATCAGGCCGGCGCCGCCGATGTCGGAGGGGGAGTAGGGGTTGAAGTTGACCTGGTAGTCGCCGGCCTGGCCGGTGTAGGCGATCAGCGTCGTGCCGTCGCCCCCGCTGTCAGCGCCGGCGGAGCAGCCGGCGGTGAGCAGGAGGGAAGCTGCGGCCCCTGCGGTGAGGAACCGGGTGAGGCGGGTGGTCCGGTGGGACGTGCGACGGGGCATGTGGAGTCCTCGGTCTGCGGCCGCAGCTCGCGGCGGTGCGAGTGCCGGACCGCTCCGCGGCACCCCCATCGGTGAGCGGGTGAACTCGGTCCGTCCTTCGGCAACTTAATTAACTTGATGAAGTCACGTCAAGGGTGCGCTCCCCGGCGCGCGGGCGCACTAGAGTCGGCGAGCAGCCGGGCGGCCGGCTCGTGGCGAGGAGCGGTGATGACGTCCGTCGACGACCCCGGGGTGGTGCGCCGCCCCGCCCGAGGTGGAGCGCGTGAACGGCTGCTCGACGCGCTGCGCGCCTCCGGGCCGGTCAGCCGGGTCGAGCTCGCCGCGCTGACGGGCCTGACCGAGGCGTCGGTCTCGACCACCGTGAAGCGCCTGCTGTCCGAGGGGGTCGTGGCCGAGGTCGGCCGCGCCCCCACGGGCGGCAAACCGCGGACCCTGCTGCAGCTCGACCCCGGCGGACGCACCGCCGTGGGCATCGACCTGGCCACCACCACCGTCACCTACGTCCTGACCAGCCAGACCGGCGGGATCCTGGCCCGGCTGACCCGCCGCTTCGCGCCCACGGCCGACGCCGGCGACCTCGCGGCCCGGCTCGCCGGCGACGTCGACCGCTTGCTGGACGGCAGCGGGTGCTCCCGCGAGACGTGCCTGGGCATCGGGCTGGTCTGGGGCGGCCCCGACGGCGGGCTGCTGCGCCGCACGGGGCGCGAACCCGGGACGGCCGAGGGCGCGCGGGTGGACGGGGAGGAGCTGCGCCGGGCGCTGAGCCGGGCGACCGGCTGGCCCGTGCTGGTCGAGAACGACGCGACCGCGGCCGCCGTCGGGGAGTACTGGGTGGCCCGGGTGGACGCCTCCCGCTCGTTCGCCGCCCTGTACTGCGGCGCCGGGCTCGGGGCGGGCATCGTCCTGGACGGGGTCGCCCTGCGGGGCGCGCGGGGCATGGCCGGGGAGTTCGGGCACGTGTGCGTCGACGTCGACGGCCCGGCGTGCCGGTGCGGGTCGGCCGGCTGCCTCGAGGTCGTCGCGGGCCCGGAGGCCGTCGTCCGCCGCGCGCTGGAAGACCCCCGGGCGCGGGCCGAGGCGTCGCTGCAGGAGTCCTCCCGCCGCGCGCTGACGACCGACTTCGCGGCGATCGCCCGCGCCGCGCGGTCCGGCGGCGACGCCTGCCGGGCGCTGCTCGACCGCTCGGCCCGGTACGTCGCGGTGGCCGCCGAGGGCCTGGTGAACCTGCTCGACCTCGACCTGCTCGTCCTGACCGGACCGGGCTTCGCCGCCGCCCCCGCGATCTACGGCGCGGCGATCACCGACCGGGTGGGCTCGGCGCGCTCGCGCGTGTGGGGGCGCGCGGTCACCGTGACCGTCTCCTCGGCCGCGGCGACCTCCCCGGCCGTCGGGGCGGCCGCGCTGCTGCTGCAGGAACGCCTCACCCGCTGAGCCGGGCCAGCAGGCTGAAGGAGTTCGGCAACCGGCCCCGCCAGGCCGCCGCGTCCACGTCGCCCATCCGCCAGAACGGCTCGGGGTGCTCCTCGAGGACCTCGATCGTCAGACCGGCACCGAGGACGCTCGTCACGACGGCGGCGAACGTGTGCTGGCGCTCGACCGCGCCGAAACCGGGGAAGGAGTCGTTGACGTGCGCGGCGGCGAAGTAGTCCCGGTCGGCGCGGATCCGCGTCGTGTCCTCGTCCCAGGAGTACAGCGGCACCATCGGGTGCGACTCGTGGACGAACAGGTGCCCGCCCGGGCGCAGCACCCGCGCCACCTCCGCCGCCCACCCGCGCAGGTCGGCCACCCACACCAGCGCCCCCTTGCCGGTGTAGACGAGGTCGAACGCGCCGTCCGCGACGGGGAACGGCGGGACGTCGGCCCGGACGTACCGCACCGGGTGGCCGAGCGCGTCGGCGCGGCGCTGCGCCCACGCGACGGCCCGCTCGTCGTAGTCCAGACCGGTCACCGTCGCCGCCCCCGCCCGCACCAGCGCGACGTCGTCGACGCCGTTGCCGCTCATCGGGTGCAGGACGGCGGGGGTGGCCGCCAGGACCGGAGCCAGGACGCGCCGCTCCACGGCGAACAGCTCGGCGGTGCGGGCCTGGGCCAGGAACCGCTCGTGCTCGCGGACGTACTTCCCGGCCGCCTGCGCCCACGCCCGCCGGGTCCGTTCGTGATCGTCCACGCCGACCACCCTGGGACACCCCGTCGCCGGGCGCCAGGGGTTTCCCGGCCGCCCGAGCGCACCACCGGCGGGTCAGACCGTCCAGGCCGCCCGGAACGCCTCGACCGCCGCGCGGCTGTCACCGGACGCGAACGCCTCCATCGCGACGACCCCGTCGTACCCGACGTCCCGCAACGCCCGGGCGAGCGCCGGGTGGTTGATCTCGCCGGTGCCCGGCTCGCACCGCCCCGGGACGTCGGCCACCTGCACCTCACCCAGCCACGGCGCGCACGCGCGGATCAGCTCGACGAGGTTCCCCTCGCCGATCTGCGCGTGGTACAGGTCGAGGTTCACCCGCAGGTGCGGGCTGTCGACCGCCGCCACCAGCGCCCGCACGTCCGCCGCCGCCGCGAACGGCGTCCCCGGGTGGTCCACCGCCCGGTTCAGGTTCTCCAGCACGAACACCACGTCGTGCCGCTCGCCGAGCTCGGCGACCCGGCGCAGCGTCCGCTCGGCGGCCAGCCACATCGGGCCCGTCACCAGCTCCACCGGCCGCACCGGCAGACCCCGGTCGTCCAGGCCGGTGCCGTGCAGGTTCAGCACCGGACGCCCCAGCACCCGAGACGCCGCGATCGACCGCTCGGCGCTCGCCAGGAGCCGGTCGGCGCCGTCGGGGTCGACCAGTTCCCCGTCGACGTAGCCGGACATGGAGGTGAAGGTCGCGCCGGTGGCGGCGAGCTCGTCGAGGTCCTTCGTCCACCAGTGCCAGATCTCCACGCCGAAACCGGCGGCGTGCAGGGTGCGGACGCGCTCGGCGAAGGGCAGGTCGAGGAACACCGTCTCGGCGCACACGGACAGGTTCACCGGACGCGCCCGTCGACGGTCGCGGCGGCGACGCGGGGGTCGACCGGTCCGCCGGAGCGGACGGAGGCGATGCAGGATAAGGCGATCGCCAGGGCCCGGCGCGCGTCGTGGCCCGTGACGGCCGGTTCCCGGCCCTCGCGCACGGCGGCGACGAACTCGGCAAGCTCACCGGCGTAGGCCTCGCCGAACAGTTCGACGTCGCCGCGGGGGGTGTCGGTGTGGCGGCCGGTCGCGTCGGAGACCGCGAGGGCCTGGCGCGGCTGCCCGCCGATCTCGAGGCGGCCGGTGGAGCCGAACACCTCCCCGCGCACGTCGTAGCCGTAGCTGGCGGAGAAGTTCGCCTCGGCGGTGGCGATGGCGCCGTTGTCGAAGCGGACGGTGACGACGGCCGTGTCGAGCAGGCCGGCGTCCTTGAACTCCGGCGCGACGAGCGCGTCGGCGACGGCGTACACCGAGACCGGTTCGGCGCCGGGGTTCAGCCACAGCAGCGTGTCGAAGTCGTGGATGAGGGTGAGCAGGAACACCGCCCAGGCCGGGACCCGGCCGTAGTCGGGCAGGCCGGGGTCGCGGGTCAGGGACCGCAGCAGGTACGGGGTGCCGACGCGGCCGGTGTCGACGGCGGCGCGGGCGGCGGCGAACCCGGGGTCGAAGCGGCGGTTGAAACCGACCTGGAACGCGACGCCCGCGGCGGCGGTGGCGGCGATGCCGCGGTCGACCTCGGCCAGGGACAGCCCGGCGGGTTTCTCGCAGAACACGCCCTTGCCGGCGCGGGCGGCCTGCTCCACGAGGTTGGCGTGGGCCTCGGTGGTGGCCGTGACGACGACGGCGTCGACGCCCGGGTCGGCGAGCAGGTCCGCGACCTCGGCGTACCCGGTGGCGCCGAGCGGGCCGGCCAGGGCGTCCGCCGCGCCGGGGCGGGGGTCGGCGACGGCGACGAGGCGGGCGCCGGGGACGCGGGTGGCGAGGAGGTGGGCGTGCGAGCCGCCGATGCGGCCGGCGCCGATCAGGCCGACTCCGACGGGCTGGACTGCGGACATGCGATCGCCTCTCTACGTGACCCTAGACCGTTCTAGGGCTAGACCGCTCTAGGGTGCGTGGTCCGGGCCGCCCCGTCAAGCGGCCCGTTAGGGTGAGCGCCGACCCGGGGGAGGGGCACGTGCAGCAGGTGACGATGGCCGACGTGGCCGCCCGGGCCGGGGTGTCCCGGGCCCTCGTGTCCATCGTGATGCGCGGAGTGCCCGGAGCCAGCCCCGCCAACCGCGAACGCGTCCTGCGCGCCGCCGCCGAGCTCGACTACCACCCCGACCAGCGCGCCCGGCTCCTCGGCTCCGGGCGCAGCCGCACCCTCGGCGTCGTCCACGGCCTGCACGAACCGTTCCACGGCGACCTGCTCGAAGCGCTCTACGCCACCGTCGGCCCCGGCCCCTGGCGCATCGCCCTCGAACCCCGCGGCCGCACCCGCAGCGAAGCCCAGGCCGTCCGCGCGCTGCTCGACCAGCGCGTCGAAGCCCTCCTCCTGCTCGGCCCCGCCCTGCCCACCGCCGACCTCACCGACCTCGCCGCCCGCGTCCCCGTCGTCGTCCTCGCCCGCGCCGTCCGCAGCAGCGCCGTCGCCGTCGTCCGCACCGACGACGACGCCGCCGCCCGCACCGCCGTCGCCCACCTCACCGGCCTCGGCCACCGCCGGATCGTGCACCTGCACGGCGGCCGCGCCCCCGGCGCCGCCGAACGCCGCGCCGGCTACCGCGCCGCCGTGACCGCCGCCGGCCTCCAGCCCGAGCTGCTCACCGGGGACTCCGCCGTCGACGCGATCGCCACCGACCCGCCCGACGCCGTCCTCGCCTTCAACGACGAGACCGCCGCCGCGCTCATGCACACCCTCCGCGCCCGCGGCGTCGCCGTCCCCGGCGACGTGTCCGTCGTCGGCTTCGACGACAGCTCCGTCGCCGCCCTGCCCACCGTGTCCCTCACCACCGTCGGCCAGGACGCCGCCGCCCTCGCCCGGCACGCCGTCGAGCAGGCCGAAGCGCGCGTCGAGGACACCGGCACCGCGCGGCGCGAGGTCGTCGTCGCGCCCCGGCTCGTCGTGCGGGGGAGCACCCGCGCGCGCTGAGGGGGAGTGGAGGGGGCCGGGGGCGTCTGCGATGATGACCGCGGACCTCCGGGTCCGGGGCCTCTAGCTCAATCGGCAGAGCAGCGGACTTTTAATCCGCGGGTTCAGGGTTCGATCCCCTGGGGGCCCACCCCTCTCACCTGCGGAAACGCTCAACCGAGGCACCGCCTCGAGGTCCGTAGGGTCCGCACTGGTAGCAGGTTGGTAGCGCGGCCTGCGTGGGACGAGGTTCGCTGCGGCGTCCGCAGCGGCCCGGCCGACCCCGCCGAGCAGGTGCGAGTACGTGTCGGCGGTGAGGCTGAGGGACGAGTGCCCGAGCCGCTTGGAGACGATCGCCAGGTCGACACCCGCCGCGAGCATGAGCGACGCCTGCCCGTGCCGCAGGTCGTGCAGACGGATCGGCCGGAGTCCGGCCGCGACGGCCAGCTCACGAAACCGCTTGGTCACCCGATCCGGTTGCAGCGGCATGCCCGTCGGCTGCGCGAACACGAGGCCGTGGTCGGCGTAGGAGACGCCCCACCGGGCGCGGTGCTCGTCCTGGGCGAGTCGATGCGCCACGACTGCCCCGACGGTGTGCGCGTCGAGGTCGACGAGCCGGGCCTCGCCGCTGCTCGTCTTGGGCGGGCCGAAGCTCAGCCCGCGGTGACCGTCGCGGCAGACTGGGCACAGGGTCGGGGCATCGGCCGCGACGAGCTGCTGCCGCACGACGAGCACCCCGCGGGCCAGGTCGACATCGTCCCAGCGCAGGCCGAGGGCCTCCCCGCGACGCAGACCGGTCATGGCGATGACCTCGAACAGTGGGCCGAGGGGGTCGCCGGCGGCGTGGTCGAGGAACTGGCCGACCTCGCCCGGTTCCCACGGCTGCACCTTGGGGCGAGGTGCACGGGGGAGTTCCACGTTGACGGCAGCGTTGTACGGCACGAGACGCTTGCGCACGGCCGAGCTCAAGCTGCTGCGTAGTGTCGCCGCGACGCGCTGCACGGTGGCCGGCCCGGCGGTGCTGCCGGGTGACTCAGCGACGGCACGCAGGGCACGCTCGACGTCGAGCGAGGTCAGTTCACGGAGGCGCAGGTTCCCCAGCAGGGGAGCGAGGTAGCGGTCGATGTGACCGCGGTACGAACGGGCCGTCGTCGGGCGCAGGCCGGCGCTGACCTTGTTCTGCAACCACTCGGCGAGGTACTCGCTGACCAGGACGTCACCGCTGCCGGGTCGCACCCCCCGCCGCTGCGCGTCGAGTTCCTCGGCGAGAGCGTCCTCGGCTTCGCGTTTCGTGGCGAACCCTCCGCGCTTGACCTGTCCTCGCCGACCGTTGACGGTGCGCGATACGTGGAAGTACCACGAGCCATGCCTATTGCGCCCAAACGCTTTCGAACACGTCTTGCGCTCTCCCTTACTGTCGAGCACCGGCTCGCACGAACACCGGTGGTAGACGTGCCCTCTCACTGCCGCCGCTCCCACTCTTCGAGTAGCTCGAGCCATGCCATGTCGGCGGGAGCGGCGAAGCGCGGAACGTCGGAAGCGCCCTCAGCATCCTGAGAGTCGGGTACCCGATCGCGTGCAGTTCGGGCTTGCTCGAGGCGGTGGAGAATGGCTTGTCGCGCGCCGGAGGACTGTTCTTCGTCCTCAGGTTGAGCCAGGAAGGCGAGAAGGCGAGAACGCGCGTTCTGGTAGTCGTCGTTGGCTGTCCGCCAGTCCGTGTAGAGCTTGCTCAGCATTCGCATGTCGTGCACCACTTGGGCCAACTGGTAGACGTCGTCCGGCAGCACGAGTTCTGCGAGGGGGATGTCCAGCACGCGCGCGAACGCGCAGGCTTCATCCACGGTGATTGCGCGGGGTTCGCCCTGCGGCTTAAGAATCTTGGAGATCGCACTCTGCGGGAAGCGGACGCCTTCCGCCCGCACCTTCGCGGCGAAGGCGTCTTGTGACCATCCGCGCTCAGCCAGGACCAGCCGCAAGCGGCGAGCGATGTTCGCCTCGCTGCCCGTGCTCGACAGCCAGTTGATCCGTGCCCATACGTCGTTCGGCAGCTCATCGGCATCAGTCATCCCCACGAGATGAACCTATCGCTCTCAGGGGTTGCGTGCCAGAGGGTGCCGGGTGTTAACTCGTCATCCGCCACAGAAGATTTTCTTCCCAGAGGGGTTGCCATGCCCGAACGCCTTCCGTCCCTCGCTGATCTCGGCCTCACGTGCGACATCGTTGTCGCCGGCCGCGCCCTCGGCCTGGGGCGCACCAAGTCCTACGAGCTCGTGCAGCGGGGCGAGTTCCCCGTGCGCGTCGAACGCATCGGCGGTCGATGGATCGTGCCCACCGCCGAGCTGCTGCGGTTCCTCGGCCTCGAGCCCCAGGTCGGGACGCCGGCCGCGTGATGCACCGATCCACCACAGCCCACGTGAGAACGACCGGCCCCGCGCCAACGGGACCGGTCGTCGAGTCGTCGTCTAGCCGCCCGGCCATCGACGTGCACAGCATCGCACCCACTCCCGACACGACGCACCGCCTGGCCGTGCAGGTCACCGTCAAGGCCGTCGGCGGCACGCCGTGGTCGCGCGGGGCGATCTACCTGACCCTGCCGCCGGCCCGCAACGCCGTCCGCCGCGCCCACGAGCGGGGGCACCACGTCGAGGTCGCCCTCGTGCAGCTCGTGCCGGTGGGCGACGTCGACCTCGATGTCGTTGACGACCTCACCGGGGGTGCGCGATGAGCCGCGAACTCGGCGAGACGCTGCACGTGCGCGACCGCGTCGCCTACGTGCTGCCCGACGTTCCTCACGACGCCCCCGCCGCCGTGCGCGAGGGCATCGCCCGCCGGCGCATCACCGCCACCGGAGGGCAGTGCCCCTGCGGGGCGAGGATGCGCCGCCCCTCGCGGGCGGAGCGGCGCCAGGCTCAGCGCACCGGAGGGCAGCTCGTCGTCGACGTCCGTCACGAGTCCGACTGCCCGGCCGTCACCGCGACCCTCACCGCGGCGGTGCGCATGTGGCGAGCAGGCGGTGGCCGATGAGTGCCGCGTTCGAGCGCATCCTCGACAAGCTCGCCGTCAACGGCCAGGTCGTGCGCCGACGGGGGCCGAACCAGGCGACAGCGCAGTGCCCGGCGCACGACGATCACGACCCCTCCCTGTCCGTGACCGGCACTGACGGGCGTGCGCTTCTCTACTGCCACGCTGGGTGCCACGACCTCGACGTGCTCGCCGCTCTGGGAATGACCGAGAACGACTTTTGGGACAACCCTCGCGGGGCGCGGTACGACTACACCGATGCTCGTGGAGCCGTGCTGCGCAGTGTGTTCCGTACTCCCGGGAAGAAGTTCCGGCAGAGCGGAGACACCGCAGGAACCCCGACGCTGTACCGCCTGCCGCAGTTGATCGAAGCCGTCGCTGCCGGCCGCGAGGTGTACCTCGTCGAGGGCGAGAAGGACGTGCACGCTCTGGAAACTCTTGACGTCGTCGCCACGACCGCCCCGATGGGTGCGAGCAGTTTCTCCCGCGTCGACGTCGAACCGCTGCGCGGCGCACACGTCATCGCCGTCGTCGACCGAGACAAGGCGGGCGACGGATGGGCTGCGGCCGTGCACGAACGCCTCGACGGTGTCGCCGCCGACGTGCGGTTCGTGCACGCCGCGGTCGGCAAGGACGCCGCCGACCATGTCGCCGCCGACCGCGGACTCGACGAGTTCGTGCCTCTCACCATCGACGGTGTCAGCGTCAGCAGCAGCCGTCGGGCCCGCATCACGTGGGCGATCGACATCGAACCCGAACCGGTGACGTGGGCGTGGGAGGACGAGGGTGCCGGGCGCATGCCGGCCGGCGCGCTGTCCCTCGGCGCGGGCCGGGAGGGCACCGGCAAGTCGTCGTTCGGCATCTGGCTCACCGCTCAGATCACCCGCGGCACGCTGCCCGGGGCGTTCTACGGCACGCCGCGCCGGGTGCTGTACGTGGCCGTCGAGGACTCGTGGCGGCACACCCTCGTACCGCGCCTCATGGCCGCTGGCGCCGACCTCGCGCTGGTCGGCCGATTCGAGGTGCTCGTTGACGAGGGTGACGAGGTCACGCTCACCCTGCCCAACGACAACCTCCTGTTCGAGCAGGAACTCAACCGGCACGAGGTCGCCCTCACCGTCATCGACCCCGTCATGTCAGTCGTCTCCGAGAAGCTGGACACTCACAAGGAACGCGAGGTGCGCATCGCCCTCGACCCCTTGGCCCGCATCGCCGACCGCACGGCCTCGGTCGTCTTCGGCCTGGCGCACTTCAACAAGTCCAGCGGTTCCGACATCGCGCAGCTCATCACCGGCTCGGGGGCGTTCAAGAACGTTCCCCGTGCAGTGTTCGGCTTCGCCCGCGACGACGACAGCGGAGAGCGCGTCATGACGCAGGTCAAGAACAGCCTCGGCCGCGACGACCTGCCCAGCCTCGTCTACCGCATCGAGTCCCAGGAGGTACCCACCCGCAAGGGCACCGCCGTCACGAGCCGCTTCACGTTCGTCGGCCCCTCCGACATGACCGTCGCCGACATCCTGCGATCCAACCGCAGCGGCCCCGACGACAGCGATCAGGGCGACGGCGCCGAGACATGGCTGCGCGACTACCTCGAACGGAAGGGCGGGGAGGCCACAGCCCGCGACGTCTACGCCGCCGGCCGGGTCGCTGGGCACAGTCAGCACGTCCTCAAGCGAGCCAAGAAGCGGGCCCGGGTCGAGTCGCGCAAGACCGGCATGGACGGCGGATGGCTGTGGTGCCTCGTCCTCGACGACGGCGAAGGGAGCACGAAGGGGACGAAGGGAGTGGAGAGTGCGCCCCCACTCCCTTCGTCCCCTTCGGCGCCCCCTTCGGCCTCGACATGCATCACCTGCCGACAGCCCATGACCGTCATCGAGGCGGGGCAGGCCACCCATCCAGGCTGCCCCACCCCTGACCCCGGCCAAGTGGCCTCGTGACCCGCCGCAGGAGACGCCGCATGCCCGACCCGACCCCGCCCTCGTTCGACCCCGACGTGCCCCCGGACGTGCGCGAGTTCGTCGACGGCGTGCACCTCGAGGCACTCGACGGGCTGCACGCCGCCTACGCCGGCGACTACCAGCAGCTCGGCCGCATCGTCGCCCGCGCCGCCGACCCCGGGTTGCTGGCCTACGTCCTTGCCTGCCAGGGCGCCTACGCCCTCAGCCGCACCCGCCGACCCGCGGCGGTGCTGGCCGAGATGTCCGACCGCATCGACCCCCCAGGAGGAACCTCGTGACCCAGCACCCCGAGTTCGACGTCGTCGGCACCGAGCTCGCCGCCGTCGAGCTCATCCACGCCGTGCTCGTCGAGGACCGACCTCGGCAGGCGGCGCTACTGGGCACCGACCATCCCGGCCTACTCGCCCGGGTGCTGGCGCAGTTCGCCGCCGTCCTCGTGGCCGGCTACCCCGACCCCCCGGCCGAGGTCGAGAACCTGCGCCGCCTCGCCCTCGGCGACCTCGAGCGCAAGGCGCAGCGCGCAGGACGACGAGCAGCGGCCCGGCTCACCGCCTGCCCCCGCTGTGGTGGTGAGCGGCTGCTCGACCACCCGAGCGGGCTGACCATCCGGCACCGGAAGAAGTGCAACCTCGGCGAGGCCGAGCTCGCCCGGCAGGCAGCCGACGCCGAGGTCGCCCGCTCGAGGGTCGGCCCGTGGCAGCGCCCGACCACGTTCTCCGAGCGGCAGCTCATCGCCGCGGCCGGCGTCGACATGGCCGACGACGCGCTCGTCGAGGTCACGTGGCTCACCCCGAGCCTGCGGCGCAGGACGTTCACCGACCGCACCGGCCGCGAGGTCGACCTCGACGCCCCGGCACCCGAGGACAGTGCGCCGTGAGCGGCGGTTGGGTCGGCTCGACGGGCAGGAAGCGCACCAGCACCTCGGCGTGGCAGCGGTTGCGGGCGCAGGTGCTCGAGCGCGACGGGCGCCGCTGCCACCTGTGCGGCGGCGTCGACGCCGACGCCGTCGACCACCTCGTGCCCGTCTCCCAGGGCGGCGGCGACGAGCTCAGCAACCTCGCCGCTGTGCATGACCGCGTGTGGCCGAACTGCCACCGCAAGAAGACGGCGCGCGAGGCGGCAGCGGCACGAACGACGACGCGACGGCCACCCGAGCGTCACCCCGGTCTGCTGCCGCCGGCGTGACCCCACCCACGCCCCCGGTCCCTCCCCGTGCGCATTCCACGTCGGTGCGCTCGGAGGCTGACCCTCCGCACGGGTCTGGGGTTCTTGGTGATCTTGAACGAACGAGAGGACGAACGACATGAGCACGACGACCGAAACGCGCACGACGGCCCCCCAGGACACCGAACCGGGCGTGACGCAGAACGTGCCCGAGCCCGCGCCGAGCACCGATCCTGAGCCGCAGCACGAACCACGCGAGGACGAACAGCGCGAGGCCGGGCCGAACGGCGAGGCGGCGAAGTACCGCCGCGCACTGCGCGCCGTCGAGGCCGAACGCGACGGCCTGCGCGAGCAACTCACCGCCGCGCGGCGCCGCGAGGTCGACCGCCTCGCCGAACTGCTGCTCGCCCAGGTCGACGACCTGTTCACCATCGGCGGCGTGCAGCTCGACGACCTCGTCGACGTCGACGGTCAGATCGACGAGCAGGCGGTGCTCGCCGCGGCGACGGCACTGCTCGACACCCGCCCCGGCCTCGGCCGGGTCGAGCGGCGCACCTCGCCGCCGAACCACGGCGCCGGCTACCGGCCGCCGGCGCGCAGCAGCGAGCCGACGTGGGGCGAGGCGTTCAACGGGGAGTGAGCCGCCCCGGCGATCTAGGATGGGCGGTGGTGAGAGGGGCCGGCCAGGTGCCGCCGTCTCACCGCCGCCGCCCCGGGTGGGCAGCGCGTCGGCCAGGCGCCGCGCGTAGGTCAGCACCAGCACCTACCCACCGGAGCCCCTCATGCCTTCTGCCATGCGTCGCCCTGACGCCCGCGTCATCCTCACCCCCGAGCAGACGCTCGCCCTGTTCGTCGAACCCACCCTCGCTCAGGCGGTGTGCACGCAGGTGTCCACCGTCCTGACCACCGACGCACCCTCGGTGCGCGTCCCGAAGGTCACCGGCGACCCGTCGGTGCACTGGACCGGTGAGGCCGAGGAGATCGCCCTCTCGGACATGACGTTCGACGAGGTGGGCATCACGCCGACCAAGCTCGCCGGCCTCACCGTCGTCAGCTCCGAGCTGTTCGACGACTCCACCCCCGCCGCCCGCGAGGTCATCGGCGCCGGGCTGGCCCGCGACACCGCCCGCAAGATGGACGAGGCGTTCTTCGGCGCCGTCACCGGCCCGGCCGCGCAGCCCGGCCTCGAGACGCTGATCGACGTCACCGTCGTCGACGCCTACGACTGGGACAACCTCGACTGCTTCGCCGAGGCCGTCAGCCTCGTCGAGGGCCGCGGCGCGAACGTCACCGCGTTCGTCACCCACCCCTCGACGGCCCTCGTGTTCGCCAAGCTCAAGACGGCCACCAGCAGCAACGTGCCGCTCCTGGCCGCCGACCCGACGCAGTCGGCGCGGCGCATCATCGAGGGCCGGCCGCTGCTGTCCTCGACGGCGGTGACGCCGGGCACGGTGTGGGCGCTGCCGGCTGACCGGGCGTTCACCATCGTCCGTTCCGACGTCGACGTCGAGTCCGACCGCTCGGCGTTCTTCACCAAGGACTCGGTGGCGATCCGCTCCCGCATGCGGGTCGGCTTCGGGTTCGTCGACGCCCCGGCCGTGGCGAAGATCATGGCCGACCCCACCCCGGCTCCCTGAGCCGGTCCTGAGCAGCCGCCGGCGGCGTCAACGTCGCCCGGGGCGTCCGTCGACCGCGGGTGATGTACCGCGTGAGGACGTCGCCGGGAGCGAAGGCGACCCGAGGGCCCACCTATCCGGGCCTGCCCGAGGGGCACCTGCGCCGTCGGCGGCACCCCACCCCAGCAGCACCCGAGCAGGGAGCGCACCGTGCCGCAGCCGACCCTCGCCACCCTCGACGACGTCGAGGCCGCGTTCCGACCGCTGGCCGTCGACGAGCGGGGCCCGGCCGGGCACGTCCTGCGCCTGGCGCACGGCCTCGTGCGGGCTGAGTCCCCCGGCCTCGACGCCCGGGTCGCGGTCGGTGACGTCGATGCGCAGCTCGTGCGCGATGTGGTCGTCGCCGCGACCGTGCGGGCGCTGCGCAACCCCGAGGGGGCCCGCAGCACCTCGAGGACGGCGGGCCCGTTCACCGAGTACGTCCAGCGCGACGCCGGCGCGGTCGGCCTGGTGCTGCTCGAGGTCGAGCGGCGTCTGCTCGCACCGCGGCGCACGAGGCCGGCCGGCCTCGGGTCGGTGCGGCTGCGCGTCGGGCTCTAGTCCTGCTCGCGCGCCTCGAGCCGCGCGCGGTGCTCGGCGATCCGGTCCTCGTCGATGCTGCGCAGACGACCGACGGGGGCGTCTTCGTCGGCAAACTGCGCTGCAGCGGCGAGGGACTTGGGGGTGTCGGGCCGCTGGTCGTCCTGCGTCGTCATGCCCTCATGGTGCGCCCGCGGGTGCGGCTACAGTACCGACCGCGGTCCGTCGATGCCTGGGGCATGGGACCGATTCTGTTCGGGCTGGTGCTGCTGGTCGTCATCGTCGTCGTTGCTATCGCCGTGGCGATCATGCCGGGCCAGGACTGAGCCGCCCGGGCGAGCGGGCTCGCTACCCTCGTCGAGCTCGGCAAGCTCGAACAGGTCGTCGAGCAGCAGCATCGTGCCGATACGCACTTCGTCGTTGTTGACAATGGCACCGTCGAAGTTGGGATTGGCCTCCATCGCCAACGATTCGATATAGCGGTCGAGGGATCGAAGGCAGTCACGCAGGTCACGTAGGCGGTCGAGGTCGATGTCGGCCTCGGGGTCGACAACGAACCGAGCCAGCTCATGCGCGACCTCGTGCCGATGCTTGCGCACCGCCTCGAACGCCTCAACCTGCTCAGCCGTGAGGGCGCCCTGCTGCTGCAACCACAGCAGCGAGGCGCGCACGGGGTTGCGAGCGAGGCTGAGCACCTCGACGTCGTAGCGCCGGCTGTACGTCATGCCGTGCTCATCGAACCCGTTGAGGTAGATGCCTCGGACCCCGTCGACGATTTCAGTGCGGACGAGCTCGTACCCGGTGAGTACTGCCCCGGCCCGCACCATCGCTAGGCGCATCGCGTCGGGCTGCAGCTTGACGGCGAGTCCCTCGACATGATGTCTACGCCGCTGGTTGCGGAGGAAGGTACCCAGCGCCCTGGGCATCTTGTATCCCGAGGGTGTGCCGTCGAGGCCAGCCTCAAGGGGCACCACGGTCACCCCCTGCATGGCCAGGTCATGCCGCATGTCGGCCGGCAGTGGGCCGAACGGTCTCAGTTGCAGGGCCCGTCGACGGGTGACGTCGTCGGCCTCGGTCCACCATCGCTCGACCGCCTCACGCTGCGTCATGGGGGCAGCCTGCCCGACTCGGTCACTGCGAGGGGTAGACGCGCCCTTCCTCGACGGCCTGCCGACGGGCGAGGACGTCCTCAACGTCCCACAGCGTCAGCGTCTCGGGGTGCGACCGGTTGACGCTGACCTCGTGCAGCCGCACCAGCGGCCACCCGCCGCGGTCCTGACCGACGACCCGGAGCCGCAGGCCGTGCCGTGGGGCGCGACGGCGCACGAGGCGCAGAGCAGCAGCAGCGTCGAGGGTGCGCGTCTCGATCATGGGCGCAGCTTGCCGGGCGAGACGAGGCCGGTTGGTAGCGGGTTGGTAGCGCGACTGGTAGCCGCACCCCCGTACTGAGGGATAACGGACGCTGTCGCAGACTGCCGCTCTAGCCGTCTGAGCTGCACGGATAGACACTCAGTGATCGTCGGCAACATCGTCCGACAAGGGGCTCGGAGCACTTTTAATCCGCGGGTTCAGGGTTCGATCCCCTGGGGGCCCACTCGCTTGACCTGCAAGGATGCCGCGTGATCTTGTGACGGACTTCTTCTAATGGCAGCGGTTGACGGCAACGCCCGTCGACGTCCCATCTGCGCTACTCATTGGGGACCGATGTCGTGGCCTTCAGCTACAGAGGGACCATGGCCGTGCAGCGCTCGAAAGCAAGCAAGACTCCTCTTTGAGCTGCACGACCTCCGCGTCGATCGCCAGACCGGGGTGGCGGCCGTCTACCAACAGGTCGTCCTGCTGCGAGCGATCAGCCGTGCGCTGAGGGAGTTGCCCGCCTCGAGAGCTACTCGGCTGCGGCACCGGAGCTGCAGAGCCTGCTGCGTCCCTTTGCCGTCGCGAGTACGCAGCCGGATCTGACTCTGCCCTGGGCGGCTTTTCGTGCGACGTCGCGGTGGGCGCTGCAGGGGCAGCCCCCCGGCAGGCCACGTGACGCCGTCAAGAAGGGCAACTTGTAAAGAGGCCTGCATCCGGACGTCTACGACCTGATGCGTAACGACCCGTCCTTCCGCACAGCCGCATCGACGTGCTGTGCCGGCTGATGCGCGAGCCGCCTGCGCTCAAGCGCTTCCTGCAGCGCCTACAGCTCTCCGGGGCTGATGAGTCGCGCGACACGGCATCGGTACCTGCCGATGGCGCCTGCGTCGTCGAGGACGTCTACGACCGCAGCGAGTTGCACACGACGGCCAAGCGCGCCGGGTTGCCACCGGGTGGCATGTGGTGCCGTCGCAGGATCCGGGTGACGGTTCTGGCCGGGACGCCGGTCTGGTCGCTGACGGCGTCGGGGCCGACGCGCAGCTGGGCCCGGGCTCGCAGGACGCGGGCTTCGATGGCTGGGTCGGTGCGGGGTGGGTTGCGTGTGGGGCGGCTGGAGCGATCGGCCAGGCCGGCGGCACTCTCGGTGCGGTAGCGGGCCACCCAGCGGTGGGCGCAGTGGCGGGAGACCCCCGAATTCCTTAGCGACGTGGGCGACCGGGCAGTGGTCGTCGATAACGCGGCGGACCAGCACGAGCCTGCCGTGCGGGGTCAGGCGGGCGTTAGGGTGGGACACGAAAGCCTCCGGGCCTTGATGGATGGCGCCAGAGACCTCCACCAAGGCACCGGGGGCCTTCCTCGTTCAATCAGCCACGCCGTGTGTCACCAACGTCATGGCTGAGTACAACTAGCGCGCCGGTCACGCCGACCTCACCCCCAAACTACTACGAGCGAAAACTGATGAAGTGTCGCCGAGTCAATGACTCATCAATCCGATCTCTCATTTCTGCCCCCAACTGCAGGTGAAGTTTTCGTGGAAGTGTCCCAAGAACCTCCAAGTTTTCGATAGGGCATCCAACTAAATCAACCAAGACTAGCTTTGGCATTGCGGCGAGTGGGCTAATATCTTTAACCCCAGTACCTCGGAGATGCAGTCGTACCGTCGACTGATAATTGATATCTCTGAGATCGACAAAGTTTGCTGAATTGCTTAGGTTGAGGTTAGTGAGCGAGGAGAGCGTAGAAAGAAACGAGAAATCCGTCAACGCGCTGGCGCTCGACAAGGTGAGGCTACGCAGATTGCGCAGGTTACCTAGTTCGTTTGCGTTCTCCAACAGCTGCAGGTCCCCTAGACTGAGCGCCGTAAGACCAGCTGGAACTCCGGCGAGGTTACGCAAATTGCTCACGGCACGCAGATCGAGCAAATTCAGCAAATCTGAGCTCGTAATGGATCTCAAAGAGGTTTGCTGCGATAGCCAGCTAGGGTCATTCTCCTTTTCTGTCTGAGGTGATAGAGAAATTCTAAGAATTTTGAGCTTATCGAGGGTTTCGAGCCACGAAGAGACAGCGCTAGGTTTTACACTCCATAAATCCAGATGTTGAATAGGTGAGTTCGACAGGAAAGAGAGGTCGGGCACTGGCGATGACGTTATGATTAGTTGTCGCAGGGATGCAGCATCCCCAAGAGAGCGAAGGTTTGACAACCTCCAACAGAAACGAATCGAGACGTTCTGCAGGCTGGGCGGCAAGGATGACGGAAGTTCCCTAATATCGCGAGCTCGCTCCAGGTCTAGCTCTTTGAGTGAGGTGAAATTATTGAGTCCGTCAAGATTTTCGAGCGATGAGGAAGGTCCAATCTCAAGCTCATGCACTAGGGAAGCATTAGAGACACCGCCAAGCGATGCTAAAGAACGGGGAGCGGTAAACAATAGGCGTCGCAGTTGCCCGAGTCGGTGAGCACTTGCAAGACTCTCTGCATCATTGAGCCGAAGAATTCCCGACTCTAGAGAACTATTAGCTAGAACTTCACTAGCGTAGTCATCACGATTAAAGTACTCCCAACCCCTAATCAACTCTCGAATGACCGTCAATCGTTTATCTGTTTGATAGTTCTTGAGCGCACTGAGAGCAGTGCTCCCCCCGATCAAACACAGAGCGCGAACGCATGCTGCGGTCGTGGTAGCTGCGACATTCGTGTATCTCGCCAATAGAGGTACGGCTGTGGCTCCCGCTGAAGCAACCGCTTTTGCTTCCGTCATATTGGTTGGCGGCAAGGCACGCGCCAATGCTGCGTTAACCGCCTCCACCGTTGAAGGTGAAATATCTTCTGCCGCTGTCTCCAAGCATGCCACGGCAAGTAGATGCAACCTATGCCGCAGTTCGGGCTCTTCGTTGCCTCGTTCTAGTAGCCGCTCAATCAGATCGTCCCGTCCCAATCGACTTGCGTGGCCAGCGGCCAGGATCACCGCTTCACGCCATTGGTCGCTGTGTGCTCTCGAAACGAGCATAGGCAGGTAACCTTCTCGTACTACACGGGCAGCTCCTAAATACTCTTGGAAAGTGCGGTGGATGAAGTCAACGCGCCCTTCAACTGGCTCGCGGATCAGCCCGCTTCGAATAAGGAGATACCTATAAACGTCAGCACCGCTTGCGGAGACGTTGTTCATATATTGAAGTCGTTTATCAACGCGTTCGATGGCTTCGGTAGTACTTGTATCCGACTGTTCGTTAACCATCAACATAAACGCCAGGTCTTGAAGGAGACCTTCTTTCTCTCTCAAGCCAATTTGAAAGGGCTCTTGTCCAGCGATTTCCCTCTCCACGTCTCTACGATCGAGAAGGCTTTCGAGAACAATCCTGTAAAGTTCCATGCGATCCCGAGGTAGCTGTGTTCGTCGGTCTCGATTTAGCGCACAGAGCATCGCACAAAGAAGGGGACTAGTGGCCAAGGACCGCAGTGTAGGTGTATCCCTGATAACTCTTATCAATTGCCCCTGGTAAGACTTTAGCGTCTCCACTTCTACATTGTGGTGCGCCACCGCACGAGCTGCCGCCGTATACCAATGTTCGATGAAATTAGTAGTGTCAGCGAGAGACATAGGCAAAAGCTCCGCAGTGGAGAAATTTCCACCGTGAAGCCAGTCTTCGGCAACTGCGGATGGGCGGGTAGTCACTACAAAGAAGCAATCAGGATACGTTTCGGTTAGAGACCGCAACCAATTGCGGGCTGCTGGACGTTGCCGTTCCGGCAACTCGTCGACGCCATCGATTAGAATTGCCGCTTCGCCGTTCTCTAGTCGACGATGCACCCAGCCATCAGGCATTACGCCCGCGATAGGCTTAGCCACGTGATCCAGAAAATTTTCGGGTGCCGGAAGTTCAGCATTGGCGTAGCGTCGAAGTTGCAAAAAAAGCGGGACGCTCGAAGATAGAAAATCAAGACTACCTTCAATTGGCTCCCGACAGAGAGTTATTGCTAGCCACTGCAGTAGAGTCGTCTTCCCCGACCCAGCCTCGCCACGAATTAGATGGCGTCTCGATTGGGAGAGGGCCTCGTCGACTCGCATGAAAGTATCAAGATGCGTGCCCTCGTCTTCATCAGTCGACGTTTCGGGATCGTCGACGATCAAATTACTTGCAGCCTCGACTGCAGGATTGTTGGGGTAATTCGTTTGGGCAGTGAGAGTTATATAGGCGATGCTAAGGTCATACCTGCGAGACTTCTCTTGCAAGGTGATGCCAAATAGTTCGAGTTGATCCAGCTGGCGTGCAATGTGCCTACGGTATCTTAAGCTGAACTCCTCGTCGTCATCTTGCTGGCTCGGCGTAATGCGGGGCATTCTTTCAAAAGTCTCGCGCACCCTGTCAATGATCTCGGTCTCACGGCGGAGGATTTCTATTAGCGCGTGGTGACTAAAATCCGGCATTGCTAGCGCGAGCTCAACGATAAAGTTACAACTTTCACGCAAGAGTCGATCAAATAACAAATCGGCGCCCGCAGCTAGGTCATTCCGCACTCTTGCTTGCGGCTGCTGTTGAAGTAGCTCTTCTAAACGGACTGGATCAAAATCTCGTTCGAAAAGCGCCTGAAGGCCGAGTGCTTGTGTCGATTCTAGCGTGTCTCGAACACCTGCCACCGCGGCTTCCATCTCGTGGACGGGCAGGCGACCTGATTCAGCTTCAATCAATGGACTGAGTTGCTCTGCAATTCGATCAGCCATAGCGTCAAACTGGCGAGCAATGCGCTTCCGGTCGCTCATGCTAGGAATGCGGCCTGCCATATGTTCAATTAAATTATCACCAACGTCAGTAATGAAGTCGCCTTGGAGCCATAAGTGAGCTACCGCCTTAGCGGCGCTCGTCCCAAGCGATAAAAGAGCGGCTTCAAAAAGCATGGATCCTCCTGAAACTTTGCGTCCGGCACGATGCATGAGTCCAGCTTTGCTCGAGTAGCAAATACACTATTACATATGAAGGGCGTCGCGTCTATGCGAAACAGGCCTTACGAATAATTTTACAGCAACACTAATTTTGCACAGGCTGCCAAACTCTGTCGCTAGCGGTTCTTAAGTACTTAACGCAAGAAAGCCAGAGCGCCACCCGTCAGGCCAATAAAAGTATTACTGGCGACAGATGGTCATGGTTGCGGTAACCACCTCAGGCAGTGCGACAGCTTGGCAGTGGGTACGTTGTGAGTTTCGCGCACGTCGCCACAAGTGGGCCTCAACCTGACGGTAACCGTGACGGCAACGCAAGGGCGGTTAAGCGGGCTTCCCCAGCTTCCTGCGCACCATTGTGGTAGCCCACCAGCCTGCCGCAAATGTCCAGCGGACATTCTTCCTTACTCTTTTGATTCGCGGGTTCAGGGTTCGATTCCCTGGGCCCACGCCGGTTGGCGAAGACTCAAGTCGGGAGCCCGGTGGCGAAGTCGAAGCCTCCTGGAACGGTGAAACGACCTTGATCTACCGAGTTGTTCGGACGGGTCGCTGACCCTTCGTCAGCAGTATCGGTCGCCACCGGCGCGTTTCGGCAGAGGGATGCGGCTGCGGGGGTGGGACCGAGATTGCCGGTCGTGCCGCTGCACTGGGTGTACCCGCGGCAGCGGAGGCTCGATCGCCGGTGGTCGCGGCGGCCGTGGCCGAGCAGACGACGCCGTGGCAGGCGCAACCCGGGCGCTCACGATGAACGGTTCCAGCACCCCGCGGTCCGCACGGACGAAGGGTCTCTCCCTGAATCGGGGAGGCTCGTCGATCTCGCCCGCTACCGCACGGCCAGCCTCTCCAGCACCTACCGATTCCTGCACGGAGTCCTCGACGTGCTCACCGCCCAGGCACCTGGACTGCCCGAGGTCGTCGCCGAGGCGGTGAGCGAAGGAACTGAGCACCTCGTGCTGGTCCCCCGTTTGGGAGGTTCCCTAGGTGCCCGCACCGTCACCGACCGGTCCTGGACCGGGTGGGTCAGCAGGACCGCCGGTGCTCCGGAGGGGCACACTCGGCCGAGGACCGAGCCCGGTACCTTCAGTGCACTGGGGGCCAAGGACAGGAGAACAAGCGCAGGGAACCCGGACCACCCGACGGAACCCGGTCGTGATGCGCACCGCGGCTGCCGCCCCGCGGGGAGCCACCGACCGCGTGGAGTCTCCGGCAGGCGCAGGAAGGGAACCGGTTGCGGCGTCGGCGTTCCCGCGGTGCTCACGAGGAGAACTCGCCGTCGGACGGTCAGCCGTCGGGGAGTTCCGCCGCAGCACCGGCGGAACCCAGACCACGATCGCTCCGCCCGTCGCCGCCGCGTTCGCCCCGAGAGAGGAAACACGAGGTCGTCCCGGCACGGAGCGTGTTCCCGGTGGTGCATCCGGGGGACACGTCCTCGCCGCGACGGTCCGGCGACGATCCTGGTGGTCAGCGGCCGCCGCGGGGTGAACCCCTGGAACGGCCGACCGGCCGGTGACCGACCTCGCTCGCGGGTCGCGGAACACGACCGTCGGCGTCGGTCCACCACCGCGAGAGCACGTCGTATGCTTCGCCGGTTCACCCGGGGCCGAGCGCGATCGGAACCGGTGGACGTGTCGGCTGCGGGCCGCGGGAGACGTGGAGCGAGCCTCGGTCCCGTGACGGCGCTGCCGACGGCGCGAGGGCGACGAGGGAGTGGGTGGGGCGTGCGTCGAGCAACGCTGTTGGGCCGCGACGGCGAGCGCCGGCGGCTGGCGGCGCTGGTCGAGCAGGCGGCTGCGGGCTCGGGCGGCGCGGTGGTCCTCCTCGGTCCCCCGGGGATCGGCAAGTCGGCGCTGGTCGCCGAGGCGGCCGAGCAGGCCGCGGGCCACGGCGTCCGCGTCGTCACGGCCGTGGGGGTGGAGTCGGAGGAGGACGTGCCCTGCTCCGGTCTGCACCAGCTCGTGCACCAGCTGCGGGACGGGGTGGAGGACCTCCCCGGCCCCCAGCGCGCCGCGCTGCGCGCCGCCGTCGGGCTCACCGACGAGGTCGTCCCCGACCTGTACCTCGTCGGCCTGGCCGCGCTGACCCTGTTCTCGGACGCGGCGGCCGTGACCCCGCTGCTGGTGGTCCTGGAGGACGCCCACTGGATGGACCGGGCCAGCCTGGACGTCCTGGGGTTCGTCGCGCGGCGCGTCGAGTCCGATCCCCTCGCCCTGGTCGCCGTCACCCGCGGCACCGACGACCGGCTGGGCGGTGCCGGTCTGCCGGTGCTGCACCTGGAACCGTTGACCGAGGCGACTTCGGCCCAGTTGCTGGACACCGTGGCCCCGGACCTGGGGCCGCAGGTGCGCCGGCGGTTGCTGGCCGAGGCGGCCGGCAACCCGCTGGCGCTCACCGAACTGCCGGCCGCCCTGCGGTCGGTCGGCGGGGCCTACGCGCTCACCCCGGGGCCGTTGCCGCTGACCGAACGGCTGGAACGCACCTTCACCGCGCGGGTGTCCCGGCTCCCGCTGCCGACCCGCACGGTGCTGCTGCTCGCGGCCCTCAACGGTGACGGCACCCTGGCCGAGTGCCTGGCCGCGGCGGCCCGGGTGCTCGGGGTGCCCGTCGACACCACGACCCTGGGACCGGCCGTCGAGGCGGGCCTGGTCGAGGACGGGGGCATCGACTTCAGGCACCCGCTCGTCCGCTCGGCGCTGCACCACGCGGCCACCACCGCTGAGCGCCGGGCCGCGCACGCCGCTCTGGCCCACGAGCTGCAGGGCCAGCCCGACCGGCAGGCGTGGCACCGCGCCGCCGGCACCGCCGCCCCCGACGAGCAGGCGGCGCGGGACCTGGACTCCACCGCCGGCCGGGCTCTGCGCCGCGGCGGCGTCGCCGTGGCCCTGGCCGCGCTGCGGCGGGCCGCGGAGCTGACCGGGGACCCGTCGGCCCGCGCGGACCGGCTGCTGCGCGCGGCCGAGCTCGCCCTGGAGTCCGGCCAGGCCGACGTCGCCACGCACCTGCTCGGCCGGGCGCGTTCGCTGGACCTGTCGGTCTGGGACCAGGCCCGGGCGGCCTGGGTCGGCAGCGCCCTCCTCGAGGGCGTGCAGGGCGACGGTTCGGCCTCCGCCGAACTGGCCGAGACGGCCGTCGGCATCGCCGCCGGCGGGGAACCGGAACTGGGCCTGCGCATGCTGTGGAGCGCTGTCCTGCACTGCTTCTGGGGTGATCCGGGACCGGCGGCGCGGACGCGGGTCGCCGCCGCCGCCGACCGCATGCCCGTCGACGCCGACAACGCCGAGCTGGTCGCCCTGCGGGCGTTCTGCGCCCCGGTCGAACGCGGCCGGGACGTGCTGGAACCGCTGGCCCGGCAACTGGGACGCTCCTCCCCGGACGCCGAGGGCGACCAGCTCCTTGGGGGTGCGGCGGTGACGGTCGGCGCTCCCGCTCTGGCGGCCCGGCTGACGGCGAGGTCGCTGGACGCCCTGCGGGCCGAGGGGCGGCTGTCGATGCTCACCCGGGCCCTGTGCGCCCACTCCGCGGGGGTGACCCGCCTCGGCGACGTGCGGGCGGCTCTCCCGGCCGCCGAGGAGGCCGCCGAGCTGGCCCGTGAGACCGGTCAGCCGCTCGTGCACGCGATGGTGAACGCCGTCCGCGCCCAGCTCGCCGCGATCTGCGGGGACCCGCGCTCGGAGGCCTGGGCCGCGGAGGCCGAGCGCGTGGCCCTGCCGGCCGGCGCGCGCACGGTGCTGTCCATCGTGCAGACGGCGCGGGGGCAGGCCGCTCTGTGCCAGGGACGCTACGGCGACGCCTTCGGTCACCTGCACCGCGTCTTCGACCCGGGCGACCCCAGCTTCCACCCCTGGCTGCGGTTCTACGCGCTCGCCGAGCTCGTCGAGGCGGGGGTGCGCAGCGAGTCCACCGCCGCGGCGCGGGCCGTCGTGCGGGAGCTGGCCCCCTTCGAGGACCTGGCTCCGTCCCCGGCCCTGCTCTGCGGGCTGCGCCTGGCCCGCGCCCTGCTCGCCCCGCCGGACGCGGCCGAGCCCCTCCTGCGGTCGGCCCTGGACGCCGCGCCCTTCGACTGGCCGTTCGAGCGGGCCCGGGTGCAGCTGGCCCTGGGCGGGTGGTTGCGCCGCCAGCGGCGGCCCGCGGAGTCCCGTCCGGTCCTGCAGGCCGCGTGCGAGGTCTTCGACGCCCTCGGCGCGTCGGCGTGGGCGGAGCGGGCGCGCCAGGAACTGCGGGCGGCCGGGGCGTCCTCCCCGCGCCAGGACCCCGCCGCCGTGGACCGGCTGACGCCGACCGAGCTGCACGTCGCCCAGCTCGCGGCGCAGGGGCTGACGAACCGCGAGATCGGGGAGCGGCTGTACGTCTCGCCCCGGACGGTGGGCACCCACCTGCAGCGGATGTTCCCCAAGCTGGGCGTGACCTCGCGCGGTGAGCTGGCGGCGGTGCTGCGCACGACGACGTACGGCGGAGACGTCGGCTGACGGACGCGGCGGGACCTGCCGGGTCCCTACGTTCGTGCCGTCCCCACCCGCACCGGGCGGAGGGGGCAGGAAGGCACACCCGTGGGAACCATCTCGGTCCGCACCACCAGCACCGTCCTCGCCGGAGCAGCCGCGACGGCCGCCCCCGAGACCGGGGAGCTGAGGTTGTCCGCTCCCCAGACCCTCGGCGAGCGCGCCGGCGCGGCGGGCTCGGCCGCCGTGGAACTGCACTACGAGGACCACGGCTCGGGCCAGCCGGTCGTCCTGATCCACGGCTACCCGCTGGACGGGCAGTCCTGGGAGAAGCAGACCGCCGCGCTGGTCGACGCCGGATACCGCGTCATCACCTACGACCGCCGCGGTTTCGGCCGTTCGAGCCGGACCATGACGGGGTACGACTACGACACCTTCGCCGCCGACCTGGACCAGGTCCTGACCGCCCTCGACCTGCGCGACGTCGTCCTCGTCGGTTTCTCGATGGGCTCGGGCGAGGTCGCCCGCTACCTCAGCACCTACGGTTCCCAGCGGGTGGCGAAGGCGGCGTTCCTCGCCTCGCTGCAGCCGTTCCTGCTGCAGACCGCGGACAACCCCGCGGGCGTTCCGCAGACGGTGTTCGACGGCATCGCCGCGCAGGCCGAGGCCGACCGCTTCGCCTGGTACGAGAACTTCTTCGTGGACTTCTTCAACACCGACGAGAACCTGGGGTCCCGTCTCAGCGAGGCCGCTCTCAAGGCGAGCTGGATCACCGCGATCGGTTCGGCTCCCGTGGCGGCCCACCGGTGCGTCCCGGCGTGGCTGACGGACTTCCGCGCCGACGTGGAGCGCATCGACGTGCCGTCGCTGATCCTGCACGGCACCGCCGACCGCATCCTGCCGATCGACGCCACCGCCCGGGAGTTCCGCCGCCGCCTGCCGGGCGCGCGCTACGTCGAGATCGACGGCGCCCCGCACGGTCTGCTGCTCACGCACGCGGCCGAGGTCAACGCCGCCCTGCTCGACTTCCTCGCGGGCTGAGGCGCGACGTGCGAACTCCCACGCGCCGCGCCGCCGTCGGTGCCGCCGCGTTCGCGGCGG
>NZ_JBJLSK010000005.1:0-200785 GCF_050871965.1 Kineococcus lubricus
CCGCCCCGCCGCCACGGGGGGGAGCGGCCGGGGCGGGAACGGTGGGCAACGCTCCTGACGGTGTCAGACGACGCCGAGGTCGTGCATCGCGTCCGCCACCCGCACGAACCCGGCGCAGTTCGCGCCCAGGACGTAGTCACCCGGACGCCCGTACTCCTCGGCGGCCTCGAAGCACCGGGCGTGGATGTCGCGCATGATCTCCGCGAGCTTGGCCTCGGAGCGCTCGAACGTCCAGGAGTCGCGTGAAGCGTTCTGCTGCATCTCCAGGGCCGACGTCGCGACCCCGCCGGCGTTGGCGGCCTTGCCCGGGCCGAAGGCGGCACCCGCGGACCGCAGGACCTCCACGGCCGCAGCCGTCGTCGGCATGTTCGCGCCCTCGGCGACCAGCACGCACCCGTTCCGGACCAGCTCGGCGGCTGCGGCCTCGTCGAGTTCGTTCTGGGTCGCGCACGGCAGCGCGACCTCGCACGGGACGTCCCACACCGAGCCGCCGCTGACGTGGCGCGCCGAGGGCGAACGTTCGGCGTAGACGCTGAGCCGGGCGCGTTCCACCTCCTTGACCTGCCGCAGGAGGTCCACGTCCAGGCCCGACTCGTCCACCACGTAGCCCTCGGAGTCCGAGCAGGCCACCACCTGCGCGCCGTACTGCTGCGCCTTGGCGACGGCGTGCAGCGCGACGTTGCCCGAACCGGAGACCACCACGCGCCGACCGTCCAGGGAGCTGCCGCGGGCGGCCAGGACCTCCTGGACGAAGAAGATCAGGCCGTAGCCGGTGGCCTCGGGACGCACCTGCGCTCCACCCCAGGCCAGGCCCTTGCCGGTGAGCACCCCGGACTCGTACCGGTTGGTGATCCGCTTGTACTGGCCGAACATGTAGCCGATCTCCCGGCCCCCGACGCCGATGTCCCCGGCCGGTACGTCGGTGTACTCACCGAGGTGGCGGTACAGCTCGGTCATGAACGACTGGCAGAACCGCATGACCTCCGCGTCGCTGCGCCCCTTGGGGTCGAAGTCGGCCCCGCCCTTGCCGCCGCCGATCGGCATGCCCGTCAGGGCGTTCTTGAAGATCTGCTCGAAGCCGAGGAACTTGACGATGCCGAGGTTCACCGACGGGTGGAAGCGCAGACCACCCTTGTACGGTCCCAGCGCCGAGTTGAACTCCACCCGGAACCCGCGGTTGATGTGCACCTCTCCACGGTCGTCCTGCCACGGGACGCGGAAGATGATCTGACGCTCGGGTTCGCAGATGCGCTCGATCATCTTCATGTCGAGGTAGTGGGGACGCTTGGCCAGCACGGGAGCGAGGGTGTGGAGGACCTCCCGGGTCGCCTGGTGGAACTCCGCCTCACCCGGGTTGCGACGGATCACCTCCTCGTAGATCCGATCGATGTCGGTCTGGACGTCGTGCGCCATGATCGGTGGAGCCTCCTCGGCCGGTCGGTCCCGTCCGCGGGGTGCGAGACGCTCACGTCGAGGCTATCCAGACGGGGGCGGCCGGGGCGCTCGAGGGCGTTTCGGGACCGCTGGGCGCCCGGCACCGTCGGCGACCGGACGTCGTCCGGCCGTCGTCCGGCCGTGGTCCGGCAGCGGTCCGGGAACCGTCCGGCGGTTCAGGGCCGCGGCAGGTGCGCGGCGTAGGCGGCGCGCAGTTCCCGCAGCCGCAGGTTCGTCGCGGTGCCCCAGGCGCTCCAGTCGACGTTCCCGCCGTCGAGGGCGACCTCGAGCTGGTCCAGGTGCAGGTGCCAGGCCGCGAGCGACATCGGGACCCAGGCGTCCTCGCCCTCCAGGTCGTTGGTCAGCCGCAGCCGGGTGCGGGCCCGCAGCGCGCCCACGTCGAGGGGTTCGAGCTCCCAGCGCAGCAGGCCGTGCTCGGAGTTCGTGTGCTCCAGCAGCCGCGGCGGGTCGAACCCGGTGATCTGCCCGGGCCACCACTCCAGCTCCCCGGGCGGGCCGGTCAGCCACTCCAGGTCGAACCGCCCGCCCGGCCTCAGGTCGGCGCGCAGGTCCGCCCACCACAGCCGGGTCAGGGTGGGGTCGGTCAGGGCCGTCCACACCGCCGCCACCGAGTGCGGGTACTCGCGGGCCAGCCGCAGCGTCGCCCGTTCACCACCGTGCAGGACCGCGTCGCCCAGGAGTTCCACGGCCCCATCCTCCCCCGTCAGGAGTGCTGGTCGCGCCGCGGGACCAGCGGCAGCGCCGCGAGCGGGGCGAGCGCGACCAGGCCGATCGTCCAGCCGAAACCCACCGCCGTCACGAGCGCCCCCACGCCCGGCCCGACGGCCGAGGCGGCGATGAACTGGCCGGTGTTCTGCAGGCCCAGGGCCCGGCCGGACCAGCGCGGCCCGGCGGCCTCGGCCACCGACGTGAACGCCAGCCCGTTGTCGGCCACCGACACCGTCGTCGCCAGGACCAGGACGACCCCGACGGCGGCGGCCCAGCCGGTGCTGCCGGTCAGGGCCAGCGCGACGAGCACGACGACCCCCGCGGCGGACACCCAGCGCAGCACCCGCACCCGGCTGCCCACCCGGTCGCTGAGCGCGCCGACCCCGATGCGCCCCAGCGCCCCCACGAACTGCGACAACCCCATCAGCAGCCCCGCCGCGGTGCCGCCCCAGCCGAGCCCGACCGTCAGCCAGACCAGCCCGAAGGTGGACAGCGTGAACTGCGGGACCACCAGCAGGACCGACACGGCGTGCACGCGCCACAGGAAACCGTCGCGGCGGTAGGGGTTCGGCGCCTCGGCGCCGGCCCCGGCCGCGGTGCGCGGCGGGTTGCGGATCCCCGCGGCGCAGGCGACGGCGAGCACGGCCAGCACGACCGCCGACAGCAGCAGCGGGCCGCCGGGCCCGTACCGCGCGGCCATCGGCGGGACGACGACGGCGGCGACGGCCACGCCGAGCGGCTGGGACATCTGCCGCAGGCCCATGGCCAGGCCGCGGCGCTCGCGGGGGAACCAGCCGACGACGACGCGGCCGCTGGCGGCGTTGGTGCTGGCCGAGGCCGCCCCGCCGAGGCCGAGCAGGACGCCGAGGGCGACCAGGCCGTGCGCGGGGGCGGCGGCCAGGGCGAACGCGGCGGTCAGCCCGAGGCCGCCGACGATGACCCACCGCTCCCCGAACCGGTCGGCGAGCGCGCCCCACGCCACGAGGGTCAGGACCATCCCGAGGGTGGGGGCGGCGGCGAGGGTCCCCGCGCGGGACAGCGACAGGCCGTCGCGGACGTGCAGGAGGGGGATGAGGTACACCGGCGTGCTGACCAGGAGCGTGCCGGCGGCCTGCGCGGCGATCCCGAGGGTGAGCATCCGCCACGCGGCCGGGGGGATCGCGACGGGCGCGGTGTACGGTGGCACACCAGAACGGTATACCAATGCGGTGTACCAGTGCTGAGCGAGGAGGACGCGTGTCCGACGGGCCCTACGAAACCCTGCGCGCCGCCATCCTCGGGTTCGACCTCGTACCCGGCGAGAAGCTCAGCGAACGCGGCCTGGAGGAGTTCCTCGGCGTCTCCCGCACCCCCGTCCGCGCGGCCCTGGCCCGCCTGGAGAACGAGGGCCTCACCGGCCGCGACGGCCGCGGCTGGCGGGTCACCCCCCTCGACCTCACCGAGGTCCGCGCCATCGCCGAGTACCGCCTGGCCGTCGAGACCGCCGCCGTCGCCCTCGCCGTCGAGCGCGCCACCGAGGCGGAACTGCTGGCCCTGCGGACCGCCACCGAGGAGGCCTCCGCCGCCGACGAGGGCACCGGCCTGCGCGACGGCGCCGACTTCCACGTCGCGCTGGCCCGCCTGTCCCGCAACCCCTTCCTCGCCGACGCCGTGAGCGGGGCGCTGGTCCGCCTCGCCCGCACCCGCTGGCTGGAGGTCCGCTCGGCGCGCTCGCGGGCCGCGGCGCGCGCCGAGCACCTCGGCATCCTCGACGCCGTGCTGGCCCGGGACGCCGCCGCCGCCGCGGGCCTGGTCACCGCCCACGGCCGGGGGGCGGCCGACCGGGTGCTGAGCCACCTGGAGCGCGAGCGCCGGCGGTTGCGCGGGCGGGGTCTGGCGATCGTGGAGACGCCGACCGACCCCCGGCCCGCGGGGTGAGGGCCCTCAGCCCGCCTGCATCGAACTGGGGATGCGGTCGCGGTCGTACGTGATCGTCGTGTAGCCGTGCGGCAGTGGCTGGCCGTCCGGGCCGAGGTTCACGAACACGATCTTCTCGATCGTCAGGATGCTCTGACGGGTGATCATGTTCCGGACCTCGGCCCGCATGGTCAGCGACGTGCGGCCGAACGCCGTGGCGCGCAGGCCCATCTCGATGAGGTCGCCCTGCTGGGCGGAGGAGACGAAGTTGATCTCCGAGACGTACTTGGTGACGACCTTGCCGTTGCCGAGCTGGAGGATCGCGTAGATCGCGGCCTCCTCGTCGATCCAGCGCAGCAGGCTGCCGCCGAACAGCGTCCCGTTCGCGTTGAGGTCCTCGGGCCTCACCCACTTGCGAGTCCTGAAGTTGATCGAGTCCTCGCCGGGCGCCGTCAGGGGTTCCATGTCAGGACAATCTAGGTCATCCGGGGCGGTCCGGGAAGGTCAGCCGAACAGCTCCGCCGCCGGCGCCGGCCGCGCGATGTGGAACCCCTGCAACGCGTCCACGCCCAGGTCGCGCAGCCCCGAGCCTGCTTCGTGTCCTGCCCGCCCGCGTCGGTCACCGTGGTGGGTGGGTCGTGTCCGCGTGCTCGAACGTGTTCGACCGGGACGCCATCACAGCGCACTCGGCGCTCTTCCAGAGGCCAGTCGTCTGTCGCGAACGTGTGCTCTGTGCATCTGTTGCTCACCCTCGCGAAGACTCGCCCGCGGCGTTCGGGGTCCTGGTGCGGTGATCACCAGAGTAGTCCAGGGTGCTCATGGCGATGGTGGGGCCCGGACAACAATTCCCCGCGGGGGTGGACACCGGCGGTCGGGGCGAGTAAGACAGCATGCGGGCCCGTTGGGGCGAGTGATCAGCGGATCCCGCGTACCGAGGTTTTCTCCGCGCTATTCGGCAGTCATTCGTCCGGATGCAGGAGTTCGTCGACCTCGCTGACCGAGTTCACCCTGGTTCGTGCTCACACACTTGGAGAAGCGATGGGTTGCTGTGACTCCGGGACCACCGCCGCTGGAGAACGGGTTGGTGAAATCCTCCGGGAAACTGGATTCGGCGACGTGGTGCGGACCATGCACGTCGCCGTCGAGGCGAATTTTGAAGCCATCCGGCGGCTGAATCGGCGAGATCGGGCCCGCGTGACCGGGTTCGGCCCCGATTTGCAAGGCATGCACATGGCCGGCGCCGAGCGTTATCGACGTATCGCGCGCGCCCAGTACGGGGTTGCTGTCGAAGCGATTCGCGAGCGTCGATCTCGGAGTGACTGGCTGGATTTCGTGCAGGCATCGCGCCAGGAGGCTGAAAGGCGAGGTCTTGAAGATCTCCTGGGTGACGTGGACGACCAAATCCGCGAAGTCCTCTTGGAGCAGGACTCCCTCAGTCCTGTTGATGCCGAAGAGGTCTTGAGCATTGTGCGCCGGGTCGTCGGAGCCCTTCGTGAGGGCTGGGTCGATGGGGTGCTGAACCTTCTCGAAGAACGTCTCAGTCGCGCGGTGACCGATGTCGACGATCCTGAGATGGGCAGGCAGCCGGCCTCACCAGTGATGACCGCGCAGGAGATCTGCATCACTGTGATGATCGCCGAGACGATGATTTCTTTCGCCGCATGCTGGTTCATCCCTTTCTGTTGGTGCTGCGCGGCGCTCTGGATCCTGGGCACGCTCGCCCCGAAGATGGCCACCTGCGTCCTGCTCTTCCCCAATGGTTGATCTCGGGGGATCCAAGCGTCGTGCACGAATGGATGATCCGTGTTCCCGGCCGCTCGGCCTCGCGCTGCACAGCCTGAAGAGCTCGGCGCGGCGCCCGTCGTCGGTCGCCTCGCCGCGGCTGACGGCGGCGCGATCGTCTCACGGGCTGCACCAGGGGAACACCTCCAGCGTCGATCAGTACGTGTCGCGCCGGCAGCACGAGTACGCAGTGCTGATGCGGTCGAGCACCTCGATGACGACGGTGACGACTTGGCGGACAGGGGACCTTGCAGCGGCTCGATGGACGCCCTTGCGCTGTTGTCCGAAGGAAGTCGTGGCGACGTTGCCGCAACAGCCCTGCACGACTGAACGTTCTCTGCGTGGTCCAGGGGTCAGCCGAACAGCTCCGCCGCCGGCGCCGGCCGCGCGATGTGGAACCCCTGCAACGCGTCCACGCCCAGGTCGCGCAGTTCCCGGGCCTGCTCGGCCGTCTCCACGCCCTCCGCGGTGACGCGCAGCCCGAGCCCCGCGCCGAGGTTCACCAGGAGTTCCACCACCGCGCGGTCGCCGTCGCGGTCGAGCATCCCGGCGACGAACGAGCGGTCGATCTTCAGGCCCTGCACCGGGAACGCCGACAGGTGCCGCAGGCTCGACGCCCCGGCCCCCATGTCGTCCACCACCAGCGCGACGCCCTCCCCGGCGAGCCGCTGCAACTGCGGCGCCGCCGACCGCACGGCCGCCAGCGACGCCGTCTCGGGCAGTTCCAGCCGCAGCTCCCCGGGGTCGGTGCCGGTGTCCCGCAACAGGCCCAGCACACCCTCGGCGAACGTCGGCGAGGCCAGGCCGGTCGGGGAGACGTTCACGTTGACCAGGCCGGGCGCACCCGGCACGCCCCGCCAGCGGGCGTGCTGCTCCAGGGCCCGGCGCAGGACGTAGCGGTCCAGCTCCACCGACAGCCCCTCCTCGCGGGCCGCGCGCAGCACCCGGTCGGCGCCCAGCAGCCCGGCGCGCGGGTGCTGCCAGCGCACCAGGGCCTCGGCGCTGAGGACGCGGCCCGTCCGGGCGTCCACGATCGGCTGGTGGTGCAGGACGACCTCCCCGCGGCGCAGCGCCCGCGCGAACCCGCCGGCCTGCTCGGGCACCAGCCCGAGGGCGTGGACGCCGCTGACGCGGTCGCCCCCGGCCTGCTTGGCCGCGTACATCGCCGTGTCGGCCTCGCGCACGAGGGCGTCCACGCGCACCGCGCCGTCGACCGGGCCCGACAGCGCGGCCCCCACGCTGGCGCTGCTGCGGGCCGCGTCGTCCAGGTCGGGGTCGGGCGCGCGGACGGCCTCCAGGTGGCGGGTCGCGATGTCCTCCAGCGCCCGGCGCGCGCCGCCGGGGGTCGTCTCGGTGAGCCGGCACGCGACGGCGAACTCGTCGCCGCCGAGGCGGGCGACGACGTCCCCCGGGCGCGAGGCGGCCCGCAACCGCTCGGCGACCGAGCGGATCAGCGCGTCCCCCAGGGCGTGCCCGAGGGAGTCGTTGACGGCCTTGAGGCGGTCGAGGTCGACGTACACGACGCCGATCCGGGCGTCGCCGGCCCCGCGCGCGGCGGTGACGAGGTGCTCGAGGTGGCTGAAGAACGCCGCCCGGTTCGCCAGGCCCGTCAGCGGGTCGCGGCTGGCGTGCCAGGCCATCCGGGAGGCCGCGGCCTCCAGCACCGCCGTCACCGGCAACCGCCGCCACGCGTCGCCGCGGCGCAGCACGAGGTCGTCGTAGCGGCGTTCCTCGGGGCGGTCGAAGATCGTCGCGAGGGCGTCGCCCAGCGTCGCCGACGGCGGCAGCACCGGCTCGTCGAACACCGTCACCGCCGTGACCGACCGGCGGTGCAGCAGCGCGCGCCCGAACCCGAACGGGCCGCTCATGGCCCGCTCGAAGCGGGTCCGCTGCACCGAGCCGGTCCGGCCGTCGCGGGGGTCGCGGACCACGACGCTGGAGTGCGCCTCACCGCCTCCGCCGCGCAGCCGAGCGTCGAGCTGCCCGCAGGTCATGGTCGGGGGGACCACCCACGCGGGGGAGGACAGGTCCCACAACGAGACCGCGGACTGCGCGGGCAGGGAGCTGAGCCGCACGGCATCGGTGATCGTCACGTCCGCCCGTTCGGCACCGGGACCCGCCGACCCGAGCGCGGTCGGCGGCTGTTCACCTGGGGACACGTTGAACCACCTGATCGGCCGACGGGGCGCGCCGGCCCGGGGTCAGCCCAGCCAGGCGCGCAGCGACGGACGCGACGCTACCCGCCACGCGGCGTCGAAGCCGTCGCGGGTGACGACGCCGCGGGCCTCCTCCTGGGCGTGCAGGCGGCCGTAGGTGAACACCGCCACCCCGGCCTGCGGGGTCGCCAGCTCCCGCAGCAGGTCGCGGGTCACGACGGAGTCCTGGTGGTCGCCGAGGACCTCCTGCACGCCCTCGACGGCCTTGGCGTACTCCTTGGCCCGCTTCCCGAAGGCGGGGGTGAGCGCCTCGGCGGCGTACCGGACCTCCTTGGCCTTCTTGCGGACGTCGTGGAACGCCTCGTCCTCACCGGTGCCGACGGCGGTCCGCACCCGCTTGCGCAGGCCGCGGTGCGCCTTGCCGAGCAGCGGCGGCAGCACGTCGACGGCCCGCCCGCGCGCCGCGCGCGTCCAGGGCGCCCCGGCCGCCAGCTCGTCCAGCGCGGCCAGCAGCGCCTGGTAGCGCGGCCCGTCGAGCTCGGCCAGGACGCGGTCGTGCGCGGCCCGGTACCGGGCGTCCATCGTGCTGCTCAGCACCTCCCGCACCTCCCCGACCCGGGCGGCCCCGGGCTCGTCGTCGACGGCCGCCAGCAGCCGGTCGCGCATCACCTCGGCGTCGCGGGCCTCACCCAGCACCCCCGCCAGCCACGTCAGCTCCGCCCGCAGCGGCTCGGTCACGCCGGTGTCCAGCAGCGCCCGCCACGTCTTGAGCGCGCTGCGCAGCCGCCGGGTCGCCACCCGCATCTGGTGGACGGCGTCCTCGGCGTCCAGCCGCACCAGCGGGTCCTGCCGGACGATCGTGTGCACCTGCTCGGCCAGGTGCGCCTGCAGGACCCGGCGGGCCGAGGACTTGCGGTGCAGCCGTTCGGCGGTCTCGGCGCGGCCCAGGGCGCGGGACAGCTTCGAGGTGTGCCCGGCGCGCCGGACGCCGCCGTCGCGCAGCCGGGCGTCGATGGAGTCCAGCAGGTCCCGGTCGCCGCCGACGAGCTCGACCTCCAGCTCGCGCCACGCCGACGGCTCGCCCTCGCCGTTCAGCCGGACGGCGCGCACGCGGTCGTCGACGACCTCGGCCAGCACGGACCCGTCGTCCGCGCGGACCCGGCGCACGCTGCGCTCGGTGCGCAGCTCGGCGACCGGGGTGAGGGTGGCCCCGCGGGTCTGGGCCCGCAGGAGGTCGCGCAGCTTCGCCGGGACGGTGCCCGGGCGGCCCAGCGGCAGCCGGATCTCGCGGCGGGCGCCCTTGGCGCCGGGTAGCTTCGCGTGCCAGCCCGCGTCCTCACCGCCGGTCCGGCGGCGCAGCGTGGTCTGCGCGGCCCCCAGGCGGGAGTCGGCGGTGTCGAAGTACGTCGCGACGAGGTGCTGCACCTCCTCCGGCTCGGCGGGCAGCAGGCCGTCGAGGTCGGGGAGGGTGAAGTCGTCGTCGACCTCGTACTTCAGCTCGACCTCCTCGTGCTGCGTGCCGTGCCCACCGTTCCCACTGCCGTGCTGCGTGCTCATCCACCCGTCCTACCCGACCCCTCACCCGTTCGCCTGTTCAGGAGGTGTTCACCGCACGGCCATCCCGGGGACCTTCACAGACGGGGCGCCGGGGGTTCCCTGTCCACCGTGCAGCTGAACCCCGACCTGGGCATGTCCGTCCGAGACGACGAGGACGACCCCGAGCTCCTCTTCGCCGACGGGCGCGTGGCCGACACCTGGCGCGAGGACTACCCCTACGAGGAGCGGCTCAGCCGCGCGGACTACGAGCGCGAGAAGCGGCTCCTGCAGATCGAGCTGCTCAAGCTCCAGCGCTGGCTCAAGGACTCCGGCGAGCGGCTGGTCGTCCTGTGCGAGGGCCGCGACGCCGCCGGCAAGGGCGGCACCATCAAGCGATTCATGGAGCACCTCAACCCGCGCGGGGCCCGCGTCGTCGCGCTGGAGAAGCCCAGCGAGCGCGAGTCCACCCAGTGGTTCTTCCAGCGGTACGTGCAGCACCTGCCCGCGGCCGGGGAGTTCGTCCTGTTCGACCGGTCCTGGTACAACCGCGCCGGCGTCGAGCGGGTCATGGGTTTCGCGACCCCCGCCGAGTACGACCGGTTCATGAGCCAGGTCCCGCTGTTCGAGCGCATGCTCACCGACGACGGGATCCACCTGGTGAAGTTCTGGTTCTCGGTGACCCGCGCCGAGCAGCGCACCCGGTTCCTCATCCGGCAGATCGACCCCGTCCGGCAGTGGAAGCTGTCGCCGATGGACCTCGCCAGCCTCGACCGGTGGGACGACTACACCGCGGCCAAGGAGGCGATGTTCGAGCGGACCGACACCGGCTTCGCGCCCTGGACGGTCGTGAAGACCAACGACAAGAAGCGCGCCCGGCTGGCCGCCATGCGCCACGTCCTGGACCGCTTCGACTACACCGGCAAGGACGCCGGGGTCGTCGGGCAGCCCGACCCGCTGCTCGTCGTGCACGCCCGCACCATCCTCGAGGCCGACCGCCGGCCGGAGACCGCCGCCGGCTGACCCCTCACCCCCGCCCCCGGCGGTCGAGGACACGGGAGTCCTCGATCGCCGAGGGGTGAGTGAGGGTGGGGCGGTGGTGACGGTGCGGGGCCTCCCTGTCGCGCAGCGTGCGCTCAGGAGTCCGGGTTCCCGATCGTTGGTGAACGGCACATGAACATTGCTCCGGGAGGGGTCTTCCGGCCGTCCCGAGCCCCGTGACGGTGCGAGCCTTGTACTCCGTGGAGACTGCAACCGTCATCCTCGTGCTCGTCGTGGTGGTCGCCCTCTCGTTCGACTTCACCAACGGCTTCCACGACACCGCGAACGCGATGGCCACGTCCATCGCCACCGGAGCGCTCAAGCCCAAGACGGCCGTGGCGCTCTCCGGCATCCTCAACCTCGTCGGCGCCTTCCTCTCCGTGGAGGTCGCCCTCACCGTCACCAACGCCGTCGTCAAGATCCAGACCAAGGACGGCTCACCCAGACCCGAACTCCTCGACGGCGGCGGGTCGGCCCTGCTGCTCATCGTCCTGGCCGGGCTCGTCGGGGCCATCGCCTGGAACCTGCTGACCTGGCTCGTCGGCCTGCCCTCCAGCTCCTCGCACGCCCTGTTCGGCGGGCTCATCGGCGCCACCGTCGCCGGCCTCGGCTGGGCCGGGGTGAACTGGAACGGCGACGGCAGCAAGATCGACGGCGTCGTGGGGAAGGTCGTCGTCCCCGCGCTCGCCTCGCCCGTCCTGGCCTGCCTCGTCGCGACCGTCGGCACCTGGCTCGTCCACAAGGTCGTCTCCGGGGTCGCGCAGCGCTTCACCGACCAGGGCTTCCGCTGGGGCCAGATCGGCTCGGCCTCCCTCGTCTCCCTGGCCCACGGCACCAACGACGCGCAGAAGACGATGGGGGTCATCACCCTCGGCCTCATCGCCTCCGGGCACTGGACCGACACCGGGTCCGTCCCGTTCTGGGTCAAGGCCGCCTGCGCGGTCGCGATCGCCTCCGGCACCTACCTCGGCGGCTGGCGCATCATCCGCACCCTCGGCAAGGGACTCATCGAGATCACCCCGCCGCAGGGCATGGCCGCCGAGACGTCCTCCGGCGCCGTCATCCTCATCTCCAGCCACATGGGTTTCGCCCTCTCCACCACCCACGTCACCACCGGGTCGGTCCTGGGCGCCGGGCTGGGCAAACCCGGCGCCACCGTGCGCTGGCGGGTCGCCGGCCGCATGGTCGTCGCCTGGGTCACGACCATCCCGGCCGCCGGGCTCGTCGGGGCCCTCACGTGGTGGATCGGGCACAGCCTCGGCGGCGGCGTCCTCGGCGCCCTCGTCATCAGCCTCGCGCTGCTGGTGTTCACGCTGTTCGTCCTGCGCCACTCCCGCAAGAACCCCGTGCACGCCGGCAACGTCAACGACGAGTGGGACGCGACCGAGGGTGCCCAGCGCACCCCGGCCGCGGTCTGAGGGGGACACCGTGACCCAGAACCTGGTCCTCGTGGGCGAAGCCCTCTGGAAGATCCTGCTCGTCGCCCTCGTCCTCGGCGCCGGACTGCCCGTGCTGTTCTCCGCCGGGGTCCGCGCCCTGGCGTTCGGCGCCGGCGGCGACGCCGAGGACAGCCACGCCCCCGGCCACCCGGCCGGGAAGGTCCTGGCCGTGGTCTGCTTCGCGGTCGTCGTCGCGGCCGTCGCGCTGGGCATCACGTTCATCGTCGCCAGCGGCTTCGGCAAGGCGCTGAGCTTCGAGCACGTCTACCCCACCCTCGTGGACAAGTGACGGGAGCCCCCATGCCCTCCACCACCCTGGCCGGCCGCATCGTCGACTGGTTGCGCGCCGGGTACCCCGGCGGGGTGCCCCGGCAGGACTACGTCGCGCTGCTGGGCCTGCTGCGGCGCAAGCTGACCGACACCGAGGTCCACGAGATCGCGGCCGAGATCGCCGGCCTGGCCCGTCAGGGCGAGGTCATCACCGTCGCCGACGTCGAACGGCTCGTCGAGCAGGCGACGCTGGACGAACCGTCCGAGGCCGACATCGCCCGCGTCTCCTCCCACCTCGCCGCGGGGGGCTGGCCGCTGGCCGACCGCCCGCTCTGACCCCACCACCCGCACCGCCGGGGGCCGCGGTCCGCACCCGGACCGCGGCCCCCGGCCGTCGTGGGAGGGTGTCGCGGTGACGGCCCCGCACCGCGACCCCCGGCTGGTGCTGCTCGTCGCCGCCGGCGGTGCCGCGGGCACGCTCGTGCGCCGCCTCGTCGCGCAGGCCGTCCCCGCCCTCGACGGGTTCCCCGCCGCCACCCTCGCCGTGAACGTCACCGGCTCCTTCGTCCTGGGCCTGCTGCTGGAGGCGCTCGTGCGCCGCGGCCCGCAGACCCCCGCCACCGTGCGGTGGCGGCTCGGGCTCGGGACCGGGTTCTGCGGCGGCCTGACCACCTGGTCCAGCTTCGCCGTCGAGCTCGACCGGCTCGTCAGCACCGGCGCCCCCGCCACCGCCCTGGCCTACGCCGCGGCCTCCCTGGCCGCCGGGCTGCTCGCCGCCGCGGCCGGGATCGCGCTCGCCGCCCGCACCGCCCGCCGGCCGCGGTGACCGCGCTCATCGCGCTCGCCGGGGGGCTGGGAGCCGCCGCGCGGTTCTGGCTCGACGGCACCGTCCGCAGCCGCTGGCCCTCCCGGTTCCCCTGGGGCACCCTGCTCGTCAACGTCCTCGGCTCGCTGCTGCTGGGGTTCTGCACCGGCCTCGTCCTCGACGGCGCCGACGAGCGCTGGCTCCTGGTCCTCGGGGTGGGTTTCTGCGGAGGGTTCACCACGTTCAGCACGGCCGCGGTCGACACGGTGCAGCTGGCGCGCGAGCGCGAGTGGCGGCTCGCGGCGGGGAACGCGCTGGTGAACCTCGCGGCCACCGTGCTCGTCGCCGCGCTCGGGCTGGGCCTGGGGGTGCTCGGGTAGGCTGGGCCGCGGTGTGCCGGGAAGTCTGGTCGGCGGTCCCGTCAGGGATCCCGAACCCCGCCGACCCCGGAAGCAGGCCCCGTGCCCTCCACCCCCCAGCGTCCCCTCTTCTCCCGCGGCTCCTGGCCCGAGGCCCGCCGCATCGCCGACGTGCTGCGGCAGGAGACGACCGGCGGACTGCTGCTGCTGGTCTTCACCGTCATCGCCCTCGTGTGGGCGAACCTGCCCGGCGGCAGCTACGAGGACGTGCGGCAGTTCCACCTCGGACCGGCCTCGCTGCACCTGGACCTCTCCCTCGAGCACTGGGCCGCCGACGGCCTGCTCGCGATCTTCTTCTTCGTCACCGGCCTGGAGTTGAAGAAGGAGTTCGTCGCCGGGGACCTGCGCAGCCCCCGCGCGGCGGCGCTGCCCATCGCCGCGGCCGTCGGCGGGATGGCCGTCCCGGCGCTGCTGTTCGTGCTCGTCAACGTCCTGCACCCCGGCGCCCCCGAGGGCGCCCTCGTCGGCTGGGCCACCCCCACCGCCACCGACATCGCCTTCGCCCTGGGCATCCTCGCCGTCGTCGGGTCCCACCTGCCGTCCGCGCTGCGGACGTTCCTGCTGACCCTCGCCGTCGTCGACGACCTGCTCGGCATCACCGTCATCGCGGTCTTCTACACCGACCAGGTCCACTGGACGCCGCTGCTGCTGGCCCTGCTGACCCTCGTCGCGTTCACCGTCGCCGTCCAGCGCCGCATCCGCTCGTGGTGGCTGCTGATGCCGCTGGCGCTCGCGACGTGGGCCCTCGTGCACGCCTCCGGCATCCACGCCACCGTCGCCGGCGTGCTGCTCGGCCTCGTCGTCCCGGTGCTGCGCAGCCGGAGGAACGGCGGGCCCGAGGCCGGCCCGGGGCTCTCGGAGCACTTCGAGCACCGCTGGCGCCCGCTCTCGACGGGTTTCGCGGTCCCCGTCTTCGCGCTGTTCTCCGCCGGCGTCGCGATCGGCGGCGTGTCCGGCTTCACCTCCGCGATGCAGGACTCCGTCGCGCTCGGCGTCGTCGCCGGTCTCGTCCTCGGCAAGCCGATCGGCATCGTCGGCACCACCTGGCTCGTGGCGAAGCTCACGAGGGCCGAGCTCGACGAGAACCTGCGCTGGATCGACGTGCTGGGCATGTCGATGCTCGCGGGGATGGGGTTCACGGTGTCGCTGCTCATCGGCTCCCTCGCCTTCGGCGAGGGCACCGAGGCGGGCGAGCACGTCACCCTGGGCGTCCTGGTCGGGTCGTTCCTCTCGGCGGTCCTGGCCGCGATCGTGCTCGCGCGCCGCAACCGCGTCTACCGCCGGATCGAGGAGGAGGAAGGCGTCGACGCCGACGGCAACGGCATCCCCGACGTCTACGAGCGCTGACGCCTCAGGACTGCGGGGGCGTGTCCCCGGGGCGGCGTTCCACGAGGTAGCTGTGCCCGCCGCGGGTGACGCGCTCCCACTGCGCGTACCCCGCGCGGGCCTCCTCGTCGGTGCGGGGCCCGCGCTGGGGGCCCTCCTCGTGGGAGACCTGCGCCGGGCCGGTGAAGCTGAACGCGGCGTCGAGGAACAGGTCGAAGAACTTGTTCCTCGACCTCGGCCGACGCAGGTTGCGGGGGGTGCCGACCGGGTCCGGCGACGATTGTTCGTGCATGAATGGTTAGTGTACGCGCGGTCCCCGCACCCCTCAACGCGATCCACGTCACCCCACGGCGATCAAGGACTCCCGCTCCGCGATCAAGGACTCCCGCCCTGCGATCAAGGACAGGAGGGCTCGCGGGGCGACGGCTGTCCTTGATCGCCGGGGGCGTGTCCTTGATCGCCGTGGGCGTGTCCTCGATCGCCGGGGAGTTTTGCCGAGTCGGCAAGGGAGGTCGACGGTGGGGGAGCCCGTCCGCAGGATCGGGGCATGGCCCGTTTCGACCCCTCCGCCCGCGACGCCCGTGAACTCTGGGAAGGGGTGTACGCCGCCTCCGGCGGCCACGTCTGGAGCGGGCGCCCCAACGCCGCGCTCGTCGACGCCGTCGCCGACCTCACCCCCGGCACCGCCCTCGACCTCGGCTGCGGGGAGGGCGGGGACGCCCTGCACCTGGCCGCCCGGGGCTGGCGCGTCACCGGCGTCGACGTGTCCGACACCGCCGTCGACCGCGCCCGCGCGCACGCCGCCGACGCCGGCCTGGCCGAGCGGACCGCGTTCGAGCGGCACGACCTCGGCGTCTCCCTCCCCGAGGGGCGCTTCGACCTCGTGACGGCGTCCTTCCTGCACTCCTACGCCTTCCTCGACCGGGTCGCCGTCCTGCGCCGCGCCGCCGACGCCGTCGCCCCCGGCGGCTCCCTCCTGGTCGTCGGCCACGTCACCCGCCCCGAGCAGCTCGGCCCCCTGGTGTCCGAGGACTTCCCCGACGCCGTCGTCGACCTGCCCACCCCCGAGGAGCTGCGGGCCGCGCTGGACCTGCCGGCCGACGAGTGGACCGTCGCCCGCAGCGCCCTGGTCGAACGCACCACCACCTTCGACGACGGCTCCACCGGCGTCTGGCGCGACGGCGTCCTGCGGCTGGACCGCCGCCCCGCGCACCGCCCCTGACCTGGGACGATGCGTGATCGTTCAGCCAGTCGTGGTATTCCTGGCCCCATGCCGTCCCCTCGTCTGGCCCTCACCCGCACGTACCTCGCGCCCACCAGCGGGTCCGCGCCCGGCGGCGCGGACCTGCCCGGCGTCGCCGACGTCGGCGCCCCCGTCGAGGTGACCAGCGAGGAGACGCACTACGACACCAGCGACCTCGCGCTCGCGGCCGCCGGGGTGTCCGTGCGGCGGCAGACCGCCGAGCGCACCAGCCCCGCCCCGCGCGGCTGGGTCCTGGAACTGCCCGGCCGCGGCCCCCGCACCCACGAGGTCCGGCACGCCCTCGGCCGCGCCGTCCGCACCGCACCCGCCGCGCTGCAGCGCCTCACCTGGGCCGCGGCCCGCGGCCGCTCCCTCGGCCCCGTGCTCGCCCTCAGCACCACCGCCGCCCAGCGCGACCTCCTCGACGCCGACGGCTCCGTCGTCGCGCGGCTGACCACCCGCCGGGTCCAGGCCCGCGCCCTGGTCCCTGAGGACTCCTCCGCGCAGACGTGGGTCGAGTGGCAGGCCGAGGTCGTCGACGGCCGCCGCGACCTGCTCGACGCGGTCACCGACACCTGGGAGGCCCTCGGCGCCGAGGAGTCCGACCGCACCGCGCAGCTGCGCACCGTCCTCGACGGCCCCGACGACGAGGACGGCCTGGACGCCGTGTCCGTCGACGACAGCGCCGGGGCGGTCGTCCTGGGCCGGCTCGCGCAGGACGTCGGCTGGCTGCTGTCGCAGGACCCGCTGGCCCGCATCGACGCCCCCGACGCCGTCCGCTCCCTGCGGGTCGCGGCCCGCCGCCTGCACAACGTGCTGACGACGTTCGCACCGCTGTTCACCGAGGGGGCCACCGAGCCGCTGCGCGCCGAGCTGACCTGGATCGCCGACGTCACGCGCCCCTCCCGCGACCTCGACGTGCTGACCGACAAGCTGCTGGAGGACCTCGACGAGGAAGCCGCCGGGCACACCGCCGGCAGCGGCACCGGCGACCCCGCCGTCGTCGCCGAGACGGTCCGCGCGACCCTCGCCGAGCGCGCCGCCACCGCCCACGCCGCGGTGCTGGAGGCGCTGGACTCCCAGCGCTACCGCGACCTCGTCGCCGCCCTGGAGGCGTTCGTCGCCGACCCGCCCACCGTCAAGGCCGCCCGCCGCGAGGCGCGCAAGGCGCTGCTGCCGCTCGTCGCCGAGGCCCACCGCGCCGCCCGCGACGCCTACCGCGACGTCGACCTCGACGTCGACGGCGAGATCGACGCCGAGATCGGGCACGACGTCGAGAAGGCCACCGCCGAGGACGCCGCGGCCCTGGCCCGGCTGCGGACCGCCGTCGCCGTCGCGCGCGACGCCGCCGCCGTCGTCGCCCCCCGGGTCGGCGAGGACGCCGAGGAGTACGTCGACGTCCTCAAGGAACTGCTCGACCTGCTCGACGAGCACGCCGACACCGTCGTGACCCGCGAGTTCCTCGCCGGTCTCGTCGAGGGGGCCGGGTCCGGCGCGTTCGTGCTCGGCCGCCTGCACGCCCTCGAGGAGGTCCGTTCCGCCGTCGCGTTCCACGACGTCGAGACCGCCTGGGACGCCGCGAACCGCAAGAAGCTGCGCCGTTTCCTGAAGTGAGCGGTCGGTAGGGTCGCGGGGTGAGCGAGTTCGCCGACCCCGTGCCCCTGACCGGTGGGCGAGTGGCGCTGGAGCCGCTCGCCCACCGGCACGCCGACGAGCTGCGCGCCGTCGTCGCCGAGGGCGGCCTGCACCGCACCTGGTACACGAGGATCCCCGCGCCCGACGCCGTCGAGGCCGAGATCGAGCGCCGCCTGGGGTTGCAGCGGCAGGGCGTCATGGCCCCCTGGGCGGTCCGCCGCCTCGACACCGGTGCCCTGTGCGGGGCCACGACGTACATGAACATCCGCGCCGGCGTCCCCAAGCTGGAGATCGGCTCCACGTTCCACGCCCCCAGCGCCCAGCGCACCGGCATCAACGCCGAGGGCAAGCTCCTGCTCCTGACCCGCGCGTTCGAGGTCCTCGGCTGCGTGGCCGTGGAGTTCCGCACCCACTGGCACAACCACCAGTCCCGCGCCGCCATCGCCCGCCTCGGCGCGCGGCAGGACGGCGTGCTGCGCAACGACGACGTCATGCCCGACGGGTCGCTGCGCGACACCGTCGTGTTCTCCCTCACCGCCGCCGAGTGGCCCGCGGCCCGCAACGACCTGCGGCACCGGCTCACCCGGTGACCGCCGCGCTCGCCCTGCGCGGGCTCGTCAAGCGCTTCGGGCCCAAGGTCGCCGTCGACCACCTCGACCTCGACGTGCCCGCCGGGTCGTTCTACGGCGTCGTCGGCCCCAACGGCGCCGGGAAGACCACCACGCTGTCCATGGCCACCGGGTTGCTGCGCCCCGACGCCGGGCGCGCGTGGGTCGCCGGCGCCGACGTGTGGGCCGACCCCGTCGGCGCCAAACGCCTCCTCGGCGTCCTGCCCGACGGCGTGCGGTTGTTCGACCGCCTCTCGGGCCGCGAGCTCGTCCGCTACTCCGGGTTGCTGCGCGGCATGCCGCGCGACGTCGTGGAGGCGCGCGCCGCCGAGCTCCTCGACGCCCTCGGCCTGGCCGACGCCGCGAGCACCCTCGTCGTCGACTACTCCGCCGGCATGACGAAGAAGGTCGCGCTGGCCTGCGCCCTCGTCCACGCCCCCCGCGTCCTCGTCCTCGACGAGCCCTTCGAGGCCGTCGACCCCGTCAGCGGCGCCACCATCCGCGCCATCCTGGAGGGGTACGTGCGCGGCGGCGGGACCGTCGTCCTGTCCAGCCACGTCATGGACCTCGTCGAACGGCTGTGCAGCCACGTCGCCGTCATCGCCGGCGGCCGCGTCCTGGCCGCCGGGGAGCTCGCCGCCGTCCGCGGCGCCGGGACCCTGGAGGACCGTTTCGTCGACCTCGTCGGCGGGACCCGCGACGTCTCGGGGACCCTGGACTGGCTGCGGTGAACGACCCCTCGCTGGCCACCTTCGTCCGGCTGCGCGCGACGCTGCTGCGCAACGGGTTCCGCCGCAGCCCCTGGCAGGTCGTCGCGTTCGTCCTCGGTGCCGTCTGGGCCGCGGGCCTGGTCGCGGTCCTCGGCGGGGGACTGGTGGCGCTGCGGTTCTCCGCGCCCGACGTCGCCCGGCCCGTCGTCGTCGGCGCGGGGGCCCTCGTCGTCCTCGGGTGGGCGCTGCTGCCGCTCGTCGCGTTCGGCGTCGACGAGACCCTCGACCCGGCCCGGTTCGCGACCTTCGGCGTCCACCGCCGGCGCCTCGTCCCCGGCCTGCTGCTGGCCGGGCTGCTCGGCCTGCCCGGCACCGCGACCGCCCTGCTCGGCGCCGCCGCCGTCGTCACGTTCTCCCGGAGCGCGCCCGCGACGCTGTTCGCCGTCCCCGCCCTCGCCGTCGCCGTCCTCACCGCCGTCGCCGCCTCGCGCGCCACCACCACCGCCGCGGCCGCCCTGCTGCGCCGCCGCCGCACCCGCGACGCCCTCGTCGTGGTGGGGACCCTGCTGCTGGTGTCCACCGGCCCGCTGCTCAACGTCGCGGCCGCCCGCGCCGGGCAGGGCCTGGCCGACCTCGCCCGCACCGCCGCCACCGTCGCCGGGTGGACCCCGCCGGGGTTCGCGTTCGCCGCCGCGGCCGACGCCGCCGACGGGCAGTGGGCCCGCGCCGCGCTGCGGCTGGCCCTGGCCGTCGCCGTCCTGGCCCTCGTGCTCGCCGCCTGGTCCGCCGCCCTCGGCCCGGCCGGGACCGGGCCGTCCGCGCACGCCGTCGCCTCCGCCCGCGCCGACGAGCGCCACCACCCGCTGCTGGACCGGTCGCCGTCCACCCCCGCCGTGGCCGTCGCCGTCCGCTGCACCCGCTACTGGCGCCGCGACCCCCGGTACCTGATGAGCGCCGCCTCCCTGCTCGTCGTCCCGCTGCTGCTCGTCGTGCTGCCGCTGGCGCAGGGCGGGGGCGTGGGTGCGTGGCCGCTGGTCGCCGGGCCCGCCCTCGCGTTCGTCACGGGCTGGTCCCTGCACAACGACGTCGCCTACGACCACTCCGCGTTCGCGCTGCACCTGGCCACCGGGCTGCGCGGGCGCGACGACCGCGCCGGGCGCGTCCTGGCCGCCGCTCTCTGGCAGGTCCCCGTCCTGCTCGCCGCCGCCGTGGGCGGCACCCTCCTCGCCGGGCGCCCCGACCTGCTGCCCGCCGTCCTCGGCGCCAGCCTGGCCCTGTTCGGCGCCGCGGTGGGCGTGTCGTCCGTCGCGAGCGCCCTCGTGCCCTACCCGGCGCCCGCGCCCGGCGCGAACCCGTTCCAGACGCCCCGGGGCGCCTCCGCGGCCACCGTCGCCGTCCAGTTCGGCACCTCCGCGGTCACCACCGCCCTGTCCGCGCCGACGCTCGTGCCCGCCGTCGTCGCCGTCCTGGGGCCCGCGTGGGCCGGCTGGATCGCCCTGGGGCTCGGCGCGGCCAGCGCCGTGGCGTTCCCGTGGCTGGGCGTCGTGCAGGGCGGGGCCGTCCTGGACCGGAGGGGACCGGAGGTCCTGGCCCGGGTCGGCTCGTCGTGAGCTGGGCGGCGGTGTCCTCGCTGTGGCCGGTCGCCGTCGCCGTCGTGGCGCTCGCGGCGCTCGCCGCGGGGGTCGGCGCCCTCGGCGGTCTGCGGCACGGCCGCGACGTCGTCACGGCCGTCGCCCGCGCCGTCGTCCAGATCGGGGCCGTGGGGCTGGTCCTGGGGGTCGTGCTGCGCACCCCCGCGCTGGCGCCGCTGTACCTGACCGCGGCCCTGGCCGTGGCGTCCTGGACGTCGGCGCGGCGGCTGCGGGTGCCGGGGGCCGCCTCGGTGTGGCCGTTGACGGCGCTGGCGATCGGGGCGGGGGCGGCCTCGGCGGCGGTGGTGGTCGTGGCGGTGGGGGCGCTGGAGCTGCGGGTCCTGCAGGTGGTGCCGTTCACCGCGCAGCTCATCGGGGGGTGCATGAGCGCGACGACGCTGGCCGGGCGGCGGATGCTCGACGACGTCGAGAGCGGCTGGGCCGAGGTCGAGGGGTGGCTGGCGATCGGGGCGCGCCCGGCGCAGGCCGTGGCGCCGCTGGGCCGGACGGCGGCGTCGCGGGCGCTGGCGCCGGCGCTGGACCAGACCCGGACGGTGGGGCTGGTGACGTTGCCGGGGGCGTTCGTGGGGTTGCTGCTGGGCGGTGCGACGCCGTGGGAGGCGGCGCGGGTGCAGCTGCTCGTGCTGGCCGGGCTGCTGGCCGCGGAGACGGTCGCGGCGGTGGTGGTGACGGGCGGTCTAGGGCGGCGGCTGCGGACGAAGCCCGTGCGCGGGAGTTCGTGAAACCGTTCACGAACGACGGAGGACCCCCGCCCGCGGGCGGGGGTCCTCCGGTGGGTTCACGAGCTCATCGGCTCAGAGCGCGACGACCTGCTCGGCCTGCGGGCCCTTCTGGCCCTGCGTCACCTCGAACTCCACGCGCTGGTTCTCCTCCAGCGAGCGGTAGCCGTTGCCGCCGATGGCGGAGTAGTGCACGAAGACGTCGGGACCGCCGCCGTCCTGTTCGATGAACCCGTAGCCCTTCTCGGCGTTGAACCACTTGACGGTGCCCTGAGCCATGCTTTCTCCACACGTTTCCAGTCGGTCAAGCCCCGCGCGTCTACGGGACTCGGGCTGAGTGGAACGTCACGCCGAACCGGTTCTCGGTCCGCGCGACGCCCGCAACACACTCCGCGGGCGTTCAGAACGATCGAGGAGCTGCCGTGACCTGCAGCCGTGGGGAAGCTAACACGCAACCTGCAACTGTGCGCAAGACCTCCACGGTTCCCGATCGCCTGCCCGCCAGGGTTCCCGGCGTTCCCGGGCGGTTCCCCCTCTCACCCGCGCTCGAGCGTGTCGACGGCCAGGACGGCGCAGGCGGCGGACCAGCCCAGCGGGGCCGGGCCGGCCGGGGAACCGTCGGCGAGGACCTTCTCGGGGATGCTGCCCCAGGCGGTTCGGTGGACGTTCAACCAGTCCAGCCGTTCGTTCGCCTGGTCGCGGCGGCCGATCCGCGCGCCGACCCACGCGACGAGGGCCGTCTGCGGCGTCCAGGACACCCCGTCGTCGCGCCACCCGGCCCCGGGGGCCAAACCCCCGGCGGGGCGGCGGGCCCGCTCCTGGTAGGTGTCGAACGCGGCCAGGACGGCGGGGCCGGCGCGGGCGGTGAACGGGGGCAGCAGGAACGCGGTGGCCGCGTCGACACCGGCGTCGGGGTTCTGCGCGTAGCGCGGGTACCCGGCCGGGGCGAACCGGTCGTGGACGAGTTCGGCCAGGCGCCCGGCGGCCGCGGACACCTCCCGGGCCCGGGTGCGCTCGCGCAGGCGGGACAGCACGGCGGCGGCGGCCTCCAGCCCGGCCAGCAGCGGCGCCACGGCCCCCAGCGTCAGGCTCGCCTCGCGGCGTTCCCAGTAGTCGGGGGAGGGGTCGGGCAGCCGGTGGCCCGAACGGGTGCGGTCGAGGGTGAAGTCGAGGGCCCCCTCCAGCAGGTCGCGCAGCTCCTCGGCGTGGGCGTGACCGCCGGGGCTGTCCAGGACGGCGCGCAACGCCCACAACGCCCACCCGGCGCCGTCGTCCTGGCGGCGGCGGTCGTCGGGGGGCCCGCTGCCGTCCAGCCGGTAGCGGGCCTCGAACCCGCCGTCGGGCAGCATGACGGCGGTGAGGAACCGCAGGACCCGCACGGCGTCGCCGAGGTGACCGGTGCGGGCCAGGGCGACCGCGGCGAAGGCCGAGTCGCGCGGCCAGGCGTGGTTCCAGGAGGGGGCGGGCCCGGCGGCGACGGCGCCGTTGGCGCGGCTGAGGGCCCGCAGGTCCAGCAGGGCCCGCCGGACCATGTCGCCGTGGGGGCCGCCGTCGCCGGGGACCGAACCCCGGGCCAGCCAGGCCGCCTCGGCGGCCGGGTCGGGGGTGTACCAGTCCGGCCCGGACAGCAGGTGCGGCACGGGGGCGGCCTCGGTGCGGTCGGCCAGCAGCGCCGTCCCGGTCACGGCGGCGCCCAGCAGGGACGTGCCCCCGGCAACCAGCACCCAGCGGCGACGCACCCCGCACCTCCCCGTCCGACGTCCCTCGACCGTAACCCGCCCCGGGCGGGGCCGGGGCGGGTTCCGCGGAGGCTCAGACGGGGGCGAGCCGGTACCGCGCCACCGCGGCGGCGGTCTCCTCGGCGATGAGGTCGGCGTTCACGGCGGCCCCGGCCACCAGCCCGGCACCGGCGGCGGTGACGACCTGCGCCTGCGGGTCGGTCACGTTGCCCGCCAGGTGGACCCCGGGCAGGGTCGTGGCCCCGCCGGGGCCGGAGGGGTAGCGCTCGCCGATCTCGACGCCGCCCAGGACGACGGGTTCGCGGGCCAGCCCCAGCGCGTCCAGGACGGGGGAGTGGACCCGCAGCGGGGCGCCGACGACGAGGACCCGGCGGGCGACGACGGTGCCGTCGGCCAGCCGCACCCCGGTCAGGGCGCCGTCCTCGGTCACGACCTCGACGACCTCGCCGTCGACGACGCGGACGCCGCGGGCGAGGAGTTCCTCGCGCCGTCCGGGGTCCAGCTCGGGGGCGGTGTGGGTGAAGTAGGTGACGTCCTCGCTCCACTGGCGGAACAGCCAGGCCTGGTGGCCGGACAGGGCGCTGGTGCCGAGGACCCCGATCGGCTGCCCGGCGACCTCGTACCCGTGGCAGTACGGGCAGTGGACGACGCCCTCGCCCCACTGCTCGCGCAGCCCGGGGACCGGCGGGAGGTCGTCGACGAGGCCGGTCGCGACGACGAGCCGCCGGGCGTCGAACCCGCCGAACGGGGTGTGCACGGTGAACCCGGTGGCGGTGCGGACGGCGCCGGTGGCGGTGGTGGTGAGCACGGTCCCGCCGTAGCGGCGGACCTCCTCGGCGCCCAGGCGCTGGAGTTCGCGCGGGTCGAGGCCGTCGCGGGTCAGGAAGTTGTGGACCCCGTGGGCGGGGGCGTTCCGCGGCTCCTGCGCGTCGAGGACGAGGACGGTGCGGCGGGCGCGGCCGAGGGCGACGGCGGCGGCCAGGCCGGCGGCCCCGCCGCCGACCACGACGACGTCGTGGGAGGGGTTCTCGGTCGGGTTCTCGGTCGTGTTCTCGGGCATGGCGGGAGCGTGCGCCGCGCCGGGCCCGCCGGGCCAGCGGAGTTGCCGGAACGGCAAACACGGGGTTGTCTGCCGGGGTGGACGTCGAGAGGACCGTCGCCGGGGTCGGGCCGCGGCTGCGCCGGTTGCGCACCACCGCCGGCGCGACCCTGGCCGAGGTGGGTGCGGCGACGGGGATCTCGGTGAGCACGTTGTCGCGGCTGGAGTCCGGGGGCCGCAAGGCCACCCTGGAACTCCTGCTCCCGCTCGCCGAGCACTTCGAGGTGGGGCTGGACGAACTCGTCCACCCCGACCGCCCGCCGACCCGTCGCCCGGCCCGGGCCCGCTCCGGCGGGACGGGCGCGACCTTCGTGCCGCTGTCGGCGGTGCCCGGCGGGTTGCGGGCCTACAAGCTGGTCCTCGAACCCGGGGCGGGGGAGGAGTCCGACGAGCAGAACGTCCACGAGGGGTACGAGTGGGTCTACGTCATGTCGGGGCGGCTGCGCCTGCGGCTGGGCGTGGACGACTTCCAGATCGCCGGGGGCGAGGCCGCCGAGTTCGACACCCGGCTGCCGCACCGGGTGAGCAACCCCGGCGCGGTCGTCACCGAGTGCCTGGTCCTGTTCGGCCGGCAGGGCGAGCGCATGCACGTCCGCGCCCGGCCCCGGGGGGTCAGGTCGCGGTGAGTTCGCGCACCGCGATCGCGCTCAGCGGCCGGTCGGCGTAGAGGAGCCGGACCGCGGCCGGGTCGGGGTTCCCGGCGTCGGGGCCGCGCCACACCAGGTCCAGCCCGGCGCGTTCGGCGGCGGCCCGCGACCGCGTGTTGTGCTCCAGCAGGTAGGCCGTGACGGCGACGTCGGGCCGGACCCGCGCCGCGGCGTCCAGCGCGGCGCGCACGACCTCCTGCGCCAGCCCCCGGCCCCACCGGTCCCGCGCCAGCCGGTACCCGAGGTTCCAGGCCAGTCCCAGCCGCAGGTCGCACCCGCCGGTCCCGACGAGGTCCCCGTCGTGGTCGCGGACGACCCAGCTGCCCAGGCCCATCAGCCGCCAGCCCTCCTCGACGTGGTCGAGCAGCCGCCGGGTCGTGGCCGGGTCGGTGTGCCGGCCGCTGGGCAGGTGTTCCCACACGGCCGGGTCGGAGTACAGCGCGAAGACGTCGTCGAGGTCGGCGGGGACGGGGCGGGTCAGGACGAGGCGTTCGGTGCGGACCAGTTCCTCGGGGTTCACCCGGCCACCCTGGCACGCGCGGTCGCCCACGGGCTCAACGGAACCGGCGGCCCTGGTCGCGCCGGATCGCCCACACCGCCACCGCGCCGAGCACGACGGTCCAGCCGGCCAGCACCGGCACCAGCCGCGCCCCCGGGTCCAGGCCCGTCGCGGCGCCGATGACGAGGTCGCGCCCGGCCCGCGTCGGGGTCCACACCGAGATCGCCTCCAGCCACCCGGGCATGGCCTCCGGCGGCAGGAACAACCCGCCCGCGAACGCCAGCGGCAGCAGCAGCACCTGGGCCAGGGCGAGCGCCGCCTTGGCCGGCATCGAGTACCCGAGGGCGAGGCCGAGGGCCAGCAGCGGGACCCCGGCGGCGAGCAGGGCGAGCAGGCCGCGCAGGAAACCTCCGGCGGTGATGGCGGCGTCGGTCAGCAGGGTGGACAGCAGGACGAGGGGGACGAGCCCGACGAGGGTGAAGAACGCGCCCGTGACGACGCGGGCGACGAACCGCGGCCCGGCGCCGACGGGCAGCGTCCGCAGGTGCGTGTCCCAGGGCAGGGCGCGGTCCTCGGCGATCCCGGCGCCGTGGGTGAACAGCGAGACGCTCATGGCGGAGAACACCGCGAGCTGCGCGGTGGCCCCGGTGGCCTGGGCCGGGCTCATCCCGCCGGCCTGCGGGACGACGAACACGACGAGGATCAGGGCGGGGAACACCGCGGTGCTGACGACGACGACGGGCACCCGCAGGGTTTCGAGGATCTGGTACCTGGTGTGCAGCAGGGTGAGCCGGGCGGTGCCGGCGGCGGCGCTCACGCGCGCACCCCGTCGTGGGTGGTGCCGTGGGTGGTGCCGTGGGAGGTGAGGGCGAGGAACGCCTCCTCCAGCGAGGCGGCCGAGACCTCCAGGTCGCGGAAACCCACGTCGGCGCGGACGAGGTCGCGCACGAACGCGTCGGCGTCGGGGACGAGAAGTTCCCACCGGCCGCCGGTCCCGGCGACGAGGACGTCGGCGTCGCCGGTGAGCGCGGCGGGCAGGTCGTCGGCGCCGAACCGGACGCGCCGCACCCGGGTCCGGCCGCGGATCTCCTCGACGGTGCCCTCGGCGATGACGCGGCCGTGGTCGACGACGACGACGCGGCTCGCCAGCGCCTCGACCTCCTCCAGGTGGTGCGAGGTCAGCAGCAGCGTCCCGCCGCGGGCGACGAAACCCCGCACGGCCTCCCACAGCGCCAGCCGGGCGGGGACGTCGAGGCCGGTGGTGGGTTCGTCGAGGAGCACGACGTCGGGGCGCCCGACGAAGGCGAGGGCCACCGCGACGCGGCGCTGCTGGCCGCCGGACAGGCCACCGCACTGGCGGCCGGCGAGCGCGGTGAGGTCGAAGCGCTCCAGGACCTCCCGCCGGGGCAGGGGGTCGCGGTGGTGGCCGGCGACGAAGTCGACGACCTCGCCGACGCGCAGGGTCTGCGGCAGCCCGGTGGCCTGCGGGGTGACGCCGAGGCGGGCGCGGGTGCGGGGTTCCCTGGGGTCGCCGCCGCCGACGCGGACGGTCCCGCGGTCGGGGCGGCGGAGCCCGGCGAGCAGGGAGAGCAGCGTCGACTTCCCGGCGCCGTTGGGGCCCAGGACGCCGACGGCCTCCCCGGGGGACACGCTCAGGCTCACGTCGTCGAGGGCGGTGACGGGGCCGAAGGTGCGGGTGACGCGGTCGACCTCGACCACGGGGGTCCCGTCCACGGTTCCTCCTGGTTCTCGCGGGTCCCCGGGGTGGTGCCCGGGTCGGCCGGGCGGGGTGCGCAGGGCACCGACGGTAGTCCCCGGGGGCCCGGCGGGGCGCGGACGCGGGCGCGGGGTGGGAGGGTCCGGGGGGGTGACGTGGTCCGCGGACGGCGAGGGGGTCGTGCGGCTGCCGTCGGGCCGGCTCGTGCGCGGGCGCGGCCTGCGCCGGCCGCTGCCGCCGGGACCCGCGCCGGAGTTCGGGGTGCTGCTGCTGGGGCGCCCGGTCGCGGTGGCGTGGCCGTCGCGGTGGGTGCGCTGGCCGGACTTCCGGCTGCCCGCCGACCCGGCGGACCTGCGGGCGGCGCTGCGGGAGGTCCTCGACCGCTCGTCGTCGCAGCGGGTGGAGCTGGCCTGCGGGGGTGGCCGGGGGCGCACGGGGACGGCGCTGGCGTGCCTGGCGGTCCTGGACGGGGTGCCCGCCGCGCAGGCGGTGGGGTGGGTGCGGGAGCACTACGGCCGGGGGGCCGTCGAGACGCCGTGGCAGCGGCGCTTCGTCACCCGGTCCTGAGGGGCTGAGGGGGCGCGGAGCACGGCCCGGGCCGGTCGAGGCCCCTCGGAGGGCCCGGTCCGTGCTCCGCGCGATCGGGGGGAGGGGGTCAGCCCTTCTGCGCGTAGCGGCGGCGGAACTTCTCGACGCGGCCCTCGGTGTCCAGGACGCGGCTGGTGCCGGTCCAGAAGGGGTGGCTGGCGGCGGAGACGTCGACGTCCACGACGGGGTAGGTGTTCCCGTCCTCCCACTCGATCGTCGGCAGGCCGGCGCGGGAGACCAGCGTCGACCGGGAGAGGAACGCGGTGCCGGCGGACTTGTCGCGGAAGACGACGTCGCCGTAGGCGGGGTGGATCTCGGTCTGCACGCGGGGCTCCTCGTCGTGTGGTTGTCAGGAATGATTATCGTTGGCACTAGTGTTGCACAGACCGTCCGACGACCACGAGGAGAGAACGTGTCGGCTCGATGCCAGGTGACGGGAGCGGAACCCGGGTTCGGGAAGTCCGTCTCGCACTCGCACCGCCGGACCAACCGGCGCTGGGACCCCAACCTCCAGCGCAAGGAGTACTTCGTGCCCTCGCTGGGGCGCACGGTCACCCTGACCGTGTCGGCGCGGGGCATCAAGACCATCGACCGCCAGGGCATCGAGTCCGTGGTGGCCCGGATCCGAGCACGAGGGGAAAGCATCTGATGGCCAAGTCCACCGACGTCCGTCCGGTGATCAAGCTGCGGTCGACCGCGGGGACCGGGTACACGTACGTGACCCGCAAGAACCGCCGCAACGACCCCGACCGCCTGGTGATCCGCAAGTTCGACCCGGTCGTCCGCCGGCACGTCGACTTCCGCGAGGAACGCTGATGGCCAAGACGTCGAAGATCGCCCGGAACGAGCAGCGCCGCGCCGTCGTCGAGCGCTGGGCCGAGCGCCGCGCCGACCTCAAGCGCCGGGCCGTGGACCCGGCCCTGAGCGCCGACGACCGCGCCGCGGCCCAGCTCGCGCTGCAGAAGCTGCCGCGCGACGCCAGCCCGACCCGGCTGCGCAACCGCGACGCCACCGACGGCCGCCCGCGCGGGTACCTGCGCAAGTTCGGCATCTCGCGCGTGACGCTGCGCGAGATGGCCCACGCCGGGGAACTGCCCGGCGTCACGAAGTCCAGCTGGTGAGGAGCGCGTCGTGAAGGTCGTCAAGTCGCTGAAGTCGCTCAAGGAGAAGGACGGCTCCATCGTCGTCCGGCGGCACGGCAAGGTGTTCGTGGTCAACAAGCGCAACCCCCGGTGGAAGGCCCGTCAGGGCTGAGGGCACCATGGCCGCGTGAGCGGGGTGCGGCTGCGCGAGGAACCGCCCGGCGGGGACGCCGGGCGGTTCCTGCGTTCGGCGTTCTGGTCGGAGGTCTCCCGGGTCGCCGGCCTGCCCGCGGACCTGCCCGCCGACGAGGACGGCGCGCCGCCGGGGGACCTGGTGGACCTCGTGCCGCCCGGTGGGGCGTTCGTCGTCGCCGTCCGCGACGGCGAACCCCTCGGCTGCGTCGGGGTGCGGGGACTGGCCGACGGGTCCGTCGAGGTCAAGCGCCTCTACGTCGCGGGCCGGGCGCGCGGCCTCGGGGTCGGCCGGCGGTTGCTGACCTGGTGCGAGGACTGGGCGCGGGCCCGTGGCGCCGCCCGGATCGTGCTGGACACCCACGGCGCCCTGGCCGCCGCGGTCGGGTTGTACCGGTCCGCGGGTTTCACCGAGGTCGCGCCGTACAACGACAACCCGCACGCCCAGTTGTGGTTCGCGAAGGCGCTGACCTGAGGGGACCGCTCCACCGAGAACGGTTCCCCGTCCGCACCGGCCTGACCGGCGACGAGGTGCCGGACCCGGCCCGGGCCGGTAGGAAGGGCGCGTGCGCATCGACCTGAACGGGAAGTCGGCCCTGGTCACCGGATCGAGCCAGGGCATCGGGCTGGCCATCGCCCGGGGCCTCGCCGCGTGCGGGGCGTCGGTGGTCCTGACCGGCCGCGACCAGGACAAGCTCGCGCGGGCGGCGGAGACGGTCGAGGGCGAGGTCCGCACGATCGCCGGGGACATCACCACCGTGTCGGGCCACTCCGACCTCGTGGCCGCCGTCCCCGAGGTCGACGTCCTCGTCAACAACCTCGGCATCTTCGGGTCGGCCGACCCGCTGCAGATCAGCGACGACGAGTGGCGCCGCTACTTCGAGACGAACGTCCTCACCGCCGTCCGGCTCACCCGGCACTACCTGCCGGGCATGACCGCCAAGGGCTGGGGGCGGGTCCAGTACGTCTCCAGCGACTCCGCCGTCGTCACCCCCGCCGAGATGATCCACTACGGCGTCTCCAAGACCGCGCTGCTCGGCGTGCACCGCGGGTTCGCCAAGGCCGCCGCCGGGACCGGCGTCACCGTGAACTCCGTCCTGGCCGGGCCCACTCACACCGGCGGCGTCGAGGACTTCGTCCGCGAGCTCGTCGGCGACGGCCCGTGGGAGGAGGCGCAGCGGGAGTTCATGACGAAGCACCGGCCGCAGTCGCTGCTGCGGCGGTTCATCGAACCCGAGGAGGTCGCGAACATGGTCTGCTACCTGGCCTCCCCGCTGGCCTCGGCGACCACGGGCGCGGCGGTGCGCGTCGACGGCGGGTACGTCGACGCGATCGTGCCCTGAGCGGTCGGGACCGATGAGGTTCGGCGACCCGCGCGGTCCCACCTCACGTCACGTCCGCCACCCCCGAGGAGTTCACCGTGGTCATCGTCGCCGGGCACCTCGTCGTCGACCCCGGGCAGCGCGAGGCGTACCTGGCGGGCTGCACCGACGTGGTGCAGCAGGCCCGGTGCGCCGAGGGCTGCCTGGACTTCAGCGTCACGGCGGACCTCCTGGACGCCGGCCGGATCGACGTCTTCGAGCGCTGGTCCTCGCGCGCCGCCGTGGAGGCCTTCCGCGGCAGCGGCCCGAGCGGTGAGCAGGCCGCCGCGATCCGCTCGGCGTCGGTGGCCGAGTACGACGTGTCCGGTGCGCGCCCCCTGACGTGAAGACGACCACCGACGTGCGCGGGAAGCGGAGGGCCGTGGAGCCGGTGACCCCGAGGTGTGCCGCCACGCCGACTGGGGACTGAACGCCCCAGCTCAGTCGCAGGCCTTCGAGGAGGTGCACGCGCCTCCGCTGTCGAACGACCCGATGCGGTGACGCAGGCGGAGACGGCTGCCGGGAACGTGGTCGGGGCGTGTTCGGTGACAGTCACCAGCCGGGAGCACCGGCACGGGGCGATGGGTCACGTCCTGGCCCGGGAGCACTCGGGCCAGGATAGCGCCACCGAAACCGCAGCGGCGGTGCTGTGCCTCGCGCGCGACGACTGAGGGCTGTGTCGGGTGGAGTCGATGCGCCGGTCGGGCAACGTGATCTACCACCGGGTGCTGCGCAAGATCGGGAGGCGGCAGGAAGGATCGCTGCGTTCGCACCTGCTCATCCGCGGTGGCCGCGAGGACAGCCTGCTGTTCGCCGCGGTCGGTTGAGCGAACGACCCGCAGCGCAGGACGACCCTACCGACCTCACAGCTCAGATCGCCGCGATCAGCGTGAGTTCGGCGTCTGGCGTCATTTCGCGGGTGGTTTCGTCACGGTCTTGGCGACGGTGGTTGAAGGCGTTGAGGGGGGACTCAGGCGAGGGTTGATCTTGCTTGCTTTGCGCAGGTCATCGACAGCCTTCTGTGCGCCGTCGGTTGCGGGGCGGGGCCGTCCCGCCCCGCCGGGGTGAGTCGTTGGTCCTAGGTTCCCGGTCCTCTGGGCTGCCTCGGGCGTAGCCCCGCCGCCGGACGGTCCGACATAGCTAGCCGCGCGGTACTCCGGCCTGCGGTACCCGCCCTCCAAGCGTGCGCCATTGTCTTGCCGGTTCGCCGGGCCCTTCCCATCGCGGGCCTGGCCTGCGATCGCGCGACTGGGTGCATCCACTTGGTTCGCCCGTGCTCGGCGACTTCTCGCCGCGACGTTGACGAGGTTCCGTTCGTAGGTTCTCCTGCTCTGCGCCTTCTTCTTGGCCATCCTGGCCTTGCTCTGCCGTAGGCTGCGGCTTCCTCGTCGAGTCAGCCCTTTGGCGCGTCCCTTGATCGGAGGACGCGAATCGGAAGGGCTGCCTGGCGTCTTGTAGCCAGGCTTGGCCTTGTTGCGAGACGGCTTGGTTCCTTGATTGAGTGCGTCTCGGACCTTGCGGAGTCCTTCTTCGACCGTGTCGGAGGGTGATCTGGGTGTCGTTCGTGCAGCGTCTCGTGGATTGATGGAGAAGTCCCTCGTCGATGCGGCCCGGAAGGCGTACTGTCCCGCTCTCGGTGCCTGCTGGACGGCGCACTCTTTGATCCTGCGTGTGTGTTCCAGTTGTTCGATGCGGGCCTGGGGCAGGGGCGCGGCTGAGGTCGGCAATTGCTGGGTCGCAGGACCTGGCGCTGGGGCCAGCATCAGGGCACCTGATGCTCCGATGCGTGCGAGAACTCCCGCAACGAGACGGGCTCTGCGACTGCGCGTTCCTCGGAAAGAAATCGGGACGCGGATCCGAGGGCCGGTCGACGACCGGGCTCGACGTTGCTGATCTTCTTCGCTCACGGCTCGTCGACCCGTCCGTCGCGGTGATCGATGGACGTGCTGTCGCTGTGTTCCTCGTCGGCCCGCACGTCTGTGAGTTCGTCGGCTGCACGGAGATCGATTTCGCGCGCAGATGCGGCGGCCGGCGGCTTTGTAGCGGAGAAGTTCCAGGCGCCACTCGTGCTCCCCCCGCCGAACAGCTTGCGTAGCCCCGGGAATCTGGGCTGACTCAGTTTCGGTCTCTTCGGCGTGGAGCTGTAGTGAGTGAGATAGGGATCGACGACTGCGCGGCGGGTCGGCGTGACAGCGATGGGCTCGTCGATGGCCGCCTGGGCGCGCTCCAGGAACTCGCCGGATGAAATGCTCTTCCAGGGTGAGTCCCGGTAGTAGGGCGTGCACTTGATCAGTCCCCAGTGACCGCTGCGGAGGGTCAAAGCGTTCCCGGCAGGGATGTTGGCCAAGGTTGCAGCGGTCAGCTGGCGTTCGCGCTGGACGCTGTGCGTGGTTGACTGGGAGGTGTTGGATCCGATGGTGCCGCCTAGTGGGAGGCCGAAACTGGTGCTGCGGCCGCTGGTGGAGTTGTAGACGACGTAAGGCCGGTCCCAGTCACCCGCAAGCGTGGACAGCGCGTCGAGCGTTTTCACGTCACCGATGCCCGGAAACACCACCTTGGTTCCGAAAAGGGTGAGGAATCCGTCCGCGGCTTCCTTCCATCGGACGCGGGCTTGCGACAGGTCTTGGAAGCACGCCATGACCTGCAAGCCTTGGCCACCGCTCTCGGAGACGATGTTGGGCAGTTTCTTGATGGGGGCGATGTTGGCGACCTCGTCCAGAGCCCAGAGCATCGGCGGACGTGGCTGCCGGTGGAGGTCCGCGGTGGCGTTGGCGCGGTATGTGGCGTGCCGAATCTCCTCGAGGAGGCCGACGACCAACGGCGCGGCCATGTTCTGCGCGTCCGACGGAGCCACGATGTAGATCGTGTCGCAAGAGGCTGCGAACTCGTCCGCCTTGAAGTTCTGCACTTGGCTGACTGCCGCCACCGCATCCGAGCCGTAAGCGTTCAAGACCATGCGGGTGGTGCTGCAGATGGAACTACGCTCGCGTTCTTCGGTCGATTTCAAGATGGCGGTGAGGTCGTCCGCGGCGGACTCCTGGCCGTGTTCGTCGAGAACAGTGGTGATCTTATCCCGGAAGTCATCAGGTTGAGACAACCACCGTCGAACCATGGTGATGGGGAGATCGGACAGGTGAGCTGCCCGCAGCATCGGGGCTAGCAGCGTCTTGGCCGACTCGGTCCAGTGCGAAGCATTCTCCACCCCGACACCAGCCTGCGAGGCGTCAACCATGGCGTCGGCGATGGCTCGGGCACCGTCCCACGTATCGGCGCTGGCCACTGGGCTCCAGTGCAGCGCGGTCGCCCCTTCGGGGATCGGGTACGACTGGGTCGGGTCGAACACCCAGATGCGCCCCATGCGTCCACGAGCCAACTTGGTCGCGTTGAGGACGTCGAGTTTTGTGGAGGTCACCACGGCGGGCCCGGAGGTGGACAGGATGGCCGGGATGATGAGCCCGCTGGTCTTCCCTGAGCGAGGTGGGCCCAACACGAGGACCGCCTGTTCTCGGGCCGCGGTGGACCATTCCCGACGGTCGGGGGTCAGGCCGAGGTAGATCCCACCCCCCTGGGATGCGGTCAGGCTCATCGCTGCCGCGTGCGGGTCCTGCGCTTTTGCGGCGACGCTGTCGGGGCGAGTCGCGAGCCAGGCTCGGTGTTGCTTGGCCGCGACGTCCTGGCGGACCTGTTGTTCGGTGCGTTCGCGCCCTGGCTTGGTCGCTAGGACGATGAAGTAGATGCCCGGGGGCGCGACGCCGATGAAGAGGACGAAGATTGCCAGGGCGGGCATCTGTAGACCCAGCGCAGTGAAGAAGTACAGTAGCCCGCCTACTGCCCAGACACTGAAGAAAGCCAGCGCGCATCCAGAGGGGCCAGTGCCCCTGGGAGGCGCAGGTTGCGTCGGTTGGCCTGCGGCCGGCCCCCACTGCTGTGCCATCCGTGATCCCCCTGGTCACCCTGCGGCATGTGGTCGGGCGACTCGGGGAGATGGTGATCGCGTCCTCCGAACAGACCCCCACCGAACGCCTTTGTTCACCTGGAGGTACAGAGCGTAGGGGACATGAACAGCCCGTGGGAGAGGTTGGGGCAAACGTGTGAAGATCCTTTGCCTCCCGGCCTCCTCGTGCTGTGAACCAGACGGGCACGAGTCGAGCGCCATGCCCAGACGCGATCCTGGCCAGGCCTCGGCCATCACAAGTTCGTGGCCAGGTCTGAGGGTCCTCGGATCAGTGTGTCGCTCGAGTCGGCGATCTTGGACGACAAGACCGAGATTCTCTCGAGCTGGGTGAGGGAAGCGCCCCTGCCGCTCCCGTCGTGGCCATCGCAGTGGTCAGGTCCTCGAGTACCTCTTGTCGCTGGTCAAGAGGTCAGCCCAGGTGGGGAACTCGACCACCTGGTCATCGACGTGCCGCGCCGCCGCGTGTCCGTGGTCGCGCACTGAACACGTGATGACCACGCGGCCGACGTCGTGACCGCCGGGCCGGTCAGGCGCGCGAGCCGAAGCGGGCGGTGCAGTGCCAGACGCGTTTGAGGACCTGCTCGTCCTCGGCACCGGCGCGGGCGGCGTCGCCGATGATCCGCGGGGTCAGGATCCCGTCGACGGCGATGCGGGCGGCGGCCTGCACGACGTCCGGGCCGCGGTAGCCGGGGTGCCGGGCGACGACGTCGGTGGTCGTGGCGAAACCCGGGTGCCACTCCACGGGCACGCCGAAGCGTTCGGTGAGCAGGCGGGCGTCGGTCTCGACGAAGCTGCCGCGGTGGCAGGGGTCCAGCACCAGTGCTTCGACGTCGCTCTCCAACCGGACCCCGCCGTGCACGTGGGCCTCGACGTAGTCGTCGAGGGGGTCGCGCTCACCGGAGGCCGCGTCGGCGTCGGCGAGGTCGGTCAGGCTCACGTGCTCGGCGGTGCCGACGTGGACGGGCTCGAAGACGCTGTCGGGGTAGCAGGAGGTCGAGCGCGCCAGCACCGGCGCGGCCAGCCTCAGGTGCGCGGAGCCGAAGCGGGGTGAGCCCCCGGTGGGGCGGTGGCGGTGGTTCAGGGAGCCGTACACGGGGCGGGCCTCGGCGGGTGCGGTGTCGTACGCGCCGGCGAACAGGCGCGACTCCCAGCGCCAGCGGTCCCCGCCGGGGTGGGCGGTCAGCCCGCCGCCGCTGGTGCCGGTCTCGAACTGGGTGCGGTAGCGCCCGTCGGCGGTCACGGCCCGCAGGACCGGGACGCCGGCGGCGGTGAGCCGGTCGGGGTGGAAGTGCACGGTGATCCGCCAGGTGGGGTCGACGGGCCCGCCGCGGGCGCGCCGCGCGACGTGGTCGAGGGCTCGCTCGGCGGGCGTCGCCGTCGGGCCGGTCCCGGCGCGGGACGCGGGACCCGCCGGGCCCCGCGTCCCGCGCCCGCCCGGGATCAGAGCGTCGCGCCGAGCTCGCGCGCCGCCGCCTTCGCCGCCTCGAACTCCGTCACCCCGCGGTCCTTCAGCTCCGCCAGTTCCGGCAGCCGGTCGGCCAGGGTCGCGCTGGTCTGCACGACGTGCACGTCCATCCCCAGGGAGTTGCCCAAGACGATCCGCAGCACCGGGACGCCGTGGTCCCAGCCCTCCGTCTCGGACCCCGCGTCGTACGTGGCGCCGCGCGAGCTGACGACGACGGCGGGCCGGCCCGCCAGCGGCTGCGTCCCCGCCCCGGCCAGGGCCCCGGGGATGTGGACGTGGTCCAGCCACACCTTCAGCGTCGAGGGGACCGTGTAGTTGTACAGCGGCGCCCCCACCAGCAGGACGTCCGCGGCGAGCAGCTCGGCGTGGATCCGCGCCGTCAGCTCGTCCTGCTCGGCGGGCACCTGCGCCCCCGGGAGCCGGTCGGCGGCGGGCCAGTGCTGCTCGTTCGTCGCGAAGTGCGGCAGCGGGTCGCGGTGCAGGTCGCGGTGGGTGACGGTGAAGTCGTCCCCGCGGGCGGTCCAGGCCTGCGCGAAGGCGGCGGTGATGGCCCGCGACCGCGACGTCGCGAGGTCGGCGGAGGAGTCCAGGTGCAACAGGTGCGGCATGGGCCGAGGCTACTGGCGGGGATCGGGGCGGGGGTCCGGGCGGGACCGCGACCATCGACGGACGCGGCTCGCGCCGGGCGGGCGAGGCGCCGTGCGGGCCACCCGGTCCAGGCTCGGGGCTGTGGACCCCCGACCCGCCGCGCGCCGGCGCGCCGACGCCCCCGGGGGTGTCCTGGACCGCTGGTGGGTCCTGGCGTGGGCGGCGCTCGCCCTCGCCTGGTGGAGCCTGGCGCTGCGCGGTGGCGGGGTCCTGGACCGGGTGGTCGCGGGGGCGTTCACCCTGGTCGCGCTCGGGCAGGGCGCCGCGGTGGCCCGCCGCCGGGCGCGGGGACGGGTCAGGCGACCTCGGCCACGACCGGCCGGGCCGGTTCGGGCCGGTCCGCGGGGCGCCGCAGGCGGGCGACGAGGCGGCACACGAGGTAGATCGTGAACGACACCGTCGTCACGTACGGGCTGATCGGCACCGACGAGCCGATCGCCAGCAGCATCCCGCCGACCATCGCCGTCAGCGCGAAACCCACCGACAGCAGCGGCACGACGAACGGGGAGGAACTCACCCGCGTCGCGGCGGCGGCGGGGGTCACCAGCAGCGCCAGCACGAGCAGCGCACCGACGATCTGCACGCTCATCGCGACGGCCAGGCCGAGGACCAGCATGAACGCCGGCGACAGGATGCGCACCGGCACGCCGCGCGCGGCGGCGACGTCGGGGTCCAGGCTCGCGAACAGCAGCGGCCGCCACATGACGACCAGCGCGACCAGCACGACGAGGGACAGCACCGCCAGGGAGACCAGCTGCGGGTTGTCGACGGCGACGATCTGACCGGTCAGCAGCCCGAACTTGTTGGCCGCGCGCCCCTCGTACAGGGCCAGGAACAGCACCCCGAGGCCGAGGCCGAACGGCATGAGGACGCCGATCGCGGAGTTGTGCTCACGGGCCCGGTTGCCCAGGACGCCGAACAGCCCCGCGGCCAGGACCGACCCCACCAGCGACCCGGCGACGACGTCGGCGCCGATGAGCAGCGCGAACGCGGCCCCGGCGAAGCTCAGCTCCGCGGTGCCGTGCACGGCGAACGGCAGGTCGCGGGCGACGATGAACACGCCGACGAGTCCGCCGATCAGCCCCAGCAGCGCCCCGGCGTACAGGGAGTTGTGGACCAGCGCCAGCAGGGCGCCGTAGTCGGAGAAGTCGAAGACCTTCTCCCAGGAGATGTTCACGAGGCTTCCTGTTCGTGCGCGTGCGGGTGGTCGCTGGGGGCCGCCCCGCCGGCGACGAGCAGCCGGCCGTTGGACCGGAGCACCTCGACGGGGGAGCCGTACAGGTCGCTGAGCGTCCTGGAGTTCATCACCTCGTCGGGCGTGCCGACGCGGAACCGCCCGGCGGCGAGGTACAGGACCCGGTCGGCGTAGGGCAGGACGGGGTTCACGTCGTGCGTCACGAAGACCACCGCGGCGCCGGTGCGGACGCGGGACTCGTGCAGCAGCGCGCTGACCGACGCCGCGTGGTGCAGGTCCAGGGACAGCAGCGGTTCGTCGGCCAGGACGACGTCGGGGTCCCCGACGATGCTCTGCGCGACCCGCAGCCGCTGCTGCTCACCGCCGGACAGGCGCCCGACGGGGGCGTCGGCGTAGGCCGTGGCCCCCACCGCGTCCAGGACGCGGTCGACCGCGCGCCGGGCGCGGCGCGAGGGCAGCAGCGGCCCCCACCGGTGGCCGTCGAGGCCGAGGCGGACGAAGTCGCGGGCGCGCAGCGGGGTGTCGGGGTCCAGGCCCTTCTGCTGCGGGACGTACCCGATGCGGCGGCTGCCGCGCTGGACGGGGCGCCCGCCGACCTCGACGGTGCCGCGTTCGAGGGGCTGCTGGCCGAGGAGGACCTTCAGGAGGCTGGACTTGCCGGCGCCGTTGGCGCCGAGGACGGCGATGAACTCGCCGGGCGCGACGTCGAGGTCGAGGCCGGACCACAGCCGCCGGTCGCCGTAGGCCAGCGAGGCGCCCGCCAGGCGCAGCGCGGGGGTCACGCGCTCAACGCCGCCGTGATCGCGTCGACGTTCCCCGTCATCCACGTCGTGTAGTCCTCACCCTCGGGGAGCGTCTCGGTCACCGGCACCGCGGCGATCCCGGCCTCCTTCGCCGCCTGCAGCACCTGCTCGGTCTGCGGGCTGGTGGTCTGCGCGTTGTACACGAGCGCGCGGACCTGCTGCTGGGTGAACAGTGCCAGGGTCTGCTGGAGGACGTCGACGGGGACGTCGCTCTCCTCCTCGATCGCCTCGGAGAACTCCTCGGGGGTCCGGTTCGTCGTGCCGAGGGCGTCGAGCAGGTACCCGGGGACGGGTTCGGTGATCGCGACGGGCCGGCCCTGCGTGGTGGCCCGGTCGGCGTCGACCTTCTGCTGGAGGGTGTCGAGGCCGGCCTCGAAGGTCTTCAGGTTCTCCGCGAAGGCCGGGGCGTCGTCGGGCGCGGCCTGCGCGAGGGTCGCCTCGAGCTGCTGCGCGACCTTCCGGACGGTCTCGACGTCGTACCAGACGTGCTCGTTGAGCTCCTCGCCCGCGGCGGCCGTCCTGCCGGAGATCTCCACGGCGTTCAGGACGGTGGCGTCCGAGCCGGCGCTGTCGAGCATGGTGTCGACGAAGTCGTCGTACCCGCCGCCGTTCTCGATGACGACGGTGGCCCGCGACAGCTCCAGCTGGGTGCGGGTGCTGGCCTCGTAGCTGTGCGGGTCGGCGCTGGGGTCGTCGATGATCGAGGTGACGGTGGCGGCGTCGCCCGCGATGGACTGCGCGACGGAGCCGTAGACGTTCGTGGAGGCGACGACGCTCAGGCCGTCGCCGGTGGCCGTGGCGCCCGCCGTGGCGGCCCCCGCGCCGGTGTCGTCGCCGCCGCAGGCGCCGAGGGTGAGGGCGGCGGTCAGGGCGGTGGCGAGGGCGAGGGACGAACGGCGCGACAGCATGCGACGGCTTCCTGACGATGGGAACGGTTCGCAACAACTGTAACCCCGGCGAACCACCGCCCCCGCCTCACACCCGCGCCGGCTCACCCGCCGTCTCCGGCGCCTCGTCGAGCACCCGGGTGACGCAGGCGATGAGCAGCGGCACCGCGAGCATCGCCCCCACCGCCGGCACCGCCGCCCCCGAGTCGTTCACGGCGAACCCCACCGCCAGCAGCACCAGCAGGCAGGCCAGCCCCGGCCGCAGCACCGGGTGCCGCTCGTAGGCCCGTTCGAGCACCGAGACGCCCAGCACCCTCGGGCGGGCCAGCACGAACGCGATGAACACCGCCGCCAGCGCCAGGACCAGGCTCAGCAGCCAGTTGCCGTACAGGATCCGCAGGTTCTGCGCGGCCTTGCGCTCCACGACCTGCCACGCCCCGCCGTCGAGGAGGGTCTGCACGAACCGGCCCAGGTGCGTCTGGTCGTCGACGGGCCGCATCCAGTCCGCCACGGAGATCGCCGCGAGCGCCAGGACCGTCGCGCCGCCGATGAGCAGGACCCGCCGCCAGGTGATCCGCACCCCGGCCACCACCAGGGCCAGCAGCCCGAACGCGGGCAGGATCGCCGGCGGGCCGCCGAAGTCCGAGCCCAGGACGCCGTCGACGTAGGTGGCGAGCAGTCCGGCGACGGCCACGACCACGACGGCGGCCCGGCGGCGGCGCCCGCGCACCAGCCGGTCGGCGACGGCGATCGTGAACAGCAGCGCCCCGGTGGCGAACAGGGCGAACTGCTGGTTGCCCAGGCCGTAGAAGCGGCCCGCGACGACCGGTTGCAGGCCGTTGAGGCTGGAGGTGATGAGCCGGGAGCCGGTGGCGCAGTCCACGGCCAGGACGGCGGCGGTGACGAACCCGACGAACCCCAGGGGGCCCAGCGCGGCGCGGCGCCACGGGCCGAGCAGCGCCAGCGCGGTGATGACGGCGACGTACAGCGCCACGGCCCCGGTCACGGCGAGCAGGTGGTCGCCGCTGGTGTCGCCGTAGCGCCACCAGGGGATCGTGTTGGCCAGGAAGGTGGAGGCGCACACGGCGCCGAACACGACGGTCACCGCGCGCAGCCAGGCCAGGACGCGGCGGCGGCCGGCCGGGCCGCCCCACGCCTTGCGCAGCGCGAGGGTCGCGACGGCGTACAGGACGATCTGCGAGGCGCCCCACACGGTGAAGAACGGCCCGACGAGGGGCTGGACGGCCTGGGCGGCGGCGTCGAGGTCGCGGACCTTCAGCTCCCGCGCGGCGGCGCCGGTGTCGGCGTCGGTGCTGGTCACAGGTGCGCCGACCAGCCCGGGGGTTCCGTGGTCGGAGCCGAGGGCCAGGGCCAGGACGGTGGGGGTGAGGTCGGTGGTCTGGACGATCGCGGTCTGCCGGGTGGAGCGGGAACCGAGGAAGCCCTCGTAGCCGCCGCCCCCCGGCTGCGGGCCGGTGGCGGCGCCGAACTGCAGGTGGGCGGTCCGGCCGGCGTCGGCGAGGGAGACGGCGAGCAGCGTGGTGGCGTCGGCGCCGGTGGAGTCGGCGACCGCCCGCTGGACGGCCGCGACGACCGCGTCGACGGCGGCGACCTGCTCGGCGCGGGAGGTCGCGGGCGGCGTCTCCTGCGCGGGCAGGTCGTCGGGGTCGCGGACGGTGCCCGCGTCGACGACGACGACCTGCGTGCCGGTCTCCAGCGCGTCCTGCACGTAGCCGCCGGTGGCCTGCGGCCGCAGCAGGTCGGGGACGTGCTCGCCCGCGTCGAGGCCGGTCCCGGCGGAGGGGTCGACGTAGCTGCCGACCGAGCCGTCCTCCTCGGCGAGCGCGACGGCGGCCCCGGGACCGACGGCCAGCGTCCGGGTGCCGGCGTCGGCGAGGGCCTGCCCGAGGGTGCCGGGGACGGCGCTGAACGTGTCGCCCTCGGCGATCCGCCGGTACTCCGCGAAGTCGGGCTGGACCCCGCCGGCGGGGTCGGCGATCGGCGCGCAGGCCGCGCCGACGTGCTGCGCGGACGTGCCGTCGAAGTCGGTGGCGCGCCGGCCGGCGGACAGGCCGAGCCAGCCGTCGGCGGGGCAGGCGGCGGTGAAGACGCTGCGGACGGCGACGGTGCCGATCGCACCGGACGTCATGGAGGCCAGCGCGGGGGTCGCCTCCTGCGAGACGTCGCTCCAGCGGACGCCGGAGAACCCGACGACGACCAGGGGGGCGCGCTCCGCGGTCGTCGTCGCGGCCCGCGCGGGCCCGACCCCGGCTCCGATCCCGAGGAGCACGCCCGCGACGGTCGCGACGGCCGCCAGGACGGTCACCCGCCGCAGGGCGTGGGCGGGCGGGGAGGACGCGCTGGGGTGGGGCACCGTCACAGGCTAGGGGCGGTGGTGGTCGGGACCTGTGTGCCGCTGGGGGAGGATCGGGGGGTGCTGAGCCAGGGGACCTCACGGACTGCTGCGTGGCGGTGGCTGGGGGTGGTGGTGCTGCTGGTGGCCGTCGCGCCGATCGTGCACCGCTACCTCGTCGCCTACCCGGACGACCAGTGGCAGGTCGACCTGGAGGTGTACCGGGAGGCCGGGCGGTCGCTGCTGCTGGGGCGGCCGGTGTACGCGTTCGAGACCGAGGTCCCGCAGCTCCTGCCGTTCACGTACCCGACGTTCTCGGCGGTCCTGTCGATCCCGCTGGCGCTGCTGCCGTGGACGGTCGCGGGCTGGGTGTGGACGGCGTTCCAGCTCCTGCTGCTCCACGTGATCGTCGGGCTGGCCTTCGGGCCGCTGCTGGCCCGCGCGGGCCGCTTCTCCGGCCTGGCCCACGGCCTCGTCGTCGCGGCGTGCGCGTGGATCTCGCCGGTGGGGGAGAACATCCGCTTCGGCCAGGTCAACGCGGTCCTCGTGACGCTGTGCCTGCTGGACCTGGTGAGGGGGTCCGAGGGGCTGCGGGTGGGGCGGTTCACGGTCCGCTGGCCGCGGGGGTCGCTCATCGGCGTCGCGGTCGCGATCAAGCTGACGCCGGGGGTCTTCCTCGTGCACCTGGCGGTCACCCGGCAGTGGCGGGAGCTGCGCAACGCGGTGCTGGCCGCGGCCGGGGTGACGGTCGCGACGTTCCTGGTGGCCCCGGAGGGGTCGCTGGAGTTCTGGACGTCGGCGCTGCTGAACTCCGACCGGCTCGGCCCGAACGCGGGCTCGTCCAACCAGTCGCTGCGCGGGTTCGTGCTGCGGCTGTACCTGTCGGACGGGGCGACGACGCTGGTGTGGGGGGTGCTGGCGCTGGCCGCCGCGGTCGCGGGCTTCGCGCTGGCGCGGGCGCTGCACCGGCGGGGGGACCTGGTGGGGGAGGTCGCGGCGTGCGGGGTGGTCGCGCTGCTGGTCTCGCCGGTGTCGTGGCTGCACCACTACCTGTGGGGGGTCGTGGTGCTGGGTGCGCTCGTGGGTGACGCTCGGGTGCGGGCCCGCGTGGTGGCGGCGATCGTGGGGTTGCTGCTGCTGTGGGTGGCGTGGCCGTGGTGGGGGGCGAACCTCCTCGCCGAGCGCAGCGTGCCGGTGGCGGTGGCGCGGTTCGTGCAGAACGGGAACCTGTGGTGGGCGTGTGCGTCGATAGTGGTGATGTGGCGGCTGGTGGCGCGACACACCCCCCGGCAATCACAGCTAGTGACGGATCGGTCGCATAGCGTTTAGATTTTTCCCCCTCAGGGCAAGACAGTTCCACGTGACCAACCGAGGGGGGCAACAGTGAGCGAGACGAGCAAGGGCCTTCGTCCCACGGTCGAGGCGTGGGAGTGGCAGCTCTCCGGCGCCTGCCGGGACGCCGACTCCGAGCTCTTCTTCCACCCCGAACTCGAACGGGGCGCAGCCCGCCAGCACCGCGACGCCGCGGCCCTGGCGATCTGCGCCGAGTGTCCCGTGCTGCGGCAGTGCCGCCAGCACGTCCTGACGCACCGGGAGAACTACGGGGTCTGGGGCGGGCTGACCGAGGACCAGCGCGACGCCATCTGGGCCGAGCGCACCGACAAGCGCAAGCTGCGCAAGGCGGGCTGACCGCCGAGGGCCCGACCGCCGGGGCTACTGTTCCTGACCGTGCTGCGCTACGCGTTCTTCGGTCCGGTCGGGACCTTCTCCGAAGCCGCCCTGCGGACCATCACCGGGGACGCCCCGGCGGTCGCGATGCCCAGCGTCGACGCCACCATCGACGCCGTGCGCACCGGAGCGGCCGACGTCGGGTGCGTGCCCATCGAGAACTCCGTCGAAGGCGGCGTCCCCGCCACCCTCGACGGCCTCGCCGTCGGGGACCCGCTGGTCGTCGTCGCCGAGGTCGTCATCCCCGTCACCTTCGTGCTCGCCGCCCGGCCCGGGGTGCGGCTGGAGGACGTCACCCGCGTCAGCACCCACTCGCACGCCTACGCGCAGGTGCGGCGCTGGCTGCACGCCAACCTGCCCGGCGCCTCCTACGTGCCCGCGACCTCCACCGCCGCCTCCGCGCAGTCCCTGGCCGACGAGCTCGCCGGCGGCGAACCCGCCGGGTTCGAGGGCGCCATCTGCGCACCCTTCGCCGCCGCCCGGCACGGCCTGGACGTCCTCGCCGAGCGGATCGAGGACCGCGAGGGCGCCCAGACCCGGTTCGTCCTGCTGTCCCGGCCCGGCGCCGAGGCCGTGCCCGCCGCCACCGGCGACGACAAGACGTCCCTCGTCGTGTTCCTGCGCGAGGAGCGCCCCGGCGCGCTCGTCGAGGCCCTGGAGCAGTTCGTCACCCGCGGCATCAACCTCACGCGCATCGAGTCGCGCCCCTCCGGCGACGCCCTGGGCCGGTACTGCTTCTCCATCGACTGCGACGGCCACGTCACCGACGCCCGCGTCGGGGAGGCCCTCATGGGGCTGCACCGCGTGTGCGAGCGCGTCCGCTTCGTCGGCAGCTACCCGCGCGCCGACGGCGGCCGCACCATCACCGGCTCCGGCCCCACCGAAGCCGACTTCGCCGACGCCCAGGACTGGCTCGACCGGCTGCGCGCCGGGGCCGCCTCCTGAGGCCGCGCCCTCAGGGGTGCAGCGGCGGGCACCGCACCAGCAGCACCCCCGGCTCCACGGACAGGGTGATCCGGCGGGCCGGCCCGATCGGGTCCCCGTCCAGCTCCACCTCCTGCGGCTCGCCGCACCGCACCTCGAAGCGCCTCCCGCGCAGGTGCTGCACCCGCCGCTGACCGCGCCGGTCCCGCGTCGCGATCGCCCACGCCACCTCGCCCCACCCGATCCCGCCGCGCGGGGACAGCACCACCGCGTCCAGGAACCCGTCGTCGATCTCGGCGTCCGGCATCAGCACCAGCTGCCGGGTGAGCTTGCCGCAGTTGCCCACGATGACCGCCCGCGTCCGCGACACCGCCGGCGCCCCGCCGTCCACCGCGATCTGCACCTTCGCCTGCGGCCCCCACAGCGCCCGGGCCCCCGAGACCACGTACGCCCCGTACCCCAGCCGCGCCTTCAGCCGGTCCTCGACCCCGGCCATCATCGCCGCGTCGAACCCCAGCCCCGCCATCACCAGGAACAGGTGCCGCTCCGGCTCGGCGTCCCGGCCGCTGCGGTCGACCTCCAGCCAGCCCACGTCGACCCGCTGGTCCTGCGCGGAGAACACCAGGTCCAGCGCCGCCGCCAGGTCCGTGTGCGGCACGTCCAGGTTGCGCGCCAGCAGGTTCGCCGTCCCCGCCGGCAGCAGCGCCATCGGCGTCGACGTGCCCGCCAGGCCCTCGCCCACGGCCCGCACCGTGCCGTCCCCACCGGCCGCGACCACGACCTCCACGCCGCGGTCCACCGCCTCCCGCGCCTGCCGCTGCCCGGGTTCGGTCGGCGTCGTCTCCAGCCACAGCGGGTCGTCCCAGCCGTGCGAGCGGAACACCGCGGCCACGTACGCCTGCCGCCGCCGCAGCGCGTTCTCGTCCAGGCCGGTGAACTTCGACGGGTTCACCACGATCGCCGCCCGCCGCTGCCGGCCGGGGTCGGAGTGCGGGGACGTCAGCGGGACCTGCTGCGTCCGCAGCCGGCGGGTCTCGCGGCGCTCGCGCGCCAGCAGCGCCAGGGTCACGACGCACAGCAGCGCGAGGACGACGGCGAGCAGGCCGGTGTCGAGGAGTCCGCCCGGCGTCATCCGGTCAAGCTACCGGCCCCCCACCCCCACCCCCGCCTCCCCGCCACCCTCGGCGATCAAGGACACCTGCTCGGCGATCAAGGACAGCGGTGTGGGAACCACGCGGGTGTCCTTGATCGCCGAGCGGGTGGGGCCGGGGGGAATCGGGTCGGAGGGGCGGGGACGACCGGTTAGTGTCGTGCCGTGATCGACCTGCGACTCCTTCGGGACGAACCGGACGTCGTCCGCGCCAGCCAGCGGGCCCGCGGCGAGGACGAGGCCGCCGTCGACCGGGTGCTGGACCTCGACGCGCGCCGCCGCGCCGCCATCGCCGAGTTCGAGCAGCTGCGCGCCGAGCAGAAGTCCCGCGGCAAGGAGGTCGCCGCCGCCAAGGGCGAGGAGAAGCAGAAGCTCCTCGCCGGCGTCAAGGAACTGGCCGAGCGGGTCAAGGCCGCCGAGGCCGCCTCCGTCGCCGTCGGCGCCGAGTTCGACACCGCCCTGCGCGCCATCCCCAACGTCGTCGAGGACGGCGTGCCGCCCGGCGGCGAGGACGACTACGTCGTCGTCGAGGAGGTCGGCGCCCCGCCGCAGCTGCCCGAGGGCCTGGACGCCTGGCGCGACCACCTCGAACTCGGCGAGCTGCTCGGCGCGATCGACACCGAGCGCGGGGCGAAGGTCTCGGGGTCGCGGTTCTACTTCCTCACCGGGGTGGGGGCGCGCCTGGAACTGGCGCTGCTGAACCTGGCCGTCGCCAAGGCCGTCGAGAACGGCTTCACCCCGATGATCACCCCGACTCTGGTGAAGCCGGAGGTCATGGCGGGCACCGGGTTCCTGGGCGCCCACGCCGCCGAGGTGTACCACCTCGAGGAGGACGACCTCTACCTCACCGGGACCAGCGAGGTCGCGCTCGCCGGGTACCACGCCGACGAGATCCTCGACCTGACCGCCGGGCCGAAGCGGTACGCGGGCTGGTCGGCGTGCTACCGCCGCGAGGCCGGCTCCTACGGCAAGGACACCCGCGGCATCATCCGCGTCCACCAGTTCCACAAGGTGGAGATGTTCTCGTACTGCCGCGCCGAGGACGCCGCCGCCGAGCACCGGCGGCTGCTGGCGCTGGAGAAGGAGGTGCTCGCCGCGATCGAGGTCCCGTACCGGGTCATCGACACCGCCGCAGGCGATCTGGGCACCTCGGCCGCCCGCAAGTTCGACTGCGAGGCGTGGGTCCCCTCGCAGGGCGCCTACCGCGAACTCACCTCCACCTCGAACTGCACCACGTTCCAGGCCCGCCGCCTCGGGGTGCGCGAGCGCCTGGAGGAGGGGTCGGGGACGCGCCCGGTCGCGACGCTGAACGGCACCCTGGCGACCACCCGCTGGATCGTGGCGATCCTGGAGAACCACCAGCAGCCCGACGGCTCGGTGCGGGTCCCCGCCGCGCTGCGCCCCTTCCTCGGCCTGGACGTCCTCACGCCGGTCGGCTGATCGGGTGCCGCTGCGGTGCCGGCGGGCCCGGTGCCCCGGTCACCCCGTAGGGTGCCGAGCGTGAGTGGGGGCCTTCAGGGCGTGCTGGTCGCGCTCGACGTCGACGGGACCGTGGTCGACCTGGACGAGTCGATGTCCGACCGCGTCCGCGACGCCGTGCGGCGCGTCGACGACGCCGGTGCGCACGTCGTCGTGGCGACCGGGCGTTCGCTGCACGGCACGCTGCCGGTCCTGCAGCGGCTCGACCTGCACCACGGTTTCGCGGTGTGCTCCAACGGGGCGGTGACGGTCCAGCTCGACCCGGCCGAACCCGAGGGGTACCGCGTCGTCTCGCTGCACACCTTCGACCCGTCGGGGGTCGCGGAGCTGCTGCGCGAGCACCTGCCGACGGGGTTGTTCGCCGTCGAGGTCCTCGGCCGCGGGTACAAGCTGACCGCCCCGTTCCCCGAGGGCGAGCTCACCGGCGAGATGACCGTCGTGCCGTTCGACGAGTTGTTCTCCGAACCCGTCATGCGCGTCATCATCCGCAGCCCCGAGCACACCTCGGCGGAGTTCTCCCGCCTCGTCGACGAGGTCGGCCTGCACGGCGTGGCCTACTCCGTGGGCTGGACCGCGTGGCTCGACCTGGCCCCCGACGGCGTCACCAAGGCCAGCGCGCTGGAGGAGGTGCGGATGCGGCTCGACGTCGCCCGGGGCCGCACCCTGGCCGTCGGCGACGGCCGCAACGACATCGAGATGCTCCGGTGGGCCGGTCGCGGCGTCGCCATGGGCAACGCGCCCGAGGAGGTCAAGGCCGCCGCCGACGACGTCACCGGGACCGTCGGCGAGGACGGGCTGGCGCAGGTCCTGGAGGCCGTCGCCGCCGCCGAGCGGTGAGCGCCCCGGCGGTGCCCGCCGCCCGGGGTGCGAGGATGGGCCGGTGACTTCCGAGGCGCTGACGCTGGACGCGGCCGAGAACGAGTTCGCCCGGACGTGGAAGCTCGTCGCCACCGACCTCGACGGCACCGTCATCCCGCGCGACCGCCCCCTCAGCGCCCGCACCCTGGCCGCGTTCGCCGCCTGCGACGCCGCGGGCATCCCCGTCGTCCCGGTCACGGGCCGCCCGCCGCGGTGGGTCACCCCGCTGGCCTCCGAGGCCGGTCTGCGCGGGCAGGTCGTCTGCGCCAACGGCGCCGTCGTGTTCGACCTCGACACCGACCGGGTCGTCCGGCAGCACACCATCGCGGTCGACGTGCTGCGGCAGGTCGTCGCGGCGCTGCGCCCGGCGCTGCCGGGCATCGGGTTCGCGCTGGAGGCCGTCGTCGGGTTCCGCCGCGAACCGGAGTACGCGACCCGGTTCGACACCGGGCTGGAGCAGCGGGTCGCCGCCTTCGAGGAGCTGCTCGTCGACTCCCCGCCGGTCGTGAAGATCCTCGCCAAGTGCCCGGGCGTCTCCTCCGACGACATGGTCGCCGTGGCCCGCGGCGCGGTCGGCGGCCTCGTCAACGTCACGCACTCCAACGCCGCCGACTCCCTCGTGGAGATCATGGCCGCGGGGGTCAGCAAGGCGTCGACGCTCGCGGAGGTCGCCGCCGACCGCGGCACCGCCGCCTCGCAGGTGGTGGCCTTCGGGGACATGCCGAACGACCTGGAGATGCTGCGCTGGGCGGGCCGCTCCTACGCGATGGCCGACGGGCACCCCGACGCGCTGGCCGCGGCGGACGCCGTCGCCCCCGACTGCGGGGACGACGGCGTGGCTCAGGTGCTGGAACGGCTGCTCAGCCGGCGCTGACGCCGAACGCGCTGATGCGGCCGACGCCGCGGACCACGACGGGGACGCCGTCGACGTCCTCGGGCAGCTCCGGGTAGTCCTGCTCGTCGACGACGTTCACCTTCACCGCCCAGGCCTGCCCGGCGTGGGTGAGGCCGATGCCGTTGACGCGCGGGTCGCCGCCGACGAGGCCCTGGACGTGGACCTTGGCCGCGCGGGCGGCGTCCCTGCCCGGGCCCGTGCCTGAACCTGATGTGCCAAGGGGAAGCTGGCTCACACCACCAGTGTCGCACCGAGCGCGGTCAGCACAAGGCCGATGGGGTTGCAGAACGTCAGCCCCGCACCGCCCGCGCCGCCCCGCTCGCTGCCCGCGAACAGCAGCCCCACGGCCTGCCGGGTGTCGGGCCGGTAGACCAGCGACCCCGAGTCGCCGCCGGCGGAGAACGCGCCGGCGTCGCCCTCGACCTCGATCTGCCCGTCGAAGCTGACGACGCCCACCGGGTACTGGACGGCGACGTCGTCGAGCTCGATGGCGGTGACGCGGCCCTTCGTCCAGCCCGTCGTGCGGCCCACCTTCTCCACCGCGATCTCGTCGTCGGGGTCGGTCCAGCCGGTGAGCCGGCCCACGGGGTACTCCAGGTCGACCTCGGACACGTCGTCCTCCAGCAGCGCGAGCGCGGCGTCGACGGCGTTGCCGCCGCCGGCTTCCAGCGGTACGGCCCGCGCGAGCCGTCCCACCCGGTCCGCGGCGCGGCCGCCGTCGTGCGGGCCGGGCTGCAGCACCGGGTCCTCCAGCGCGGCCTGGTCCGAGTTCGCGAGGACGTGGTTGTTGGACAGGACGTACAGCCCGTCGGACCCCTCCACGGTGACGAACCCGCCGAGGGTGCCGGCGGTCACGTCCCGCTGGGCGATGGACAGCCCCGGGCGCAGGGGACGGGTCTTGCGCTGCAACGTCTCCGGCGTCCAGGTGCCCGGTTCGGTGGGGGCGGTGAGGGCCGTCACCAGACCGATCTCGCGGATGTCCACCTCGTCCCCGGCGGTGCGGGCGGCCAGTTCCCGCGCGCTGTCGGCGAGGACCTCGCCGCGGTTCCCGGAGTACCGCACCGCCAGCCCGTAGCGGGGCCCGGCGGCGGCGCCGCCGGGCGGCAGGACGCTGATCCCGACGCTGGCGATCCCCGTCGGACGTTCGAGCGAGGAGGCCTGGACCACGCCCGACAGCAACCTGGACTTGAGTTCACGAGCGTTGTCGATGTGCACGAGACGTCCCCCTGATCGTGTCGTCCTCACCCGGTGGTGATCGGTACGAGCACACCGTGACACCTGCCTCCGACACGAGCCAGCTCACCGCAGGTCCGCGAGCGTCTCCGCCTTCTCGACCGCCCGCCGCACCGCGGCCAGCAGCTCCGGGTCGGCCTGCCCGCTGACCCGCACCATCGCCGCGGCCTCGGCGACCTGCGCGCACGCCGTCGCCGTCCGCGTCAGCCGGCGGTGGATCTCGGGGTGCTGCCCGTCGGGGCCGGAGGGGACCAGCAGGTCACCGGACGACGGCGCCACCTCCTGCGCCCGCAGGCACTGCGCCCGCACCGCGCGCGCGACGAGGTCGACCCGCGGCAGGAACTCCTCCAGCGCCGTGCGCCCCGGGCCGGCCGGCGTCCCGGCCACGACCATCTCCACCCGCCGCACGGCCCGGTCGACGGCGTGCTCGGCCCGCGCCCACACCCCGTTGCCGAGGGGGTCGGGCGCGGACCGCCAGAACGCGAGCCTCAGAGGTACTGCCCCGTCCCGCCGGGCTGCACGCGCGGCATCCCGTCACCGGCGCCCGGGCCCGGGCGGCCCGGGCGCGGCCCCACCCCGCCCGGCAGCGCGCGCCGCATCTCCTGCAGCTGCGCCTGCGCGGCCATCTGCTGCGCGACCAGCGCCGTCTGGATGCCGTGGAACAGCCCCTCCAGCCACCCCACCAGCTGGGCCTGCGCGATGCGCAGCTCGCTCTCGGACGGCGTCTGCCCCTCCGCGAACGGCAGCGCGATGCGCCGCAGCTCCTCCACGAGGTCGCCGGACAGGCCGTCCTCCAGCTCGAGCAGGGACCGCTCGTGGATCTCGGCGAGGCGGTTGCGGCCGGCCTCGTCCAGCGGCGCGGACCGGACCTCCTCCAGCAGCTGCTTGATCATGCTGCCGATCCGCATGACCTTCGCGGGCTCGGACACCATGTCCGCCGGGCCCGGGCCGCCGTCCTCGGGGGGTTCGGCGATGCCCATGCCCTGCGGGGTCACGACCACCACGCGGGGGTCCGGCCCGTCGGCGGTCTCCCGGGGCGCGTCGGGCGGAGTCGGGTCCTCGGTGAAGGGGTGCGTGTCGGACATGCGCCCATCCTGCCCTCAGGCCCTGCCGCGCACCTCCCGCGGGAGGGCCCGCGCGGCCAGCAGCACCGTCGCGGCGACCACCGCGCCGGTCACGACGTACGACGTGGTGAGCGGGGCGCCCGCCGCGTACACGACGACCAGCGCCGCCGCGCACGCCGCCGGGACCAGCAGCGCCAGCCGGACCAGCGGTCCGCGCGGTCGCCGGTCCCGGGTCGGCAGCGCCTGCACGCAGCACAGCACCAGCGACCCCACCAGCGCCGAGGCCAGCACGTCGCTGACCCGGTGCCACCCCTCGGCGACGACGAACGCGCCCATCACCCCCGCCGCCGCGGCCCCCGCGAGGGCCAGCGGCCACCGCAGCCAGCGCGGTCCGGCGACCAGCACCCCCAGCGCGACGCCCAGCACCGCGGCGGTGTGACCGCTGGGCAGGCTGTTCGCGCCGGAGGCGTGGTCGAGCAGGTCGGGCCGTTCCAGCAGCACCAGCTTCAGCAGTTCGGTCAGGGCCAGCGTCCCGCCGGCCACGACGATGCCCTGGACCGCCCGGCCCGGCCGGCCCCGCAGCAGGCCGACGACCCCGACCGCCGCGACCCCCAGCACCAGGTGGTGCGGTTCGAGCCGGTCGGCCAGGTCGAAGGTCCGGCGCAGCCAGCCCGGCTGCGACCCCCTCGCCGCGAGCGCGGCCTCGTGCAGCCGGTCCTCGTGCCGCTGGCCGGTCGCCGTCCGCACGCACACCCAGTACACGACGCCCAGGGCGAGCAGTTGCACCCACGCACCGGCCAGGGCCACCGGGGACCACGTCCGGCGGGGCGGCCCCGGGTGGGTGGGGGTGCGCTGCTGGTGGGCGGCTGTCGTGCTCACCCCTCCACTGTGCGGCACGCCCGCCGTCCGCGCGCCCCGCCGGACGTGCAGGGAGCGTGCGTTTCCTGTGGCCTCAGCGGGGGTCTCAGCGCGGCCTCAGCGGGAGGCGCGTTCCAGGGCGGCGAGCTCGTCGGCGCTCAGCTCCAGGTCCATCGAGGCCAGCAGCGCGGGCAGCTGCTCGACGGTGCGGGCGCTGGCGATGGGGGCCACGACGGTCGGCTGCTGCCGCAGCCAGGCCAGGGCCACGGACGCGACCTGCGCGTCGTGCGCGGCGGCCACGGCGTCCAGCGCCTCCAGGACCGCCAGCCCGCGCGGCTGGTCGAGGTACTTCGCGGCGGCGCCCTGGCGCGCGGACTCGGGGAGGTTCCCCGGGCGGTACTTGCCGGTGAGGAACCCCGAGGCCAGCGACCAGTACGGCAGGGAGGCCAGGCCGTTCGCCTCGGCGACCGGCCGCGCGTCGCGCTCGTACTCCTCGCGCTCGACGAGGTTGTAGTGGTTCTGCACCGCCACGTACGCGGCGAACCCCTCGCGGCGGGAGACCTCCAGGGACCGTTCCAGGCGCGGGCCGGTGAAGTTGGAGGCGCCGATCGCGCGGACCTTGCCGGCGGTGACGAGCTCGTCGAACGCGCCGAGGGTCTCCTCCAGCGGCGTCCCGGGGTCGTCCTGGTGGGCCCAGTACAGGTCGATGCGGTCGGTCTGGAGGCGCTGCAGCGACTCGTCGACGGCCTTGCGGATGTTCTCGGCGCCCAGCCCGGGGCGGTCGGCCTTCTTGGCGACCTTGGTGGCGAGGACGACCCGGTCGCGCTTGCCGCTCTTGGCCAGCCAGGTGCCGATGACGGTCTCGGAGATCCCCGCGCCGCCGTCGGACCAGGCCGAGTACACGTCGGCGGTGTCGATGAAGTCGCCGCCGCCGTCGACGAAGGCGTCCAGGACGGCGTGCGAGGTGGCTTCGTCGGCGGTCCAGCCGAAGACGTTCCCGCCGAGGTTCAGGGGGCGGACGTCGAGCTCCGAGTTCCCGATGCGTGTCATGTCGTCAGGCAACCACAGGTGCTCGCGGCCCGACAGCGGTGCCCGTTCGGCTGCGGGGCCGGGGGCCGCGGTGCTTGACTCCGCGGGTGACGACGCGACGCCTGCGCCGGACCGCGGTCCCGGCGGCCCTCCTCGCCCTGCTCGCCGCCGGGTGCTCGGCCGACGAGCCCCGGCCCACGCAGCGGGTGGTGGTCTGCTGGGGCACGCAGGACCCGCGACCGGCCGACGGCGCCGTGACGTTCTCCTTCCGGCAGCACGGCGAGGAGGTCGCCAGCGCGTCCGGGCCGGTGGACCTGGCCTTCGCGGCGACCGTCCCCGCCGGGGAGGTCACGACGGTCCTGGCCGACGGGGAACCGTTCGGTGAGATCGGCGTCGAGGCCGACGTCGCGGACGTCGCCGTCGACGAGGACGGCGCGACGCCGGGCTACTACGCCCTCACGAGGCCGGGGTGCCCGGACCCCGCGACGCTGGGCGAGGCGCCCGCCGCGGGGTGACCCGTCACCCCGCGACGACGCGGCCCAGGACCAGGGCCAGCGCCCCCAGGCCCAGCACCGTCACCGCGCCCGCGACGACGGCGAGCAGGGCACCGGCGGAGTGCGGGTGGGCCAGGTCCCCGGTGGCCAGCAGGCGGGCGGTGGTGCGGCGCGCGCGGCGCCCGGCCAGGACGTGCACGGCGACGCCGCCGGCGGCGCCCGCGACGCCGAGCACCACGGCCCCCGCCCCCAGTTGCGCGGGCAGCAGGCGCGCCGCGCCGAGCGAGACGACGACCAGGGACAGGGCGGTGCGGCGCCACGCGAGCGCGGTGCGCTCCGGTTGCAGGCCGGGGTCGTAGACCACCCGGCCCGGCGGCTCTGGTGGCGGGGTCACCGCAGGACGAGCCCGAGCAGGACGAGCACCCCGGCCACGACGGTGCCCACGGTCAGCGGTGACGCCAGGGCGGGGGAGGCCAGCGGCGTCCCGAGCCGCACGGCCCGCTCGTCGCGCGTCCAGCCGCGCCAGGCTTGCACCGGGGCCAGCAGCCCCAGCACGATCAGCACGATCGAGGCGGCCAGCCGCAGGTCCGGTTGCAGCGGCAGTCCCAGGCCCTCCAGCGCCACCCCGGCGGCCAGCAGGGCCAGGGAGGTGCGGATCCAGGCCAGGAAGGTGCGTTCGTTGGCCAGGGAGAACCGGGGGTCGGGTTCGGTGCCGTGCCGGTAGACCGAGGCGGGGAACCGCCTGTCCGGCAGTGGGCCGTCCCGGTCCTGCGAGGGTTCGGGGGTGCTCACCGGCCATTCCTGGGCACGTCGCGCACCGCGCGGAAACCGTTGTCGCCGCCGGCGAAGTCGAGGGCGTCCGCGGTGCGGGCGGCGACGTGGTACTGGTTGCAGCAGGAGGTGTGGCGCAGGTACGACCCCGCGCGCACGACGTAGGAGTCGCCGGTGTCCGAGCCGGCGGGATCGACCCGGTCGGCCGTGAGGTGGTGGATGAGGCAGGCGTGGTCCGCGGACCTCCACTCGGCCGCGGTGGGCAGTCGGCCCGCCTCCCGCGTGGCGCAGGCGAGGGCGTCGGCCCACCCCACGAGCGTGACGGAATGACCCTCGCGCCGCGTCCGTGTGCAGCCGGGATCCTCGGGGTGGTCCTCGGTGGTGCAGGCCACCGCGGTCCACCGGGAGGTGACCGCGAAGCGTGGGCTGATCCGGCGTAGCCCGGCGAGCAGGAACGCGGCGAAGCTGTAGGACCAGCCGATGCGCTCGGTCTTGGTGATGTGGCCGAGGGCGGTGGCTGCCGACCCGGCCGTCCGGCGCTCTGCCGCCGGTGCGCAGCAGCCGTGGTGGCCCCCGGTCGCGCTCACGTCTCGTCCTCCTCCGACGGTGCAGGGGCCAATCGTCTCCCGGCTCGGTGGACTCGGTGACGAGGTGCTCCACGAGTGTCGCGGTCGATCCAGTCGTACCAGTCGTGCCGCCGTGGCAGGAGGTGTGCGGTGGAGCTCGAAGACATACTCCCCAGCGTGATCCTGCAGCGCCCGGGCACTGGTACGACCTGAGGGAGCAGCTGGACGACTCCGGCCGGTCCTTCCGGTCGAACACCCAGGTGGGCGAGGCCCACCGCTCCCTGACCCACGGGATCAGCGATGAGGGCGCTCGATTTTTCGACCGACTTGAGGGCGACTGCCACTCGCCGTCGCGGCTCGAGGAGCTGAAGCTCCTCGCCCGGCTCGGTTTCTCCGGCTTCCTGGCGTCCACAGAGGCCCTAGCGCTGATGAAGACCGAACTACGGGTCCGCCGCGAGGAGGTCGGCTGCTACCGCTCCAGCGACCGCACGGCCCGAGGTCTTCCCGACGCGGTGCAGGACGGCTGCGGTCGCGGTGCTCAGCGGTTCGGGCGGGACGACCCGGAGCGCTCCTACTGAGGAGCTGCCGGTGAGTGCGGAGACGTGGCGGCTCCCTTCCGCGCCGACCTCGCGGTGGCTGAGCTCGTCGAGCCGGGACGCGAGAACGGCTGCCAGCTGAGCTGCGGGCCACCGAGGGCCCGCTCGCCGAGGACCTGGCCGTCGTGGCCCACCACTCTGTCCGCCCGCTCTGAGCATCCACTCCCAGAGGAGCGCACCCCCGCGACGAGAGCATCGAGTCTGCTCCAGCTGTCGAGTGCGACGGCCACACCGTCACTGACACCGGTGTGGACTGGTCGGTGACCGTCCTCGGTGACGGTGGTGGCTTCGGGGCGCGCGCCCGGCCGGAGCGTGGGTGTCGCCGATCCACCGATCGCGAGTCGGTGGTACTGCTCAGGCGTCGATCCCGCACGTCGGGCGACGTCGATCGTGCTGCTCTCACCGGACGCTCTCGTCGTCGCCCTGCGTCCGGCGCGCCGCGGCCCTGCCCAGGTGCCCACCCGACGGCAGCGTCCGTGGTCGCAGCGGTGGGTGGGGGAGCGGTCGAGGCCTCCGCTGGCCCTTGGCGACCACCGACTGCACTGCGATGACGTGGTGTCAGGCAAGTGCTACTCACCGCAAGGCACTGAGCGGTATCTTCCTGAAACATCGACAGTCAGGCGTTTGAAGGCGGGAGTCGGACGGAGCGTCAGAAGGTGGCAGGCGGTTCCACGACGCTGGCGTAGTCACAGCGACGTGGTGGCGCACTGCCGTGCGAGTCATCCACGGAGGGACTCCCTTGAGCGAAGACCGATCACGATGGCACCCGGTTCTGGATCTGATGCGTGCTCGGCGCGCCTCGGGCAGTAGACCCGGTGAGCGACGAGACGGTGTTCGACTGGCGCTGGCCGTCGAGGGCGGGGGCATGCGGGGGGCTGTCTCGGCGGCCATGCTCAATGCCTTGGACGATTACGGCTTCCGTGACGTGTTCGACGTCGTCTACGGTGTCTCTTCAGGTGCGGTGAACGCTGCGTACTTCATCGCGGGGAGCGTGTGGTACCCCCTGTCCATCTACTACGACGACCTGAGTTCACCGCGGTTCATCGACATCAGGAGAGCTTTGTCCAGGCGTTCCGTCCTGGATCTGGACTACGCGTTCAACACGGTCGTCGACATGGTCAAGCCTCTCGACTACTCAGCCGTCCTGAGATCACCCGTCCAACTCGTCGTCGGTATCTCGGACGTCGATCGACGATCGCCGCTCCTGGCCTGTGACTTCGCCTCTGAAGACGACCTGAGATCCGCTCTTCGAGCGAGTGCGTGGCTGCCGCTGGTCATTCGGGAGAGAGGCGAGTACCGCGGCCGGCGCGTCCTCGACGGCGGAGTCCTGGCGCCGCACCCGGGAAAGATGGCCCTAGACGCCGGAAACACTCACGTCCTGTCGCTCAGCACCAAACCCGCGAGTGCCGTCAGGGGTGGCGTGACGGCTCTGGACCGCCTGGCTGCCTGGCAGTTGGATCGGGAGGCGCCGGGGTTGGGTGAGAGCTTCTTGAGAACGGTAGCCGGAGCAGGTGAGGACCAGACGAGGATGCGTGGTCTGAGCACATCCCCCGCTGTCGACCCACCCCACCTGCTGAACATCGCACCCGCCGAGGGGAACAGCGAAGTCAAACGCCAAGAGATCCGCGCGACGGCCATTCTCAAGGCGTGCCGATCAGCCTACGCTGAGATGTTCTGCCATCTCGAGGGTCGGCCGGTGGCAGATGTTCGAGCAGGGCGGCTCGAGTGCATCCCGCGTCTGAGCCTCGTCGAAAAGGGAGCAGGTGGAAGAGTTGACCTTCACCTTCACAGCCGCGATGCAGGCGGTGTTGAAGTTCGCCCTTGGCGCTCCCGCCACCACTGATCCACGCAACCCTGTTCAGATCCTGCGGGCGAGGGCCGAGGGGCTGAGGGAGCTCAGTGCCTACTGTCGTCCAGCTTACGTCTCGAACGACTTCTCGGACTGGCGGCACATCTTCGCTCGGCTCCCGGTGTCGGCTGCGGACTACAAGGCCTCCTTCCCCTCCGCGCCGGATCCCAGGGCTGTTCGGACGAGTCTGAGGGCTTGGATGGAGCGGTACTCCTCGAGGCCCACTGGCTACCGGACGAAGTACGCCGACGTCCATGCCTTCATCGGTGTGTTGCTGATGACGTGGTACGGCCTCCGACATTCTGAACTCCTGCGTTCGGGCCTCGACGGCCGAGGGGTGTCCGATTCGTCCGTCACGCCCGAGGAGTGTGAGTCGGCCGCCGCCGAGCTTCTCGCTCGCCTCGGGGTTGCTGACGCGCTTCTGCAGGTGTACTCGGTTCGCGCGGACCGACCTCCTTCGCCCAGCAGTTCGCCCGGGGGCCAGTCGTGGGCCGACCTGGTGAGCGTCTGGAACTACAACGCGCGAGCCCGAGGGCTGTCGTTCCACAAGTACGGCACCACGTCGCTCATCGTGAAGAGGCAGGTGGGTGGCGAGTGGGTGGCCATCAAGCTCGTGCTGCTCCCGTACGCGGCCTTGCCGGCTGTCGCTCAGAGCACCCGGGACTACTTCGACGACTACACGTACCTGGCGGATGTGGCGTCTGGGCAGGGGAGTCGCGAGCACCTGGTCAAGGTCAAGGCCAGCTTCGACTGGTGGATCATCATGCGTTTCGTGAGGGGGCAGAACCTCAGTGAGCTGCTGGCCACACCTGAAGCGATCACGGCCAAGTTGCTGCACCCGGACCTCGGCTTCGTCAGCGCTCTCCGAGAGACGATCTTCCTGCACTCGCTCAAGCACTCCGGCCCCGGCCTCCTCCCGGTGCACCGTCACGTTCTGAGCGGCTGGACCTACGAGCAACTGGTCGCGGAGCTCCGGCGCCGGCTGGAGGTCTCCGGTGAGTCTGCCGCATCGTACTTGCGTGAAGCGGGAAGCGGTCACTCGTCCGACCTCGCGAGCTCCATCAGGCGGCTGCGCATCCTGGGGAAGCCCATCTTCTCGGCCCTCATGGAGTTGGAGAGCGCTGCGAGGGCTCGCGTGGGGAGCGTCGCGGCGAAGACAGCGCACGAGGACCTGACTCCCTCCAACATCATCGTCGACGTCGACAGCGACCAAGAGACTGTTGAAGTGACTTTGATCGACTTCGGCAAGAATCACCTGCACACCAGGCTCATCGCGGGCCGTCTGGGTCGTGACGCCTCTTACGTCGCTCCAGAGATCCTGGAGGATCGTCCCGTCCGCGGGCAGGGGTCCGCTGACCTGTACTCACTGGGGCAGTTGCTGATCTCCTGTGCCGGTCTGGAGGTGACCGAGGACGGGGCGGTTCCCGACCCCCTGTACTCCTCGACGCCTCTGATCGCCCGCTTCCTCGAAGACCTGGTGCAACGCAACCCGGTGGATCGGCTGAGGATATTCAGGCCGAGTCGGATGCCGGAGGCTGCGGGAGTCTACGACGGGCTGAAGAGGTACTTCGACAACGAGCTCGACGCCGTCGAGCGTGCACTCGGGAATGACGCGTTCTTCACCGCGGACCGGTTCCTCGAAGCAGTCAGCGACGACAAGACCCTGACTGCTGCGTCGAACGTCCTGCGACCTCTCAGCGGTGCGCCTCGGAGGCAGTGGCGACTGTGGAGGGAGACCGAGGCCCAGGTGCGGGCGCACCGCCGGCCGGGCGACGACGGGTCCCGCAAACTCGCTCTCTGGTCGGTCCTGAGCGCCGGCGCCAATGCCGTTGCGTTCTTCGTGCTCTCCGTCTATGTGCTGCGCGACGCGAACCAGGAGTGGGTCAGCCGCCCCCTGGGGTACCTCCAGCAGATCACGGGGTCCGACGAGGAGGAGCTGCCTCTCCTGGATTCCCTGAGGCAGCCGGGCTACCAGCTGGGTGATTGGCGCGCCAACGGACCCACGTGGTTGGTCTGCGCCAGCTACATCGTGCTCTGTGCTCGGTACTACCAGGCTCTGTACGCCGGCCTGACCCCAGCGCTGGGTGCTCGGGGGTGGAAGGATGTAGGCGCATGGGGGTGTGCCGCGGAGTTCTTCATGCGTGCTCACACGCTGATCGGACCTGTGCTCGCTCTGGTCATGGTCCTGGTCGATTCATCACTGTGGCCTGTCGCAACCTTCATCGGTCAAACCGCGGTGCTCTTCTGCAACGCATCGGTTGGTCACTTCATGAAGCACTCGTTCGAAGAAGCCCAGTACTACCGGAGAGCGAACGGTCACATGTCGACTGTTCCTCTGGATAAGACACGCATCACCGGGTACAGTCCCTACTTCGGTTGGTGGAAGTCCGGCATCTTCTACAGTGCGGTCATCCTCGCCATCACCTTCGGCTTGTCGGCCGGTTACCTGCACGACGAGTGGACCTACGCGCTCATGGTGGCCGGGATCAACGTGTTCTCCTTCTACCTGGTCAAGGTGGGCACCGACGCCCCAGAGGTGAGGATCGCCCTGGCCCGTGCCTGCCTCACCGCGGAGCGACTCCGGGTCATGCGCCGCGAGGGAGTCCTGCCGCTCAGGCGCGGACGGTGACGGCGTCAGTCACGTCCTGGGTGTGGCCGTCGGCACGACGGGGTCGCCCAGCGTCGCCCGGTCGGTGCCGCAGTGCCGGGAGGCGGCTACCGGTTCGATGGCGCACGGCTCGGCCGCACGTCTCAGCAGCGGGGCGCGGTCAGGCGGGGTGGAACTCGGCGCGCGGGGCCAGGGACGGGACCGGGGTCGGGGTGACGACGGACTCGGGCCCCAGCACCCCGGTGTCGCCCGCGGGCCCCGGGACGCCGGCCGGCGGCGCGGGCCGCAGCAGCGGGAGGACGAACTCCACCGACGGGTCCGCGCTCACCCGGGCCCCGGGCGCGACCGGGGTGGGTCCCGCCTCCGGGCCCGGGCCCGGGCCCGCGCACGCGGCGAGCGCGAGGAGGCAGGCCAGGGCGGTGACGGCGGCCGCGGCGTGGCGGGGGTTCGGCACGGTGCTCTCCTCTGCGCTGAACGGGTGGTGCCCCCATCGGCAGGTCCGCCCACCACCTTGAGCGGGCCGGGCCGCGGCCCGGCTCAGTAGTCGGTGCTGGTGCTCAGCTCCCGCCACACGTTGACCTCCGCGACGCGGGACTCCAGCACCCCCTCGATCGCGGCCAGCGCGTCCGAGCCCAGGAAGATCGACGACGGCGGGTTCTCCGCCTCGGCGAGGGCGATCATCGCCTCGGCCGCCTTCGCCGGGTCGCCGGGCTGGGTGCCGTGCGCGGTGTCGTTCTCGATGCGCCGCTTCCCGGCGGTGCCCGCGTAGTCGCCGATGGGTTCGGGCGACTGCGTCAGCGACCGGCCGGCGAAGTCGGTCCGGAAGCCGCCGGGGGCGACGATCGTCACGGAGATGCCCAGCGGGGCGAGCTCGGCGCGCAGCGACCGCGACAGCGCCTCCAGCGCGGCCTTCGCGGCCGCGTAGTAGCCCGACCCGGGCGGGCAGACGTGCGCGCCGATCGAGGACACGTTGAGGACGGTCCCGCTGCGCCGCGCCCGCATGCCGGGCAGCACGGCCTTCAGGACGGAGGCCGCGCCGAACACGTGGGTCGCGAACAGCCGTTCCACGTCCTCGTCGACGCCCTCCTCGACGGCCGCCCGGTACCCGTAGCCGGCGTTGTTCACGACGACGTCGATCCCCCCGAAGCGTTCCTCCGCGCGGCGCACGGCCTCGGTGACCTCGGCGGGGGAGGTGACGTCGAGGGACAGGGCGAGGGCGCGGTCGGGGTGGGCGGCCGCGATGTCCTCGACCCGCGCGGCGTCGCGGGCGGTCACGACGGCGCGGTGGCCGCGTTCGAGGACGGCGAGGGCGAGCGCACGGCCCAGGCCCGTCGAGCAACCGGTGATCAGCCAGGTGGACATGGCCCGACCCTGCCACCTGCCCGGGGCGGTCGCCAGGTACCGCTGCCGCGCGACCGCCCGCTGCGGTAGGACTGGGGGGTGACCACGCTCACCGAGGGCGGCAACGCGCCCCTGTCCGGGACGTCCCTGCGGGTGCGCGTCGAGGGGCCCGTCGACGTCACCGCGCTCGTCGTGAACCCCGACGGCAAGGTCGGCGGGGACGCCGACATGGTGTTCTTCAACCAGCCGTCCGCGCCGGGGGTCCGGCTGGAGGGCCGGGCGCTCGCCGTCGACCTCGCCGCGCTGCGGCCGGGGGCCGACAAGGTCGTGGTGGTGGCGAGCCCGGAGACCGAGGGCGCCACGTTCGCCGGGACGGGCGTGCGCCTGGCGCTGGACCACGGCGGGGAGGCCGTGGAGTTCTCCCCGGCGCGGCTGGGGTCGGAGACCGTCGTGGTGCTCGCCGAGATCTACCAGCGCGCCGGGGCGTGGAAGGTGCGGGCCGTCGGGCAGGGGTACGACAACGGCCTCGGCGGGCTCGCCACCGACTTCGGGGTCAGCGTCGACGAGGAACCCCCGTCGCCGTCGCCGTCGCCGTCGCCGGCGGCTCCGGCGACGCCCGCGGTGTCGTTCACCAAGGGCGAGGACAAGCTGCCCCCCGCCATGCGCGAGAAGCTGAACCTGCGCAAGCAGCAGGTCGCGCTGGTGCTGACCAAGCACGGGGCGCCGGGCCTGCGGTGCCGGGTGGTGCTGGTCCTCGACGTGTCCGGCAGCACCGGCGGGCTGTACCGCAAGGGGGTGTTCAGCCGCGCGGTCGAGCGGGTCGTCCCCGTCGCGGCGCAGGTCGACGACGGTGCCGAGATGCAGGCGTGGGCGATGGGGTCGCGGGCCGAGCGCCTGGACGACGTCACCGTCGGGGACCTGCCGCGGTGGCTGGAGCAGTACACGGCCCAGCGGTACTCCGGGGCCGGGGGCGCGAACAACGAGAAGGCCGTCATCGAGGACGTCGCCCGGTACGTCGAGCGCGAACCGCTGGACATCCCCACCCTCGTGCTGTTCTTCCACGACGGCGGGGTGACCGACAACCGGGGCACCGAGAAGGCGTTGCGCGCCGTGGAGGACCAGCCGGTGTTCTGGCAGTTCATCGGCATCGGCCGCAGCAACTACGGGATCCTGGAGAGGCTGGACACCCTCGACGGGCGCCGCTGCGACAACACGGGTTTCTTCGCGCTGGACGACCTGGACGCGGTCGGCGACGAGGACCTGTACGACCGGATCCTGCGGGAGTTCCCGCGCTGGATGCGGTCGTACTACCCGGCGGGGGCGCCCGCGCTGCGCGGTCTGGGCTGAGGTGCGGGCCGGTCAGCCCGCGGTGACGGCGCGCTGGATGGCGCACGTCTCGCGGTAGACCGCGACGACGTCGGCGTCCTGGCCGGCCTCGCGCCGCGCGGCCCAGTCGTCGAGGGCCGCGCGCAACCCCGCGCCGAGCGTCTCGGCGATGACGCGGGTCCGCAGGTCGACGTCGGCGGCGCCGGTGGCGGCGGCGATCCGGTGGAAGAACGCCCGGGACTGCTCGACGTCCAGGCGCAGCAGGGCGCTGCGCAGCCCGGCGTCCTCGATGACCAGGCACCGCACCCGCAGCATCCGGTCGATCGAGCCCAGTTCGGCGGCCATCTCGCCCAGGACGTCCGCGATGACGTCCTGGAGGTCGGCCAGGGAGGCGCCGCGGTCGACGAAGGACTCGAGGCGGGCGGCGACGGCGACGTCGAAGGCGCGGCAGGCACCGAGGGCGGCGTCCTCCTTCGTCGCGAAGTAGCGGAAGAACGTGCGGGGGGAGACCCCGGCGGCGGTGGCGATGTCGTCGACCGTGGTGCGCTCGGACCCGTTGCGCGCGAACAGTTCCAGCGCGACGTGCTCGATCTCGGCCTGCGTGGCGAGGCGGCGGCGCTCGCGCAGGTCCGGTCCGGGGGTCGCGGTGGTCACGGGAATGAGGATAACCAGTGTCGAGTTGGCAGTGACTGCCACTAGGGTCGTGACCGTCATCACCACGAGGAGTCCCCACGCATGTCAACGAACGAGGACGCGACCCTGGAACCCGTCGCGCCCGCCGCGTCCGTCGCCCCACCCACCACCCCGCCCGCCGACCGGGACCGGCTCGCGCCCGGTGACGCGACCGTCATCGGCCTGCTGCTCGTCTCCGCCTTCGTCGTCATCCTCAACGAGACGATCATGGGCGTGGCGCTGCCGCGCCTCATGGCCGACCTCGGCATCACGGCCGCCACCGGCCAGTGGCTGACGACGGGCTTCATGCTCACCATGGCCGTCGTCATCCCCGCCACCGGTTTCATCATGGAACGGTTCCGGTTGCGGCAGGTCTTCATCGCCGCGATGGGCCTGTTCAGCCTCGGCACCGCGATCGCCGCGGCCGCCCCCGGGTTCGAGCTGCTGCTCGTCGGCCGCGTCGTGCAGGCCAGCGGCACCGCCGTGATGATGCCGCTGCTCATGACGACGGCCCTGACCCTCGTCCCCGCCGCCAGCCGCGGCAAGACGATGGGCATGATCTCGGTCGTCATCTCCGTCGCCCCGGCCATCGGGCCGACGATCTCCGGGATCATCCTGAACTCGCTGTCCTGGCGGTGGATGTTCATCATCGTGCTGCCCATCGCGCTGATCGCCCTGGGCCTGGGGACGTGGAAGGTGCGCAACCTCACCACCCCCCGGAACGCGCGGCTCGACGTCTTCTCCCTGCTGCTGTCGGCCGTCGGTTTCGGCGGGCTGATCTACGGCCTGTCCAGCATCGGCGAGTCCGCCGGCGGGCACGCCCCCGTGGCGCCGTGGGTCCCGGTGACCGTCGGGGTGCTCTCGCTCGCCGCGTTCGTGCGGCGGCAGCTCCGGCTGACCGCGACGACCGGGCCGCTCATGGACCTGCGCGTCTTCGCGAACCGCTCCTTCACCGTGTCGACCATCGTCCTGGTGACGAGCTTCATGGGCCTGTTCGGCACCCTCATCACGCTGCCGATCTTCCTGCAGACGGTGCTGCAGCTCGGCTCGCTGGAGACCGGTCTGCTGCTGCTGCCCGGCGGTGCCGCGATGGGTGTGCTGTCGCCGGTCGTGGGCCGGTTGTTCGACCGGTTCGGTCCCCGGCCGCTGGTGATCCCCGGCGCGGTCGTCGTCAGCGGCGCGCTGTGGCTGCTGTCGACCCTGCACCCGGGCACCCCGACCGGGATGATCGTCCTGGTCCACACCCTGGTCAGCGTCGGCCTGGCGTTCATGTTCACGCCGCTGTTCACCTCCGCGCTCGGTTCGCTGCGCGCCGAGCTGTACCCGCACGGCTCGGCGACCGTCGGCACCGTGCAGCAGCTCGCCGGTGCGGCCGGCACCGCCCTGTTCGTCACGGTGCTGTCCACGACGTCGGCCGACCGGCTGGCCGAGGGGGCGTCCGCGCTGGACGCGGTCGCCGACGGCACGCAGCACGCGTTCGTGTGGGGCGGGATCATCTCCCTCGTCGCGCTGGCGCTGTCGCTGCTCGTGCGGCGCCCGCCGCTGGTCCCGGGGCCGCGCACCCCGGTGCACTGAGGTCCGCACCGACGTCACGGTCCTGGACGGCCGGTCCCCGCACGGGGGCCGGCCGTTCGGCGTTCCCGCCCTCCGCGGGCCGGGCTCAGCCGCGGACGGGCGCGACGTCCCCGGCGAAGAGGCCGTCCGGGTCGACCGCGAGCCGGACGCGCTCGACCCGGGCTCGGGTGGACGCGTCGTAGGTGCGTTGCGGCTGCCGGGAGGAGTCGACGAAGTTCGGCGACGTCCACCCGGTCAGGTGGGGCCGCAGGACCGAGCGGGCGGCCTGCAGGTCCGCGCTGGTCCGGGCCGCGGTGGCGGGGTCGCTCAGGCCGACGGCGTAGTAGTGCAGGGGGGCGCTGAAGTGGTCCAGCGCCCCGCCGCCGGGTGCGGGAGCGCCCAGGGCGCCCCCGAGCTGGCGCAGTTCGAGGGCCAGCAGGCTCGGCGCGGCAGCGGCCAGCGCGGCCCAGCCGGCCTCGTCCAGCTCGTGGACCAGTGCGCTGTCGGAGGAGAAGGCCACCGGCCGCGGCGGGTCCAGGTGCACGTGGGGCAGCGTCCCCGGTCCGGCCGGCGCCCAGGTGTCCAGGCGCGGTGCGGCGAGGGCGCGCAGCGGGGCGAGCAGTTCCCGGGCGGTGTCCCGGGCGGCGGGCACGTCGGCCTCGTCGGTGGCGGTGACCGCCCCGTCCAGGGCGAGCACCCGCCGGCCGGCCAGGGCCGGGGGCACGCCGGGCAGCGGGGGCAGGGACAGCAGGCGCAGGCTGGTGGTGATCTGCGGTGGGGCGGTGCGCGCCCAGGCCTGCCAGACGGGCGCCAGGCGTGCGGCGTCGGCGGCGTCCCAGACGGCCATGCCGGTGACGACGGCGTGCATGGGCACGAGGTCGATCTCGGCCTCGACGACGACGCCGAAACCGCCGCCGCCGCCGCGCAGGGCCCAGAACAGCTCGGGGCGCTCGGTGGCGCTGGCCACGACGACCTGCCCGTCGGCCAGGACGACGGTCAGCGAGCGCAGGGAGTTCGCGGCCAGGCCGAAGCGGCGGCCGTAGAAGCTGATGCCGCCGCCGAGCAGGTAGCCGATGACGCCGACGGTGGGGGAGGAGCCGTGCAGGGCGGTCAGCCCGTGGGGCAGCACCTCGGGCAGGACCTGGCCCCAGGTCGCGCCGGCCGGGACGCGGGCGGTGCGGTTCCGCGGGTCGACGCGCACGGGGGCGTCCAGGAGCGTGCGCAGCAGCAGTGAGCCGGCCAGCGGGCTGGTGGGCGGGCCGGTGCGTCCCACGGCGTGGCCGGTGGTGCTGACCCGCAGCGGCGTGCCGGCCCGGTGGGCCGCGGTGACGGCGCGGACGACGTCGTCGACCGTGCGGGCGGTGAACGCCCCGGCCGGCTCGACGGGTACGGCGAGCTGGTAGGTGGCGGTCGCCTCGGCGTACCCGGCGGTGCCCGGGGGGCCGAAGGGGGCGGGGGTCGCGACCGGGTCCGCGACCGGGTTGGTGGGAGGCGCGGGCGACGTGGTCGGGGTGCTCGTCATGGAAACTCCTGCGGAGGGGTTCGTGAGGTCCGCGCCGCGGGCCTCGCGGCGGCGGCGGCCGGGGAGCCGGCGCCGGACGCGCCGGTGGTCCGGGTGCGGCGTCTCAGGGTGCGAGCCGGTCGCGGTGGGCGGTGAGGAAACCGGTCAGGTCCGACCACCGGGGGTTCACCGCGTGCGCGAGTCCCAGGTCGCGGCGCCCGTTGTAGGAGTCGGGGAACTCGGCGTAGTACTGGAACATGTTGCCCAGCTCCTGCGCGCCGGGGAACCCGAACCCGCGGAACTGCTCGGGCGTCAGCGGCCGGTAGGCCACCGGCTCACCGAGCACGGCGGTGAACGCCGCGGCCATCTGCTCACCGGTCAGGACGTCGCTGACGACCGGGACGGTGGCGCCGATGGTCGTGCCGGGCTGCTGGAACACCCGCAGCGCCACCCGGCCGATGTCGTCGGAGGCGACGCCGGCGACGGGCGCCGTGCCCACGGGCAGGTGCAGGGCCAGGGTCCCGTCCTCGTCGCGCTGCGGTGCGAGGTCGCCGAGCAGCTGGTCCCAGTAGAAGGACATCAGCAGGTAGGTCACCGGCAGCCCGGAGGCGGCGAACAGGGCGTCGGCGGCGCCGCCCTTGACGTCGAAGTGGGGCACCCGGTACTCCTCGGCCCGACCACCGCCCTGCTCCCCGTCCGGTTCCCCGTCTGTCTCCTCGCGGAGGAACGGCATGCGCTCGTCGTCGGCGGGGATGACCTGGCGGGTGTCCTCCAGCGTGGACCACAGCACGTGCTGCAGCTGCGCGGACCGGGCGGCGCCGATGAGGTTCCGCACCTCGGCCAGTTCGCGGGCGGGGGAGCGGTGCTCCCAGAAGGGGGTGACCAGGAACGCGCCGTGCGCTCCGGCGAAGGCCGCGCGCAGGCTGTCCCGGTCGTCCAGGCGGGCCTCGACCACCTCGGCGCCGAGTTCGGTGAGGGCCTTCGCCCTGGGGGAGGTCGCGTCCCGGGTGACGGCGCGGACGGCGAACCCGCCGTCGGTCAGCAGGGCTCGGGTCACGGCGCCGCCCTGGGTGCCGGTGGCGCCGATGACGGTGACGAGTGGCTGGTCGGGCACGGGTGTTCTCCGTTCGGTGGGGCCGGCGCGGGGTTCCCGCGCCGGTGCGGCGGTGCGCTGGGCCGACGTGCCCGTCCGGTGCCGGGCACGTCGACGGAGGAGGTGCGGGTCTCACCCGACCAGGACGACGACCTTGCCCGGGATGCGTCCGGCGGCGGCTTCGGCGTGCAGGGCGGGGAGTTCGGTCAGCGGGATGCGGCGGGTCACCTCGACCCGCAGGTCGCCGTCGTCGACCAGGGACACCAGTTCGCCGAGGCGGTCGCGGTCGGGCCGGACGAACACGGTGGCGGCGGTGACGCCGCGGCTCTCGTCACTGGGGGTGGCCATGAACGCGGTGGTGCTGACGACCTTGCCGCCGTCGCGGACCAGGGCGACCAGGGCGGCGAACCGGTCGGGGTCGACGGGGGCGAGGTTGAGCAGCACGTCCACCGGTTCGTCGACGGCGGCGAGCAGGTCGGTGGCGGTGTGGTCGACGACCTCGTCGGCGCCGGCGGCGCGGACGTCGTCGATGCTGCGGGGGCTGGCGGTGGCCACGACGTGCACCCCGGCCCGGTGGGCCAGCGCGACGGCGTACTTGCCGACCACGCCCCCGGCGCCGTTGATCAGCACGCGCTGGTCCTTCTGCAGGTCGCCGTCGTCGAAGAGGGCCTGCCAGGCGGTCAGCGCCACCGACGGCAGGGCCGCGGCGTCGGGCAGGGGGATGCTCGTGGGGGCCGCGACCAGCGCTTCGGCCGGGGCGAGCACGAACTCGGCCGCACCGCCGTCGCGTTCCATCGGCAGGAACCCGATGACCGCGTCCCCGACCTGCAGACCGCTGACGCCGTCGCCGAGCGCGTCGACGGTGCCGGAGACGTCGTAGCCGGGGACGTGCGGCAGCACGACCGGGATGGGCAGGAACCCCGCGCGCATGCCGTTGTCGGCGGCGTTGAAGGCGGAGGCCGCCACCCGCACCCGCACCTGCCCGGCCGCCGGGGTGGGCACGTCGAGGTCCTCGTACCGCAGGACCTCGGGGCCGCCGACCTCGTGGAAACGCACTGCCTTCATGGCTGAACCTGCTCTCGTGGTGTGTCGTCGTCTGGGGACGTCACCAACGTCGCAGGTCCGGGCGCGTTCATCCTGGGCCGGATCGGCCCACCTTCACGACGGCCTGCTCGTCGGCGGCGCCGACCAGTTCCGCCAGCCGGTCCGCGTCGCGCGAGCCCGGCGCGGCGGTCATCATGACCGCGGCCAGGTCGTCACCGGGGATCGCGATGAGGTTGCCGACGAGGGTGACCGAGTCGCCGTCGGACTGGGTGATCGTCGCGCTGCTCTCGTAGGCCCCGACCGGCCGCGGCGCGCGCCACAGCGCGTCGAACCGGCCGCTGCGGCTGCGCAGGTCGTCCACCATCGCGGCCAGGGCGGAGTCGGCGGGGTAGCGCAGCAGGGAGCTCCGCAGCTGGGTCACGAGCACCGCCTCGTGGTCGTCGGCGTCGCCCGCGGACTGCTTGAAGGCCTCGAACGGGTCGCAGAAGGTGCGCCAGGCGACGTTCCACTCCCAGCGCCCCCCGGTGAGGGTCCAGTGCTCCAGGGCCGTGAACGCGCTGTTGACCGCGACGACGTTCATCGCCGCGTCGGTGACGATCATCGGGGTGTCGGAGAACCGTTCCAGCAGTCGCGTCGCGCCCGGGCCGAGGTCGGTGGGGACGTGTCCCTCCGCGGCCGCGTACCCGGCCAGCGCGCAGAGCCGCTCGTAGTCGGCCCGCTCGACCCGCAGGGCCCGGGCGATGGCGTTGACCACCGCGGCCGAGGGGTGGCTGCGGCCCTGCTCGAGCCGGCGGACGTAGTCCGCGGACATCCCTGCGAGCTCGCCGAGCTCCTCGCGCCGCAGTCCGCGCACCCGTCGCCGGCCCGCGGCCAGCCCGACGGTCGCGGGGGCCGTGCTCTCGCGCAGGTGGCGCACTGCCGAGCCGAACTCGTGGGGTTGCACGGCGCCAGTCTGCCCGGACGGCCCCCGGCCCGGAAGGCTCGGACGCCCGTCGCGGGCCGGGGCTCAGTCCCGCGGCGAGGGGCGGGCGGCCTGGCTGCGGCACCCGGCGAGGAGGCGGGCGACCATCTGCCGGGCCTCGTCCCCGCCGTAGCCCGGCCCGGGGATCGACAGGTTCCCCACGGCGCGCAGCAGCGTCAACGCGGTGACCTGCGGGTCGACCTCCCCGGCGTCCTGACCGGCCCGGAGCAGGGACGCGCAGGCCGGCACCAGCTCGTCCAGGACGAGGGCGTGCAGGTTCGCCAGGCCCGGGTCGTCCGAGAGCAGCGCTTCGCCGAGGCCGTGCTTGGTGACCAGGAAGTCCACGAAGGCCGCCACCCACCGCTCCAGCGCCTCGAACGCGGGGATCGGCTGCTCGCGCAACGACGCCGCCAGGTCGGTGCACTCGCGCACCTGGTGGCGGTACACGGCGGCGACCAGGTCGGCGCGGGTGGGGAAGTGGCGGTAGACCGTGCCCACCCCCACCCCGGCGCGTTCGGCGACGTCCCGCACCGGGGCCTGCACGCCGTGCTCGACGAACGCGGCGGCGGCGGCGGTCAGCAGCGCCTCACGGCTGCGCTGCGCGCCGGCCCGGCGTGCTCCGGTGGTGGGCACACGGACTCCCTTGCTCGCGGAACGATGTTCCGCTACTTTGGCGGAACGATGCTCCGCCAGTCTGGCAGAGCCGTCCCCCTCCTCGAAGGACACCCCGTGTCTGAAACCCCCGCCCGCCGGCTCCTCGCGGTCAAACCCATCACCGTCCCCACCGCCGGCCACCCCGTCGAGAGAGGCGTCGACCTGCAGGTCAAGGTCACCGCACCCGTCGACGGCCAGGACCTGCCCGTCATCGTCTTCTCCCACGGCAACGCCTGGTCCATGGACGGCTACGAACCCCTCGTGGACCGCTGGGCCGCCGCCGGGTTCGTCGTCGTCCAGCCCACCCACCTGGACTCCCGCCGCCACCGCATCGGCTTCGACGACCCCCGCTTCCCCACCGTCTGGCGGGTGCGCATCGCCGACCTGCACGCCGTCCTGGACCACCTCGGCGCCGTCCTCGACCACGTCCCCGGTCTGCCCGCCCGCGTCGACGCGGCACGCGTCGCCGTCGTCGGGCACTCCTGGGGAGGGCAGACCGCCGGAGCCCTCCTCGGGGCCCGCGTCCTGGACGCCGACGGCACCCCCGGCGAGGACTTCACCCACCCGGCGGTGCGGGCGGGCGCGCTCATCGCGACCACCGGCACCGGGGACTCCCTGACCCCGTTCGCGCGGGAGCACCTGCCCTTCATGCGCCCGGACTACTCCACCCTGACCACCCCCACCCTGGTCGTCGCCGGCGGCGAGGACCGGTCGGCGATGTCCACCCGCGGACCGGACTGGTTCACCGACGCCTACACCCTCAGCCCCGCCCCCCAGCGGCTGCTCACCATCACCGACGGCGAGCACACCCTCGGCGGCCTCGCCGGTGAAGCCGTGGCGGAGACCAGCGACGAGGACCCCGCCCGCGTCGCCCTCGTCGCCGACGCCGTGGCCGCCCACCTCCTCGACGTCCTCGACGGTGACGCCACCGCCTGGCGGGAACTGCAGGACCGGGCCGCGGCCGGTTCCGGGGCGTTCAGCGTCGAGAGCAAGTAGCCCCGACGCGGCCGGGCTCGGCTCTCCACGTCGAGCCCGGCCACGGGTCGTCGCCGGACGGTCACCGGTCGGACGCGGATCACCCGACCCGCCGGTCCGGGGGTGGCGCTTCCCCGTCGCCGGGTTCCACGTGAGCGGACGTGCCCGACGTCCCGGGGGCGCCGCCGACGTCGCGCTCATTCCGGTGTCGCGCCGTCCACGGAGGGGCGGTGTGCGGCGTTCCGACACCTCCCGAACCGCGCGAGGTGTGGGAACGCAACGCACCAGCCCTTGCGCGACGTTCTCACGAGCCGTCCTGCCGACCGCACGGTCATCCCGCTGGCCAGGACGTCGGCTCGGACCAGCAACCCCTGGTCAGTCCCGCCAGACGGTGAAGCGGCGGCCTCCCAGGAGCGACCTCGCGCGAGAGGTGACCTCCACCGCGCAGGCGACGCCACTCGGCGGCAGTCGCCACTGGGCCATCGCCGACGGGGCCGGGGGTATCCGTACCCGGTGGCTCTTCGGCGCTGGGATCGAGAAGAGGTGCTCGTCGTCCTGGTGCGGGAGTCGATCGCACGCGATGGGGGTCGCCTCGTCGATGTGCCAGCCGGGCAGGGGTGCCGAGCAGCGCGCCGACTCCCCTCGCCGTCTTCGCGGTCCCCAACCAGCCACCGGTCGACGGTGACAGCCCGGAGCCCACCAGCGGACGTGATGAACGCGGCGCACTGTCCTTCGACCTCGCGGTCACCCCGCGGTGCGAGCGCGACCACGGCCGGCAGCGGCCTCGCCGTTGCGCCGATGTCCAGGCGTCGCCTGAGTACGAGAACCACCTGCCTGACGTGGGGCGAGCAGGTGGCCGCTGCAGCGGCTGATCCGCTGAGGTGGGCAGCCCAGCCCGCGAGGAGGATCGGGGACGTCGATTCCCGCCTGCGCGTCGGAGCACGGATCACCACTGGGTCCGGACCTGCCGATGAGCGAGGTACCGGACGCGGTGGTGCCCCAGGCCGCAGCTGCTGACTTCGGTGTCAGCGGGATCTCGTCCCGTCAGCCAGCAGAGCCGCCAGCTCACGGACCGCTGCTTCCGGCTCCCACACGACGAACTCGACGACCTCGCCGTCAAGAGGGACCACGCCCATCCTGCGCTTCCACGTCCCGATGCGGCGCCGCCCCTCGACCAGCTCGGCACCGCGGAGCTGCGACCGGTCCCACGACTCAGCGCGCAGGCCGATCAGCGACTCCCCGCTGTTCGGCTGGAACAGCAGCCGACGGTCGGTGAGGTTCAACGTCCCACCCCGCGCGATACCGCGTCGCAGCCAGTTCGCGTGCCAGGTGCGCAGGACCCGCTCGCCAGGCCCCAACCTCGGGCGGAGGAGGAAGATCCGAGGGCGCACCCCTGCACCCTTCCACGCCCGCGCCTCGGACCATGACCTCGCGCACCAGCGCACGGTCATCCCGCGTCGTGCGCTGTCTCCGCGGCCCGCGGCGCAGGACGGGCACAGCCGAACGGGTCAGAACAAGCGGCGCGCACCGGGCAACGTCCGCGATCATCACCCCATGCCGGTGGACCAGACCCTGACCAAGGTCGCCGCCGACCTGGCCGCCGGCCGCACCACCCTGGCCCGCCAACGCCTGCGCGGCCTGGTCGCCTCCTTCCCCGACCGCCTGGACCTGCGCGAACAACTCGCCCACACCTACCGGCACGACGGGGACCTGGCCCAAGCCGGGCGCTGGTCCTACCTCAGCCCCGACCGTGACGAGCGTGAGGTGGCCGCCTTCGAGCGCACCTACCGCGGCCCCTTCGCGCAGATGAAAGCCCTGGCCTGGCGCACCGGCGAGGACAGCGCCGGCCCGCAGGCCGCCGCACGCCTGCGGGGGCTGCGCGAGCAGGCCGAGGAACTGGCCGGCGCTGCCGTCTCCTGGCAGCACCCGCACCCCCCACCGCCACCGGTGACGTGGGGCGGCCGCATCGCCGGCTGGGTCGGCGTGGTGCTGGTCGTGGTGCTGACCGGCCTGGTGCTGGCCGGGCTGGGCTGGCTGGCCGTCACCGGCGCCCGACTGGTGTGGGGACGGGTGAGCTGAACGCGCTCACCCGTTCCCAGCATCACCACAGCACAGGCTGCGGGCCAGGGGCATCCCGCGTCGTGCGCGCTGCCGCTGGCCGCCGACGACGTCGCGGTCCTGCCGAGAAGCGGATGGTCAGTCCACCTGGTTCAGCGTCCCTCAGACCACTCCGCGAAGCCCTGCGTGAACTGGCCGTCGCGGTAGCACTCCTGCCGCCAGCGCACCTGTCCGGCCACGAACTCAGCCGGTGACAGTTCCAGCAGCCGGCTCTGCCCGTAGCCCGGGTCCAGCAACGGCCCGCGCACAGCCTCAACCGCGGCGGCGGCGCCCCGGTCGGCCGGGCCGTACTCGTCGTCCTTGATCCCCAGGTGGTAGCTCGACAGGGCGTCCAGCTGCAGCAGCGCCTCCTCCGCCACCCCCCACCGGGCCAACACCCCCGCCAGGAACCCGCGGGGGCCGCCCATCGACACACCCCACAACGCGTCCAGGCGGGACACCGACACCTCGCCCAGACGGGCCGGCGCCGGGTACCGGTGCACGTCAGCCAGGACCGCCTCGCGTGAAGGCGGCACGGGCTCCCACCGCGGCGCCGGTTCTTCCTCCTCGTCCTCCTCCTGCACAGTGCCGCTGAAGTCACCGGCGACACCGACGACACCGGCGTCGCCGGCTCCGAGGTCCACGGCGGGATCGGTGTCATCGCCCTCGCCGGGTCGCCGGAGAGCAGCCTCCACCCAGCGCGCCACGTCCTCCTCGGACGGCTCGTCCTCCTCCGGGAACGACCCGTCGCGAGGTTCGCGTCCTGGACCGGGCATCAGCTGCCACTCCAGGCACCCCGACACGCTCACCGGCCTGAAGCAGTCGAGCAGGCCGCCGCGCTCCAAGACGCCGGCGGTCTCGGACAGCATCTCCTCGACGCTGTCCCACCACCGGCCGTCCTGGTCACCGAGCACGCTGATGCACCCCGACCAGGGACCGGGCCGGGTGTCGACGTAGAGGACACCGCCGTCGAGGTTCACCGCGATCGGGACGAAGGAGGGCAAGAACCCCGGCGGGACCATCCCCGCAGGCTGCGCCGCCGCTTCCTGCAGGTTCTGGGCGTCGTCGGGTTCGGCGTAGGGCGACCGCAGCGCGTGGACCTGCCTCTGCAGCAGGGCGCGGTGTTCTTGAGCCACGCCGTCCAGGGGCAGCGGCATCCAGGGCCCCAGCAGCAGGCTGTAGGGGTAGTCCTGGCAGCCGTCGTGCTGCTGGTACCAGCGCCGCAGCTGCTCTGGCCACACGCAGCCCGTGGCCGCCTCGGCCGCGGCCAGGGCCTCAGGTCCAGCAGGTGGACGCAGAGACCGGACAGCTTCAGGGGCGTGCTGCTGACACCAGGTGACGATCCGCGACCAGGACTCTGTGACCACCGCGGCAGCTTGCCAGTCGCTCAGCCCTCTGAGGGCACTCCAGGCACAGCCTCCAGCAACCGCGACCGCGCGGTCATCCCGCGGCTGAGGGGCACTCGCGTCATCGGCCTCGCAGGGCCAGGTGCAGCCGCAAGGCGTCGTCGAGGGCGTCCAACGCCTCGAACGACAACCGCCCCAGCGCCGGTCCCAGCCGGTCCACCGAGACGGCGCGGACCTGCTCGGCCTGGGCCTTGGAGTCGACGTGCAGGCCGGTGTCCTGGGCGGTGAGCAGGACCTGGAAGGGGAACACCCGGGCGGTGTTGCTGGTCACCGGGACCACGGTGACCACGCCCCGGCCCAGGCGTTCGGCGGCCGCGTTGGCCCGGTCGTTGCTGACCACGACCGCGGGCCGGCGCTTGTTCGCCTCACTGCCCCGGACGGGATCGAAGTCGACCAGGCGAACTTCCCCGCGTCGCATCAGCGCAGTCCGTCACCCGTGGCGTCTTCCCACACCTCACGCTCCCCGGAATCGTCCCAGTCCTTCCAGGCGGCGGCGTAGTCCTGCTCCAGCTGCTGGTGGGTCAGGGCTCGGATGGCTCGCTGCACCGCTGCGGACCGGGACGGCAGCCCGGCCTCGCGGACGTGTTCATCGAGGGCGGCGACGTCGGCCTCGGAGAGACTGATGCTGAGCTTCACACATCGATGCTACCCAGGTAGTACCGGTGTGCCACCATCCGGTCGTCCCGCGCTCAGTGCACGATCGAGGCCAGCCGCGTGAGGTGAGACCCGGCAGATGGAGCCAACGCCGGCACCAGACCCCCTGCGACGTCCGGACCTGCCGTCCTACCGGCCCAGCTGACGGCGCAACCACGCCGCGCGGGCAGCGACGGCGTCCCTCGAGATCGCCGCGGACGGTGCGACGACGTCGAAGCCGTGGGAACCGCCGGGCCAGACGTGCAGCTCCCCGCGGCCACCGGCCTGCCACAGCCGGCTGGCGTGGGCGACGTCCTCGTCCCGGAACGTCTCGGCCGAGCCGACGTCGATGAAGGTCGGTGGCAGGCCGGACAGGTCTTCGGCGCGGGCCGGCGCGGCGCACGGCGACACGTCCGGTCCCCCGCGCACACCCTCGCCGAGGAGGACGTTCCAGCCGGTCTGGTTGGAGCGGTCGTCCCAGGTGCCGAGGCCGCGCACGTGGCGCGCGGAAGGTGAGTCGTCGCGGTCGTCGAGCACGGGGCTAGTTGTCCCGCGATCGCCGGGCCCCACGGTCACGGGCCAGCAGGGCGGTGCCTGCGGCCAGTCCACCGCCGGCGCTCATGCCGGCGACGACGGTGCGCCCGGGGTCGACGCCCAGCTCGCCGGCCTGCTGCGACAGCCGGAGCAGGCCGGCGCAGCTGTCCTCGAGGGGACCCGGGTGAGGGGTTTCGGGCGCGAGCCGGTACTGCACGGAGACCACCGCCACGCCCAGCGGCGCGGCCAGGTCCAGCACCTCCGGCAGGCCGAACCGGTTGTCGCCGACGATCACCCCGCCGCCGTGGATGAAGTAGACCGCCGGGGCCGGCGTGCACGTGGCCCGCGGGAGGCAGAGGAGCAGGGAGACGTCCGGCTCCCCGGTCGGACCGGGCACGGTCCTCTCCTGCGCGCGGTGGACGGTTCGGTGACGTTCCTGGTCACGGGTTCCTCGTCGTCGGTGTGTTCGTGAGATGTTCGGCGGGACTTCCGGGCGGCGTGTTCGGGCGGGGCGGCGACGGTGGTCTCCGCGCCGCCCCGCCGTCGGCTCAGACGGTCGGCTCAGACGGTCGGGACCGTGCCGCCGTCGATGACGTACTCCGCCCCCACGATCGCCGAGGCGCGGTCGGAGACCAGGAACCCGGCCAGGTCGGCGATCTCCTCGGGCTGCGCGAACCGCCCCAGCGGAACTCCGCCGAGGGAGTCGTGGATGCTCTGCTCGGCGGCCTGCCGGGTGAGTCCGTTGCCCTCGGCGATCCGGTCCACGAACCGTTCGTAGGCCTCGGTCTGGATCCCGCCGGGGCTGATCGCGTTGACCCGCACTCCGCGGGGGGCGAGTTCGTTGGCCAGTCCCTTGCTGTAGGTGCGCAGCGCCGCCTTGGCCGCCGCGTACGCCAGCGACGCCTCGTACAGGGGCTGCTCGCGCTGGATCGAGGTGAAGTGCAGCACCACGCCCGACCCGGACTCGATCATCGCCGGGAGGAGAGCCCGGTCCAGGCGCACCGCACCCAGGACGTTCAGGTTCAACTCGGTCAGCCACTGCTCCTCGGTGATGACCGCGAACCCACCCGGGGGTGTCGAGGCGCCCCCGACGACGTGCACGAGCACGTCGAGCGCACCGACCTCCTCGGTGATGCGGTCCGCCACGAGCTGCGACCCCTCGACGGTCGAGGTGTCGGCTGCGATGAACCGGTCGGGGCGGTCGTACCCCTCGGGCACCGTCCGCGCCGTGGTCCACACGTCCGCACCCATCTCCCGCAGGCGGGCCACGACGGCCTTGCCCGCCCCCTTCGAGCCGCCCGTGACGAGCGCGCGGCGACCGTCGAGGCGGTCGCGTTCCTTGCTGGACAACTGTTCCTCTTCCCTCTGGTGATCTGCCGTGCCGTGCCCGGCTCAGGCCTGGTGGTCGGCGATGACGAGTTCGGTGATCAGGCCTCCGCGCAGCGTGAACCGGTGGTCCAGTTCGGCGACGCCGCCGGGGAAGGTGCCCTCCAGGCGCAGGGTCACCACCCAGTGGTCGTCGTCGACGCGGCGGGCGCCGACCTGCTCGGTCGTGTACTCGAACTCGGCCCCGGCCTCGCGCACGAACGCGTGCACCTGCTCGCGGCCCCGGAAGGTCTCGCCCTGGTCGACGACCACGACGTCCTCGGCGAGGAACGCCGAGGACGTGTCGGCGTCGTGGACGGTGCTGGCGGCGAGGAAGTCGCGGACGGTGCCCGGCAGGGCGTCGGAACGGAGGTCGGAACGGGGGTCGGTGTGCGTCATGCCGCCACCGTGCGGCCTCGCGGCGCGGGAGGGTCAAGCGCTGGACCCTCCCCCCGGGGGAGACCCCACACTGGCGGGGTGCTGACCATCGGGGAGTTCTCACGCCTGACCCACCTGAGCGTGCGCACCCTGCGCCGCTACCACGAGGGCGCCCTGCTGGAGCCGGCCGTGGTGGACGGGGACACCGGCTACCGGTACTACTCCGTCGAGCAGATCCCGACCGCCCAGGTCATCACCCGCCTGCGCGAGCTCGACGTCCCCCTGAGCGACGTGCAGCGCATCCTGCGCACGCCGGACCCCGGGCTCCGGTCCGCCCTGGTCGCGGAGCACCTGCAGCGGCTGGAGGAGCAGCTGGACCGCACCCGGGCCGCGGTCACCTCGCTGCGCCGCCTCCTCGCGCCCGATCCCGCGCCGATCGAGGTCGAGCTGCGCGCGGAGCCCGCCCGCACGGTGGCGGCGGTGGAGGCCGTGATCGCCGACCGCGAGGTCGAGGCGTGGTTCGCCGGCGCGATGGCCGAGCTGGAGGCGGCCGTGGGCGACGGGGTGAGCGGACCGCCGGGGGGCACCTACGACAACGCGCTGTTCGAGGAGGGTCGGGGCCGGGTGCTGGTCTACCTGCCGACCCCCTCCCCGCCGCGCACCGGACGGGTGCACGCCGTGACGCTGCCCGCCGCGGAACTCGCGGTGACCACCCACGTCGGCGAGCACGACGGTGTGGAGGTCACCTACGGCGAGCTCGGTACCTGGGTCGTGCAGAACGCGATGTCGGTGGCGGGACCGGTGCGGGAGGTCTACCGCGTCGGGCCCCGGGACGCGAGTGATCCGGCCGCGTGGCGCACCGAGATCGGGTGGCCGGTCTTCCGCGTGACGTGAGGGCGGTGGACGGCGGACCGCCGGATCCCGGCGACGTCCCGCTCGGGGCCGTGCGGCTGTCGGGCCTGCCGCGGGCCGGGGACCTCGTCGAGCCCGGCGCCGGTGCCGTGCTCGTGGTGCCGTGCCCACGGTGCCGCCGGCTGCTCCTACCGGTCCAGGCCGTCGGCGAGCGTCGAGGCGTCCACCAGCGTCAACCGCCGATCCGCGCGGCCCGCCACCCTGATCGGCGTGATGCGCCCCGCGGACGTGCCCACGTCCAGGTGGTGCTCCCAGCCCGAGCCGCCAGGCGGGCGGGGGTCCTCGCGGCCTCAGCGGCCTTCGCGCTCTGCCGGAGGGCAGGCTCCACCACCCGGCGTCACCGGTGCACCCGCCCGCTCAGGTGGTGGAGGTGCTCCGGGTGATGGCCTCGACGCCGGTGTAGTCCGCCACGGGGGCCTGTCCGGTGGTGGCGTACTCCAGCAGCAGCACCCCAGCCGGCGTGACGTCGTGCGCCGTCAGTCGCAGGCCGGTGGCGGCGCCGGGGTGGGTGAGCAGCCGTCGCCCGTCACCGATCACGGTGGGAGCCACGGCGAGGCGCAGGGTGTCCACGAGCCCGGCGCCGAGGAGCGCGGCGGCCAGGCGGGCACTGCCGTGGATCTGCACCTCCCGCCCCGGTCGCGCCCTGAGGGTCTCGACGGCTTCGAGGGGGTCGCCGGACAGGATCGTCGTGGGGTTCCAGGTGCCGTGGGTGAGGGTGTTGCTGACCACGTGCTTCGGCAGCGAGTTCATGCGCGCGGTGAAGGGGTCCGGGTCGGCGATCTGGGGCCAGTCGCGGGCGAAGGCCTCGTAGGTGCGGCGTCCCAGCAGCAGGCCGTCGGCGAGGTCGAGCCAGCGCGAGGCCTGCTGGAGGAAGGCCTCGTCCATGTGCGGCACCAGCCAGCCGCCGCGCGTGAAACCCCCGGTGGGGTCCTCCTGCGCGGAGCCGGGGCCTTGGCTGACCCCGTCGACGGTGACGAACTCGGTGATCACGATCTTCATCGGGTGACCTGCCTCTCGGCCAGTCGGGTGAGGCGTCGGTGACCGAGCCCCAGCCGTCGAGGAAGCCCAGCTCGTGGTGGTGAGCGCGGTCGGCGGGGGTGCCGTGCCGGACGAGGACGAGGTACTCGGTGCCCTCGGGGTGATCGCGCAGAGTGACCTGCGCCGTCATCGGCACCGGTGCCGGCGCGGCGGGGCGCCAGGTGCTGTCGATGGCGTTGGTGAAGACGAGCCTGCTGCCCTCGTCCACGGCGATGAAGACGGCGTCGGTGTGGGGTGTGAAGTCTCGACCGTCCTCGCTCATCGAGGTCACGAACCCTCCGCCGGGCCTCGCGTCGAGCACGTCGACGCGGGTGCGCGTCGGTGCGGGCGTCCACCACTGCGCGAGCAGGGCCGGGTCGGTCCACGCCTCCCAGATGCTCGTGCGCGGTGCCCGGATGAGGCGTTCGAGGGTGAGGTCCAGCTCCGGGTCCACGGTCGGTTCGGGGTTCGAAGTCGGGTCGAGGTCCACGGTCAGGCTCCCTGGTGGTCGGTGAGGAGGGCTTCGAGTCGATCGGTGCGGTCGCGCCAGAGGTCGCGCTGGGCGGCGAGCCAGTCCGCGACGGGCTCGAGTTCCTCGGGTCGCAAGGTGCAGGTGCGCACCCGGCCCGACTTGGTGGTGCGGATCAGTCCACTGGCCTCGAGCACGCGGACGTGCTTCAGGAAGGACGGGAGCGTGATGGCGAAGGGCTCCGCGAGCTCGCTGACGGTGGCAGGACCTCGCCCCAGGCGTTGGATGACAGCGCGCCGCGTCGGGTCCGAGAGGGCGGTGAACACGCCGTCGAGCACCGCATTGTTAGCCATGAATCAAAGTGTGGCCCGGCGAGAACACTTAGCGCAAGGGAAAACCTTCGCACCGTCACGACCGCCCCGGCTCTCGCGGGCACGATCGCCGCTGGAGGGGGGACCACGCTGCGAACGACGTCGTGCTCGAGGGCGTGTACCACCTGGGCTGGAGGGACTTCTCGGACCTCGGTGTTCCGGGAGGGGTCCTGGGCTCGCTCTCGGTGGAGGTGACCGACTCGACTCCGTGATCGGCTGGCACGGGCGCGCACGGCCGCAGCGGCACCGGCGTGCGGCCGTCCCGCCCGCCCGACACGATCGGGACGTGGCGCCCCTCATCACCCCCGACGGCCGGTACCTCGTGGTGCGGGGGCGGCTGTGGCGGTGCTCGGACCCGTCGCTGCCGGAGGAGCGTCGCCAGGAGCTCGTGCGCGAGCTCATGGCGGCGCGGCGGCAGAAGCGGGACGCGGCCGGGGACGCCGAGCGCGAGGAGGCGCGGCAGCGCGTGGACCGGGCCAAGCGGGCGCTGGGGGAGCGCGGCCCGGTGTGGTGGGACGACGGCGCGCCCGACCTGACCCGGCACCTGGCCCGCACCACCGGGTACGCGGACTGGTTCGCCGCGCAGGAATCACCGGCGCAGGAGCCACCGCTGGACGAGTGAGCTGCACTTGACGCAAAGTCTGCACTCAGTGCAATCTGAGGGGGTGACCGAACCCTCCCTGCGCGAACGCCGCCGCGCCCAGACCACGGAGCAGATCGCGGACGCGGCGGTCGACCTGGCGCTGGAGAACGGCTGGGCCGCGGTGACGGTCGACGACATCGCCGCCCGTGCCGGGATCTCCCGCCGCACGTTCTTCAACTACTTCGCCACCAAGGACGAAGCGCTGTTCCACAACGCGATGGCCTGGCGGCCCGAGGTGCTGCAGGAGTTCCACGACTCCCCGCTGCCGCTGGCCGACGCGCTCGAAACCCTCTTCGTCCGGCAGGTCGAGGGCGAGGAGCACGACCGCGACCGCGCGCTGCAGCTCATGGGCCTGGTCGAGACCTCCCCCGAACTGCTGCCCGGCCTCCTCGTGCGGATGGCCGCCGTCGAGGACGCGCTGGCGCGCGCGATCACCGCGCGCGGTGCCGACGAGTTCACCGCCCGCACCGTCGCCGCCGTCGCCGGGGCGCTCGTCCGGGTCAGCGGCAGCAACTGGCTCTCCGGCCTGCAGCCGGACCTCCTGACCTCCACGCGGGCGGCCTGGACCGCCCTGCGCACCCTCCTCGACCACCGGAGCGACGTGTGACCACCACCGCCACCACCCAGGAGAAACCCCGCATCGGGTGGATCTTCACCAGCCTGATGCTCGTCATGCTGCTGGCCTCCCTCGACCAGACGATCGTCGGGACGGCCCTGCCGACCATCGTCGGTGAGCTGAACGGCCTGGAGCACATGAGCTGGACCATCACGGCCTACACGCTCGCGCTGACCGTCGCGATGCCCGTCTACGGGAAGCTGGGCGACCTCGTCGGCCGCAAGAACCTGTTCCTCGTCGCCATCGCGCTGTTCCTCGCCGGGTCGGCGCTGTGCGGGCTGTCGCAGGACATGCTGTGGCTCATCCTGTCCCGCGGCGTCCAGGGCCTCGGCGGCGCCGGCCTGATGATCATGTCGCAGACGATCATCGCCGACGTCGTCCCGGCCAAGGACCGCGCGAAGTACATGGCCCCCATCGGCGCCGTGTTCGGCGTCTCCTCCGTCGCCGGGCCGCTGCTCGGGGGCTGGCTGACGGACTCCGCGCACTGGCGCTGGGTGTTCTGGATCAACCTGCCGCTGGGGATCGTGGCGCTCGTCGTCGCGGCCGTCACCATCAAGCTCCCGGTGCGCAGGAACACCGCGCGGATCGACTACGCCGGCATGGTGCTGCTCGCCCTCGCCATCACCGGTCTCGTCCTGGTCACCAGCTGGGGCGGCAGCCAGTACGACTGGACCTCCGGCACGATCCTCGGCCTCGCCGCCGGGACGCTCGTCGCCGCCGTCGCGTTCGTCCTCGTCGAACGCGCCGTGTCCGAACCGATCCTGCCGATGCGGTTGTTCCGCAACCGCACCTTCGTCGTCACCACGCTGCTCGGCCTCGTCGTCGGCGCCGGGATGATGGGGGCGCTGGCCTACCTGCCGACGTACCTGCAGATGTCCTACGGCGTCGACGCCACCGAGTCCGGCCTGCTGCTCATCCCGATGGTCGTCGCCCTGCTGGTCACCAGCATCGGTTCCGGCGCGGTCGTCACGAGGACCGGGCGCTACAAGTTCCTGCCGATCGTGGGCACCGTCATCGCCGCCGCGGGCATGTACGCCATGTCGACCATGACGCTGGACACCCCGCTGTGGCAGTTGTGCGCCTACGTCGCCCTGCTGGGCGCGGGGCTGGGCCTGTTCATGCAGATCATCGTGCTGGCCGTCCAGAACGCCGTGTCCCCGCAGGAGATCGGGACCGCGACCTCGGCCAACAACCTGTTCCGCGAGTTCGGCGTCACCGTCGGCATCGCGGTCCTGGGGACGCTGTTCTCCAGCCGCCTCACCGAGCGCCTCGGCGGCGCCCTCGGCGGGGACGTCGCCGCCGGCGGCCACGGCGGCGCGAGCTCCCTGACGCCCGCGGCGCTGGAGCAGCTGCCGCCGCAGGTCGCCGACCTCGTCGTGAACGCCTACGCCACGGCGCTGGTCCCGATGTTCGCCTGGATGGTCCCGATGTTCCTCCTCGGCACCGTCATCGCGTTCTTCCTGCCCGAGATCCCGCTGTCCAGCACGACGGCGATGAGCGAGGGCGAGGCCGAGCACGCCGAGCACGCCGAGCACGCCGCGGGCGGCGGGTCCGACGCCGCGATCCCCACCCAGCCCGGGGAACCCACCCCGCTCGTCAAGGAGTGACCCGGCCGCCGGGTCGTCCGTCCCCCCGACGGCCCGGCCCCCGGCGATCAAGGAGAACGCCTGTGCGGAACAGGCGTTCTCCTTGATCGGCGGGGTTTGGAGGTGGGGTGAGGGAAGGCTGAGCCCGCCGCCCGGGTCGCCGTCCTGGGCGTCACCGACGCCGACGCCCTCCTGGCCCTGGGCGGGCAGCCCCTGACGGACACCGGGTCCACGTCCCACCCCGAGACCGGCCTCGGGCCCTGGGCCGCCGGCCGGCCCACCGGCGAACTCGTGGAGCTCGGCCCCGGCACCGGGGCCGGCGTCGAGCGGATCGCCGCGGTCGAACCCGACCTCGTCCTCGCGCTCGTCCCGGAGACCGCCGCCGCGCTCGCCCGAGGAACCTCACACCGCGACCACGTGCACCCGGGGCCCGCACGCCCGGATCCGCTCCAGCTCGTGGTCGGGCGCCCCGGAGTCGGTGACGACGTCGTGGACCCCGGCGAGGTCGGCCACCCGGGCCAGGGTGACCCGTCCGATCTTGGAGGAGTCGGCCACCACCACCGTCCGCTGGGCGTTCCGGACCATCGCCGCGTTCGTCCTCGCCTCGGTCTCGTCGTGGGTGGTGACCCCGCCGGCGGCGCTGAGCCCGTCGGCCCCCAGGAACGCGGTGCCGACGTTGAGGGCCGAGAACGTGTTCTCCGCCAGGACCCCCACGAGCTCGAAGGAGTTCGGGCGCACGACCCCGCCCGTCACCAGGACGCGCAGGTTCGGGCGGGACCCGATCTCCCCGGCCGTCGTCAGCGAGTTCGTGACGATCGTCAGCTCGGTCCGGAACACCAGGGCCCGGGCGACCTCCGCGGCCGTCGTCCCACCCCCGATCGCGACGGCGTACGGCCCCTCGGGCAGGAACGTCGCCGCGCGCCGCGCGATGAGCTGCTTCGTCCGGTGCGAGGTCCCGGCCCGCAGGCGCACGGGGACCTCCACGGCCGAGGGCGCGATCCGGGCGCCGCCGTGGGTCCGGGTCAGCAGGCCCTGGCCCTCCAGGTCGGCCAGGTCGCGGCGGGCCGTGGCGACCGAGACGGCGAGCTCGTCGACGATCCGGTGCAGGCTGACCGTCTCCCCCTCCGAGAGGAGGTCCAGGAGGGCGACCAGCCGGCGCGAACGCTTGCCCGAGCCGGCCCGGGGGAGGGGGAGTGCCGTCGTCACAGGGGATCCGATCAGTAGTTCTGAGCGTTTCGCTCAGATCGTTGCGGACACCGCTCACCCGAATCAACATCGGGCCATGACTCGAGTCACCTTCGTCGGGGCCGGCAGCGTCGTCTTCACCCGGCAGCTCGTCGCCGACCTCCTCGGCTTCGACGACCTCGGCCCGCTGGACCTGACGCTCTTCGACGTCGACGAACGCCGGCTCGCCGTCGCCGAGGGCACCGCCCACCAGGTCGGCGAACGCCTGGGACGGGTCGCGAGCACGGTCACCGCCACCACCGACCGCCGCCGGGCCCTGGCCGACGCGGACTTCGTCGTCGACATGGTCCAGATCGGCGGCATCGACGCCACCCGGCACGACCTGGAGATCCCCGCCCGCTACGGGCTGAAGCAGACCATCGGCGACACCACCGGCGTCGGCGGGGTGTTCCGCGCCCTGCGGACCTTCCCCTTCCTCACCGGGCTCACCGCCGACCTGCGCGAGGTCGCACCGGACGCGGTGTTCCTGAACTACACCAACCCGATGGCCATGAACATCTGGTGGACCAGCGTCGTGGCCCCCGAGCTCACCGCCCTGGGCCTGTGCCACAGCGTCTACTGGACCGCCCACGACCTCGCCGCGCTGCTCGGCCTGGACGTCGAGGACACCCGGTTCCGCGCCGCCGGGGTGAACCACCAGGCCTGGCTGCTGGAGTGGACCCACGGTGGCCGCGACCTCTACCCCCTGCTGCGCGAGCGCATCGCCCGCGACCCCGAGCTCGAACGTCGCGTCCGCGTCGAGATCTTCCGCCGCATCGGCTACTACCCGACCGAGACCAGCGAGCACTCCGCCGAGTACCTGCCCTGGTTCCTGCGCTCGGCCGAGCAGATCGACAGGTTCCGGCTCGAACCGTCGGAGTACCTGCGGATCTCCCAGGAGAACGTCGACGAGTTCCACGCGGCCGAGAAGGCCCTCGCGGCCGGCGACGACCTGCCGCTGGAGCAGGGTGCGACCGAGTACGCGCCGCAGGTCGTCCACTCCCTCGTCACGGGCACCGAGCGCGAGATCCACGCCAACGTCGTGAACCGCGGCCTCATCGACAACCTCCCGGACGGCTGCGTCGTCGAGGTCCCCACCCTGGTGGGGGCCGACGGCATCCGCCCGGTGCCCGTGGGGGCGCTGCCGGTCCAGGCCGCGGCCGTGAACCGGCCCTACGTCTCGGTCGCCGAGCTCACCGTCGAGGCGGCCCGCACCGGTGACCCCCGGCTCCTGCGGCAGGCGGTGCTCGTGGACCCCAACGCCGGCTCCACGCTGACCCCGGAACAGGTCTGGGCGATGTGCAACGACCTCGTGGCCGCCCACGGGGACCTCCTGCCCGAGGCCCTGCGCGAGCCCCTGTCCCCGAACGCGCTCTGACCACCCCACGACCGGAGGAGTTCTGGTGCCCGTACCCCGACGGACCGCCCTGGCCGCCACCGGCCTCCTCGCCCTGTCGCTGGCCACCGGCTGCGGCAAGGAGGAGATCACCGTCCTCGACACCTCCGCCGACGTCCACCTCACGTTCTGGTCCGGCCAGAGCGACGAGGCCGCGGGCTTCCTCCAGGAACTCGTCGACGAGTTCGAGGAACTGCACCCCAACGTCACCATCGAGATGTCCCCCGGGGCGTCCTCCACCGAGGAGCTGCTGCAGAAGCTCGCCGCGTCCTTCGCCGCGGACGACTCCCCGGACATCTCCTACACGTTCGGCTCCTGGGCCAGCCAGCTCGAACGCTCCGGCCGGACCCTCGACATCACCCGCGAGGTCGCCGGGCCCGACGTGGCGTGGGACGAGTTCACCGAGGCCGCCCGCCAGACGGCCCGGCCCACCGGCCGGCGCACCATCGGGGTGCCCGCCGTGGTGGACAACATCGCCCTGTTCTACAACGAGACGGTCTTCGACCGGGCCGGAGTGGACCACCCGACGGACGACTGGACCTGGGAGGACTTCCGGGAGGCGGCGAAGCAGCTGACCGACCCCGCCGCCCACACCTACGGGTACGCCTACTCGGTGTCCGGCAGCGAGGAGACGACCTGGCAGCTGTGGCCGCACCTGTGGCAGAACGGCGGGGCCATCCTGGACCCGTCGGGCACGAGGTCGGCGTTCGCCTCCCCCGAGGGTGTGCGGGCGCTGGAGTTCCTGCGGGCCATGGCCGTGGACGACCGCAGCGTCTACCTCGACCAGACCGACACGAAGTTCGCCCAGCTGTTCGCCAGCGACCGGGTGGCGATGATGACGTCCGGCCCGTGGGAGCTGTCGGCGCTCAAGACGGCGGGCACCTCCTACGGCGTCGTGCAGCTGCCCGGCACCGGCGGGAACCACGAGACGGTCTCCGGTCCGGACCTGTGGACGCTGTTCGACAACGACGACGTCAACCGGGCCCACTGGGCGACGCGGTTCGCGCTGTGGCTGACCTCCGCCGAGCAGGACGCGCGGTTCAACCTCGCCGTCGGGAACCTGCCGCTGCGCTCCAGCGAGGCCACCGGCGAGGCGTTCCTCGCCCAGGCGCGTGAACTGCCCGGACTGGACGTCATGCAGGCCAACGCGGCCAACGCCCGGCAGTCGCGTCCCACCGTCCCCGGCTACAACGGGCTGTCCGAAGCCGTGGGGAACGCGGTCGCGCACGTCCTGCAGGGGCAGGGCGATCCCGAGGACGCCCTCCGGGAAGCCGCCACCGCCGCCGACAAAGCCCTCCGGCAGAGCTAGGAGACCCCGTGACCGTCACCGGAACACGCACCGAGCGGCGACCGGCCGCGATCGATCGCCCACCCCGCCGCCGTCGCGTCACGGGGGAGGCGTGGGCCGGGTGGGGCTTCGTCGCCCCGGCCCTGATCGTCGTCGGCGGGCTCACGATCTTCCCCGGCGTCTGGGCCCTCATCCTCTCCTTCCGCAAGTGGGACGGTTTCAGCCCGCAGGCCGCGGTGGGGACGCAGAACTACCGGGACCTGCTGACCGACGCCGAACTGGGTTCGGCCGTCCTGCACACCGGGCTCTACACCGTCCTGTTCGTCCCGGCCTCGCTGCTGCTGGGCGTCGGCCTGGCCGTCGCGCTCAACCGGCGCATCCGGTTCGTCGGGCTCTACCGCACCGCCGTCTTCGTGCCGTTCGTCGCCTCGGCCGCCGCCACCGGCATCCTCACCACGTACCTGTTCAGCCCCCAGTTCGGGCTCGTGAACAACGTGCTGCGCGTCCTGCACCTGCCGCAGCAGGGGTGGCTGGAGGACAGCGGCCAGGCCGTGGTGGTCATCACGGTCATGTCGCTGTGGGGCCAGGCGGCCTTCACCACCGTCATCTACCTCGCCGCCCTGCAGGACGTCCCGGCCGAGACGGTCGAAGCCGCGCGCATCGACGGCGCGAGCTCCCCGCAGGTCTTCTGGCGGGTCGTCTGGCCCCAGCTGCGGCCGGTCACCTCGTTCGTGGCCGTCTACCAGACGCTGCAGGCGGTCCAGCTCTTCGACCTCGTCTACGCCACCACCCGCGGCGGTCCGCTCGGCGCGACCGAGACCGTCGTCTACCGGGTGTGGACGACCGCCTTCCAGCACCTGCAGTTCGGGTACGGCTCGGCCATCGCCTACGCCCTGTTCCTCGTGACCCTCGTCGTGACCCTCGCCGTCACCCTCACCCAACGCCGCGCCGGGAGGACCCCGTGAGCACGACCGCACCGCCGCGCCCACGACGCGGACTGCCGTTCAGCCCGTGGCACCTCCTGCTGCTGCCGGTGTCGCTGCTGTTCCTGCTGCCGTTCGTCGAGATGCTCCTCACCTCGCTGACGCCCGCGTCGGACATCAACAGGTTCCCGCCCGCGTTCCTCCCCTCGCACCTGACGCTGAGCGGGTACGAGAAGCTGTTCGAGCAGTCGTCGATCCTGCGCTGGCTGCTCAACACCGCCGTGGTGTCGGCGGCCGCCATCGTCTCCCACCTCGTCCTGTGCTCGCTGGCCGGTTACGGCTTCGCGCGGTTGCGGTTCCCGGGCCGCTCACCGGGGTTCCTCGCCGTCCTGGCCACCATCATGATCCCCTCCCAGCTGCTGATGATCCCGACGTACGTGATGTTCGCCCGGCTCGGCCTGGTGAACAACCTCGGTGCGGCGATCGTGCCCTGGCTCGCCTCGGCGTTCGGGATCTTCCTCATGCGGCAGTTCTTCCTGTCCCTGCCCACCGAGCTGGAGGAAGCCGGCCGCATCGACGGGTGCAGCCGCTGGGGGGTCTTCTTCCGCATCGTGCTGCCGCTGGCCCGGCCGGCGCTGGCGACGCTGGCGATCTTCACGTTGCTGGGTTCCTGGAACGACCTCGTCTGGCCGCTGGTCGCCATCAACGACGAGAGCTCCTTCACGCTGCAACTGGGGCTGACCAACTTCCAGGGCACGCGGCGCACCGACTGGTCGCTGCTCATGGCCGGGAACGTCGTCGCGACCCTGCCCCTCGTGCTGCTCTTCCTCGTCGCGCAGAAGCAGTTCGTCGCGACCATGGCCTCCGCCGGCCTGAAGGGCTGACCGCCCGTGCCCACCCCCACGCCCCGAACCGCAGGAGCACCCGTGCCCCACCCGACCACGTCCCCCGACGCGAGCGCCACCAGCGCGACGCACCGCGAGATCCGGCAGCAGCCGGCCGCCTGGCGCGACCTGCGCGACCTCCTCGCCCGGCAGGGGCCCGCGCTCCAGGGGTTCCTGGCCCCGCTGCTCGCCCGCGAGGACCTGCGCATCGTCCTCACCGGCGCCGGCACCTCCGCGTTCGTCGGCGACATCGCGAGCGAGGCGCTGCGCCGGACGCTGCGCCGCCGCGTCGAGTCCCTCGCCACCACCGACCTCGTCGCCGACCCCCTCGGCGTCCTCGCCGAACCCCTGCCCGTGCTGCTCGTCTCGTTCGGCCGGTCCGGCAACAGCCCGGAGAGCTCCGCGGCGACCCGTCTCGCCGAGCAGGTCGCACCGGAGGTCCACCACCTCGTCATCACCTGCAACGCCGAGGGACGGCTGGCCCGCGAGCACACCACCGCGCCGCGGTCGTTCGTCCTGCTGCTGCCCGAGCAGACCAACGACACCGGTTTCGCCATGACGTCGAGCTTCTCCACGATGCTGCTGGCCGTCCTGCTCGCCTTCGAGCCCGGACGCGCGGCGGCCGTCGACGCCCTCGCGGCGGCCGCGACGTCCCTCCTGGACCGCGCACCGCAGATCGACGCGCTGCTGGACGCCGAACCCCGGCGTGTCGTGTACCTCGGCAGCGGGCCGCTGCGGGGGCTCGCGCAGGAGTCCGCGCTGAAGCTGCTGGAACTGACCGCCGGCCGGATCCCGGCGTTCCACGACAGCCCGCTGGGTTTCCGGCACGGCCCGAAGTCGATCGTCGACGACCGCACGCTCGTCGTCGTCCACGGCTCCCGCGACCCGTACACGGCGCGGTACGACGCCGACATCGTCGCCGAGCTGCGGCAGGAGCACCCCCGCCGCGTCGTCCACCTGGGTGCGGAGGACTTCCCCGTCCCCGGGCTCGACGGCCTCGACGACGGCCTGCGGGCCGTCGCCCTGGCGTCGTTCGCGCAACTGCTCGCCCTCGGCGCGTCGGTGCGCCTGGGCTGCACGCCCGACAACCCCTTCCCCGACGGCTCGGTGAACCGCGTCGTCCAGGGCGTGCGCATCCACGAGCTGCCCCTGCGATGACCTACTACCTGGGCATGGACGGCGGCGGCACGAAGACCGCCTTCGTCCTGGTGGACGCCGACGGCGCGGTCGTCGCGCAGGACCTGCAGCCGTCCTGCTACTACTTCGGGCAGGGCGGGCTCGCCCCGGTGGAACGGGTCGTCGCCGACGGGGTGGCCGCGGTCACGGCCGGGGTCGCCGCCGACGAGATCGGCTTCGCGTTCTTCGCCTTCCCCGGCTACGGCGAGTTCAGCGCGGACGTCCCCGCCCTGGACGCCCTGCCGGAGAAGGTCCTCGGCCACCGGCGGTACGCCTGCGGCAACGACATGGTCAGCGGCTGGGCCGGGTCCCTCGGCGGCCGGGACGGGATCAACGTGGTCGCCGGGACCGGGTCCATCGCCTACGGCGAGCGCGAGGGGGCCGCGCACCGGGCCGGGGGCTGGGGGGAACTGTTCGGCGACGAGGGGTCGGCCCACTGGGTCGCCGTCCGCGGCCTGAGCGCCTTCTCCCGCATGGCCGACGGCCGCGAGCCGAGGACGGCCCTGTACGACGCCGTCCGCGCCGGTCTCGGCATCACCGCCGACCTCGACGCGATCAGCGTCGTCCTGGACCGCTGGCAGGGCCGTCGCGCCGAGGTCGCCTCGCTGGCCCGCACCGTCACCGCCGCCGCGGCGGCCGGTGACCCGACGGCGCTGGGCATCGTCCGGGCCGCCGTGGCGGAACTGCTCCTCCTCGTCGAGACCACGGCCGCCGCCCTCGGGTACCGGGCCGGGCAGGGCGTCCCCGTGTCCTACTCCGGTGGCCTGTTCCAGGCGCCCGTCGTGCGGGAGACGTTCGCGACCGCCCTGGCCGCCAGCCCGCTGCGACCGACGCTGGTGGAACCCCGGTACGACCCCGGGCACGGCAGCGCCCTGTACGCCCTGCGGCGGGGGACGTCGTGATCGTCGTCGTGACCCCGAACCCGGCGGTCGACGTGACGTACCGCGTCGACGAGCAGCGCGTCGGCCGGACGCAGCGGGTCCTCGACGTCGCGCGCCGCCCCGGGGGCAAGGGGGTCAACGTCGCCCGGGTCCTGCACGCCGCGGGGGTGCCGTCCCGGTGCGTGCTGCCGCTGGGGGGAGCCCCCGGGGCGTGGCTCGCCGCGGCGCTGGACGTGCCGGCGACCACGGTCGCGCTGTCCGGCGAGACGAGGACCACGGTCACGGTCGTCGACGACGTCGCCCACCCCACGATGTTCGGCGAACCCGGCCCGCGGGTCACGGCCGCGGAGTGGGACGCGCTGGTCGCGGCCGTCGCCGCGGACGCCGCGGACGCCGACGCCCTCGTCGTGTCCGGGTCCCTGCCGCGGGACGCCGACCCGGCGGGCGTGGGACGGCTGATCGGCGCCGCCACCGGCCTGACGGTCGCCGACGTCTCCGGCCCGGCCCTCCTGGCGGCCGCCGACGCCGGCGCGGACGTCTGCAAACCCAACCGGGAGGAACTCCTCGCGGCCACCGGGGCCGCCGGCGAGGCGGACGGGGCCGCCGACCTGCTCGCCCGCGGCGCCGGGACCGTCGTCGTCTCCCGGGGGGTGGACGGGCTGGCCGCCCACACCCGCGACGCCGTCCTGACCGTGCCCGCGGTCCCCGGGGTGCGCGGCAACGCCACCGGCGCCGGGGACGCCGCCACGGCGGGGCTGGTGCTCGCGCTCACCCGGGGCCTGACCCTGCGGGCCGCGCTGGGCTGCGCCGCGGCCTTCGGCGCGGCCGCCGTCCTGCGCCCCACGGCCGGTGAGGTGGACCACCGCGCCCTCACCGGCTTCCTGACCGACCTCCCCCTCGAACTCCCCCTCGACCCGACCAGGAGCCCGGCATGAGTTCCCCGTTCACGACGCTCCTCGGCGACGCCCGCGACGCCGGCCGCGGGGTCGGCGCGTTCAACGTCGTCCTCCTCGAGCACGCCGAGGCCATCGCCGCCGGCGCCGCCGGCGCGGGACTGCCCGTCGTGCTGCAGATCAGCGAGAACTGCGCCACGTACCACCGGGGACTGGTCCCCATCACCGTCGCCACGCAGGCCGTCGCCCGGGCCGCGGACGTCCAGGTGCTCGTCCACCTCGACCACGTCAAGGACCTCGACCTCGTCGCCACCGGGATCGAGCTCGGCGTCGACTCGATCATGTTCGACGGCTCCGAACTGCCCTACGAGGAGAACCTCGCCGCCACCCGCGACGTGGCGCGGCGCTGCCACGACGCGGGGATCGGGGTCGAGGCCGAACTCGGTGAGGTGGGGGGCAAGGACGGCGTGCACGTCCCGGGGGCCCGCACCGACCCCGGGGACGCGGCCGAGTTCGTCGCGGCGACGGGCGTCGACGCGCTGGCCGTCGCCGTGGGGACCTCGCACGCCATGCGGAGCCGCGTGGCCAGCGCCGACCGCGAGCTGATCCGCGAACTGGCCCGCAGCGTCCCGGTCCCGCTCGTCCTGCACGGTTCCTCGGGGTTGTCCGACGCCGAGCTGCGCGGGGCCGTCGGGGCGGGGATGACGAAGGTCAACGTCGCCACGCACCTCAACGGCCTGTTCACCGGGGCCCTGCGCGAGGTGCTGACCAGCCAGCCCGACCTCACCGACCCCCGCCGGTACGTCAGCGCCGGACGCACCGCCGTCCAGGAGGAGACCGCCCGCCTCCTGCAGGTCCTGGCCGAGGGCGCGTCGTGAGCCCGGGTCTGCCGGTCGCGGTCATCGGGGCGGGGACCCGCGCCGAGCTCGGGACCCACGTCCCGCGGGCGTGGCCGTCGGCGCGCGTCACCGCCGTCGCCGACACGAGCGGGGCGGGCCGCGAGCGCGCCGCGTCCCTCTTCCCCGGGGCCGACGTCTTCGGCGACCACCGCACCCTCCTCGCCGGGTCCGGCGTGCGGGCCGCGCTGGTCACCACCCCCGACGACACCCACGCCGACATCGCCGTCGACCTGCTGCGCGCCGGGGTCGCCGTGTACCTGGAGAAACCCCTCGCGACGACGCTGGCGGACGCCGACCGGGTCCTGACCGCGGCGGCCGCGACCGGGACCCCCCTGTACGTGGGGCACAACCTGCGGCACGCGGCCGTCGTGCGCACCATGAAGGGGGTCGTCGACCGCGGCGAGATCGGCGAGGTCCGCGCGGTCTGGGTGCGGCACTTCGTCGGCCACGGCGGGGACTACTACTTCAAGGACTGGCACGCCGACCGCCGCCGCACGGGAACCCTCCTGCTGCAGAAGGCCAGCCACGACCTCGACGTCGTCCACCACCTCGCCGGGGGGTACACCCGCCGGGTCGTCGGCATGGGCGGCCTGCTGGTGTACGGCGCCGTCACCGACCGCCGCGAACGCCCCGGCGAGACCATGCCGGACTGGTTCTCGATGGACAACTGGCCGCCCGCGGCGCAGACCGGGCTGAACCCCGTCGTCGACGTCGAGGACCTCTCCATGGTGCTCATGGGCCTGGACAACGGGGTGCAGGCCAGCTACCAGCAGTGCCACTTCACCCCCGACTACTGGCGCAACTACACCGTCATCGGGACCGAGGGGCGGCTGGAGAACTTCGGCGACACCGCCGGCGGGGTCGTCCGCGTGTGGGACCGGCGGCACGAGTGGTCCGCCACCGGCGACCGCGAGCACCCGGTCGGGGGCGGCGCCGGCGGCCACGAGGACGCCGACCTGGCGACCCTGGCGGAGTTCTTCGCCCACCTCGTCGAGGGTTCCCCCACCCTGGTGTCCCCGGTGGCGGCCCGTGAAGCGGTCGCCACCGGGGCCCTGGCGGCGCAGTCCCTGCGGTCGGGTTCGGTGCCGCTGACGATCCCGGACCTCCCCGACGACGTGGTCCGGCACTTCACCCGCGCCGCCTAGCGGTGCCGTCCCGCCCCGTCAGGTCAGGTCGACCGCGACCGTGCGCCCCTCCCGGGCCGACACCTCCGCGGCGTCGGCCAGCAGCAGCGCGGCGCGGCCGTCCTCGAAACCCGGGCTCGGGTTCGCGGACGTGTCCTCGCCGCGGACCGTGGCGATGAACGCGGCCAGTTCCAGCTCGTAGGCGTCCCGGTAGCGTTCCAGGAAGAACCGGCGGTACGGCTCGCCGGAGGCCGTCGCCGCCGCCGACGTCGCCCGCACCAGCGTCGGCGTCACGTTCCCGACCTCCAGCAGCCCGTCGGCGCCGAACGCCTCGATCCGCTGGTCGTAGCCGTAGGCGGCGTGCCGGGAGTTCGTGATCGTCACCGATTCCCCGCCGGCGCCGACCAGGGTCGTGACGGCGGCGTCGAAGTCGCCCGCCGCGGCGATCCCCGCGCTGAACTGCCGCAGGCCGACCGCCGTCACGGACACGATGTCGGGGACGAACGAGCGGGCCGTGTCGAAGTCGTGGATCGTCATGTCCCGGAAGATGCCGCCGGAGACCGCCACGTACTCCGACGGCGGTTCCTCCGGGTCGCGGCTGGTGATGGCCAGGTGCTCCAGGCGGCCGATCTCCCCGGCCCGCACCCGGCGGCGCAGCTCGGTGAAGTGCGGGTCGAAGCGCCGGTTGAAACCGAGGACGACCGGGGTCGGCGCCGACCGCGCCCGGTCGCGGACCGCGTCGACGCGCGCGATGTCCAGGTCGATCGGCTTCTCGCACAGCACCGGTTTCCCGGCGTCGAGGGCGGCGGTGATGAGGTCGACGTGGGTGGGGGTGGGGGAGGCGACGACGACCGCGTCGACGTCGTCGGCCGCGATCGCCTCCAGCGCGTCGGACGTGGCGCGGCCGCCGTACCGGGCGACCGTCCGCTCGGCGCCGGCGAGGACCGCGTCGGCGGCGACGGTGATCACGGCGTCCTCGCTGCGGTGCAGGGACGCGGCGTGGACCTGGCCGATGCGGCCGGTGCCGATGAGCGCGAAGCGGACGGGCTGGGACATCGGTGTCCTTTCGGGGGCGCGGGTGGACCGGTCCACAGGCTAGTGCCGCCCCCTCCTCCACGGCGATCAAGGACACCGCCACGGTGATCAAGGACACCGCCACGGCGATCAAGGACACCGCCACGGCGATCAAGGACACCCGGGCGGTGGACCACACCGGGTGTCCTTGATCGCCGCGCAGTAGTCCTTGATCGCCGAGGGAGGGTGGGGGCGGGGCGGGCGGGGCGGGCGGGGCAGGGACGAGTGCCGGGGTCAGAGCAGGCGGCGGGCCGCGGCCCAGCGCGTCAGCTCGTTGCGGTTCGACAGCTGGAGCTTGCGCAGCACCGCCGAGACGTGCGTCTCCACCGTCTTCACGGAGATGAACAGCTCCTTCGCCACCTCCTTGTACGCGTAGCCGCGCGCGATGAGCCGCATCACCTCCCGCTCCCGGGCCGAGAGCCGGTCCAGCTCGTCGTCGGCCGCGGCGACCTCCCCGGTGCCCGCGCCGAACGCGTCGAGGACGAAACCCGCCAGCCGGGGCGAGAACACCGCGTCGCCGTCGGCGACCCTGCGCACCGCGGCGGCCAGCTCGTCGCCGCTGATCGTCTTCGTCACGTACCCGCGGGCGCCGCGCCGGATGACGGCGATCACGTCGTCGGCGGCATCGGACACCGACAGGGCCAGGAACCGGACCGGCGGCGCGGAGGCCAGCAGGTCGGCGCAGCGGGCCAGGACCTGCGCCCCGCCCGAGCCCGCCCCCGGCGCGGGGTTCTCGTCCGGACCCGCGGGCAGGTGCACGTCGAGCAGCACGACGTCGGGCCGCAGCGCCGTCACGGCGGCGACGGCCCCCTCGACGTCCGCGGCCTCGCCGACGACCTCCAGGTCGTCGGCGGACGACAGTTCCGCCCGCACCCCCGACCGCACCATCCGGTGGTCGTCCACGACGAGGACCCTGATCACGAAACCCCTCCCGGCAGCCGCAACGTCACTTCGGTCCCGCCGTCGGCGGGACGGCGGATCGAGGCCGAACCCCCGGCGCGCTGCATGCGCCCGACGATGGACTCGCGCACGCCCAGCCGGTCCTCGGGGATCGCGTCGAGGTCGAAACCCCCGCCGCGGTCCCGGACGAACACCTCGACGCCGGCGCCCACCGGTTCGGCGTACACCGACACCGTCCCACCCGCGTGCCGGCCCGCGTTCAGCAGGGCCTCGCGCGCGGCCTGGGCCAGCGCCGACAACCCGCGGTCGAGCTCGCGGTTGTCCAGGTCGCCCACGAGGACCACCTCCACGACCGCGCCCGACACGTCCTCGACCTCGCTGGCCGCGGCCCGCAGCGCCGCGCCGAGCGTCCCGGCGGTCGTCCCGTGGTCGCCGTACAACCACTGCCGCAGTTCACGTTCCTGGCGCCGGGCCAGCCGCGCGACCTCCCCGGGGTCGCCCGCGCGCTTCTGGATGAGGGCCAGCGTCTGCAGCACCGAGTCGTGGACGTGCGCGGCGAACTCGGCCCGCTGCTGCTCCTTCGCCAGCGCCGCCCGTTCCGCGCCGAGGTCCTGCCACAGCCGCACCACCCACGGCGCGACGACGAGCCCGACCCCGCCCAGGACGACGACCCCGGCGAGCGCCGACCGCCAGAACTGCCCCACGTCGCCCACGACGACGAAGAACAACCCGGCGCCCAGGACGACCAGCGACGCCCCGACGAGGACCCGCGCGACGGCGCCGCGGCCGTCGGTGGACTCCTCCACGAACCGGCGCCGCCGGGTCGCGTCGAGCTGGCTCCACGCCAGCACGACCCCGGCGCCGGCGACCAGCACGGGGACCACGAACCGGGACGAGCCGCGCACGAGGTTCATCGCGGGCACGAGCCCGACCCCGACGACGAGGGCGACGCCGACGAGGGCGTTGCGGTGCGCGAGGACCCACCCGGCGGGGTCGGCGCGCTGGGCGGGGTCGAGGGCGAGCTGGCGCTCGTCGGGCAGCAGCAGCGCCAGCACGGCGTACAGCACGACCCCGAAACCGCCGAGGAACGCGGCGGCCGCGAACACGGTGCGGACGCGGGCCAGCGGGATCCCCGTGTGCACGGAGATCCCGGCCGCGACGCCGGCCACCCGCCGGTGCTCCACGGCCCGCACCAGCGGGGGTCTGGTCACCGTGCCGGGGGGTGCTGCCGCCTGCGTGCTCACGTCCCGATCGTGGCACGCGCCCGGCGACCCCGGGGACCCCCGCAGCGGGGTTTCAGGGTCGACTCAGGGTCGTCCCCGATGTGCCCGGGGGCCGGTGCGGGCCAGTCTCGAGGCATGACCTCGACCGACCACCTCGACTTCGGCAAGACCCCCTCCGACACCCCTTCCGACGCAGCGCAGGAGCCCACGATGAGCCAGCCCGTGACCGACCCCGCCCGCCCGACCGCCGCCGACCGCTTCTTCGGCGCGGTCCGCCGCACCCGCCTCGTCCGCAGCCGCGACCGCTGGGTCGCCGGGGTCGCCGGCGGCGTCGCCGAGCGCACCGGCGTCAACGTCAACGTGGTCCGGATCGGCTTCGTCGTGCTGGCGCTGTTCGGCGGTGTCGGGCTGGGCCTGTACGGCCTGGCCTGGGCGCTGCTGCCCGACGTGACCGGCCGCATCGAGGCGCAGGTCGCGCAGCGCGGCGACGTGTCGGGGGCGCTGGTCCTGGCGATCGGGCTGGTCGTGCTCGACCTCGTCCTCGGCAACGGCCTGCTGGGCCTGGGCTGGATCCTCTGAGCCGGCGCCCGGGCCCAGCTGGAACCGGTGGGAGAGTCGGACCGTGAGCACCCCGACCCGTCAGGGCGCGAAGTTCTTCGCGGCCCTCCGTTCCTCCGGTGTGGAGCGCTCGCCGGACCGCTGGTTCGCGGGCGTGTGCGGCGGGATCGCCGCCCGGCTGGGCGTCGACCCCCTGCTGGTCCGCGGCGTCCTCGTCGCGCTGACCGTGGTGGGGGGCCTGGGGTTGGCCTTCTACGGCGCCTGCTGGCTGCTGCTGCCCGACGGCCGCGAGGAGGGCGCCGGGCGCATCGAGGCCGAGGCGGTCCTGCGCGGTGAGCTGTCCGGGGCGGCCTGGTTGTCGGCGGCGCTGGTCGTCGCCGACCTGGTCCTGCCGCGCGCCCTGCTGGGGGTGCTGAACGGCGGGCTCAGCGGCCCCGGTGCGGGTTTCCTCATCACCGGGCTCGTGGCGCTCCTGGGCTGGTGGCTGCTGCGCGACTTCACGCTGCCGCCGTGCGCGCGGCGCGAACCCGTCGCCGCACCCGAACCGGAACCCGGACCCGGGCCCGAGGCGGTCACCCGGCCGGTCTCGCTGGTCAAGGACGTCCCCGCGGCGAGCCCGGTGGAGGACCCCGGCCCGCAGGCGGGTTTCGGGTCCCCGACCGAACGGCGCGCCGCCGCCCGCGAACTGGCCCGCGAGAAGGGGCGGACCGCCGCGGAGGCCGCGGCCCGCCGCGCCGCCGAACGCGCCCGGCAGAAGGCCGCCCAGCGCCCGGGGTCCCCGCTGCTGACCACCGCGACCCTGGGGCTGGCGCTGCTGGCCGCGGGCGCCGTGGTCGCCGCCGGGCTCCTGACGACCCTCGACGCGCGCGTGCTGACCCTCGCGCTGGCCGCGGCCGTCGTCGTCGCCGGTCTGGGCGCCGTGGTCGCCGGGTTGCGCGGGCGCCGCACCGCGCTGATCGGGCTGGCCTGGCCCGCGGCGTTCGCCGCCGTCGCCACCGCCCTGCTGCCGCCGTCGACGAACTGGACGTGGGAGGTCGACCGGACCTGGCGCCCCACGACGCAGGACGGTCTCAGCTCCGCGGTCGGTCTCCTGACCGTCGACCCGGCCGGGCTGGACGCCGGCCCCGCCTCGGCCACGATCGCCGCGGGCCGGCTCGCCGTGGAGGTCCCGCGGGACGCCACCGTCCTGCTGGACGCCAGCGCCCTCGCCGGGACCGTCCGGTGGCGGCCCGCCGAAGACGTCGTGGAGGTCGGGGCGCCGCGCGGGACCGAACCGTCGCAGGACGGCGGCGACGAGGTCGCCGGCGGGCTGGACGTCCGGCGGGTCCTGGCGATCGGCCCCGACGCCGCCGCCCTCGCCGCCGCCGTGCAGGTCCGCGGCGACGACCCCGACGACTGGACCGTGCCGTCGGGCACCCCGCGGCTGCGGGCGGCGAGCTGGACCGGTGAGGTCCGGGTCGGCGCCCCCGGCTCGACCACCCTGGAGGGGGAATGAGCGAGATCACGCCCCGGCGGGGGCCGAACCCCGGAGCCGTCCTGGGCGGGCTGGTGCTCGTCGCGCTCGGCGCGGCCGTCGCCGTCCACGAGCTGTTCGGGCTCAGCTGGGACTGGAAGTACTGGGCGGCCGGGATCCTGCTGCTCGGCGGTGCGGCCGTCGCGACGGGGTCGGTGGTCTCCGCGGCGCTCCGCGGCGCCGACCGCGAGCGGCCCCGGTAGCGTCGTCCCGGTGGACGACTCCGTGGGTTCGGTGACGGTCGAGACCGGGTGGGGCGCGCTGGAGGACGGGACGCCCGTCGCGCGCTGGGTCCTGGACGACGGGACGGTGCGGGTGGGGCTCGTCGAGCACGGCGCGCGCCTGCAGTCGGTGCTGGCCCCCGACCGGGGCGGCGCGCTCGCCGACGTGGTCCTGGGGTTCGCCGCCCTGGAGCCGTACACCGGCAAGGGGCGCTCGTTCGGGGCCACGGTGGGGCGGGTCGCGAACCGCATCGCCGGCGGCCGGTTCGAGCTCGACGGGCAGCGGGTCGTGGTCCCGGCGACCGACCGGGGGAACGCCATCCACGGTGGGCCGCACCCGTTCTCCGAACTGCTGTGGACGGCCCACCCGGTCGAGGGCGCGTGCGGGGTCCGGTTCTCGCTGCTCAGCCCCGACGGGGACAACGGGTTCCCCGGGGCGCTGTCGGTGCACGTGACGTACCTCCTGCACGAGGGGGCGCTGACCGTGGAGTACGCCGCGACGACCGACGCGACGACGGTCGTGAACCTCACCAACCACGCCTACTTCAACCTCGCCGGGGACGGTTCGGGGACGGTCGACGCGCACCTCGTGCAGGTCCTCGCCGACCGCTACCTGCCCGTCGACGAGAACGGGCTGCCGACGGGGGAGCTGCACCCCGTGGAGGGGACCCCGTTCGACCTGCGCGAGCCGGTGCCGGTGGGGTACCGCGTCGGGGCCGACGACGAGCAGCTGCACCGGGGCAAGGGTTTCGACCACTGCTTCGTCCTGGCCGACGTCCCGGCCGGGGCGCGCGGGGCCGCGCTCGCGGCGGTCGTGGAGGAACCGGTGTCCGGTCGCCGCCTGGAGGTGCGCACCGACCAGCCCGGGGTCCAGTTCTTCACCGGCGGGTCGCTGGCGGGGACGCTGGTCGGCAAGGCCGGCGCCCCGTACGGGCCGCGCACCGGGCTGGCGCTGGAGACGCAGGGTTTCCCCGACGCGCCGAACCGCCCGGGGTTCCCCACGACGGTGCTGCTCGTGGGGGAGGAGTTCCACAGCGTGACGGAGTACCGGTTCACGGTGGCCCCGTGATGCGCGGGTCCCCGCCCCGTGTGGTGCAATGAGAACCGATCTCACTGGAGGAACCGTGCTGCCCATCGCCGCGCCCCTCGGGCGCCTCGTCCTGACCGCCGCGCACAACGCCTCGTCGGTGTTCGAGGCCGTCAACTCGGCCCGGCTGATCCGCTACCGGATCCCCGCGGGGAGCGCAGCACGAGCGCCGCGGCGAGCGCCGTCGTCAACGGGACGGTGAGCGCGAGGGCGGTGCCGCCGACGGCGGAGCGGACGAGTTCCTCGGCGATGGCCGCCGAGCTCACGAGCTGCCCCAGCGGCTGGTCGTACAGCTCCACCAGCAGCAGCGACGGCATCGCCGCCCCGGCGTAGGCGAAGGTCACGGTGTACACGGTGGACGCCAGGTGGTCCCGCCCCACCCGCATGCCCGCCGCGAACAGTTCCCGGAAACCGGCGCCGGGTTTGGCCGCGCGCACCTCCCACACCGACGCGGCCTGGGTGATGGTGACGTCGTTCAGCAGGCCCAGCGCCGCCACCAGCGTCCCGGCCAGCACGACCCCGCGCAGGTCCACCGCCCCGGTCAGGACCGTGACGGTGTAGGCGTTCTCGTCGCTCAGGCCCGTCAGGTGCGCCGAGTCCACGGCCAGGACGGCCGCGGCGGCCGTGACCAGCAGGCCCGCGACGGTCCCCAGGTACGCCACCGTGGTCCGCATCGAGAAACCGTGCGTGAGGTAGATGACGACGCCCATGACGGCCGTCGCCGCGCTCAGCCCCACGACGACGGCGTCCTCCTGCGCCAGCAGGGCCGGGACGACGTGGAACGCGATGGCCGCCCCGCCCAGGGCCAGACCGGCCAGCGCCGCGAGCCCGCGGCGGCGGCCCACCGCGACGGTCAGGACCACGAACACCGCCACCACCACCGCCAGCGGGACGCGGCGGTCCACGTCGTCCCACACGTAGGTGTCCTGCCCGCCGGGCTCGGCGGGGTAGCGGGTCAGGACGACGCGGGTGCCCGGGCCCAGGCCGCCGTGGTAGGCGGCGGCGGGGACCGGGACGGTCACCTCGGTGCCGCCGTCGACGCGGACGGTCGCCTCGGGGCACTCGACGGTCTCCGGCAGCGTCCCGTCGGGCAGCCGCTCCTCGGCCAGCTCGCCCCGGCAGGTGAGCATCGTCGTGGACACGACGTCGCCGCGCACCGCCTCCGCCCCCACGTACCCCACCGACGCGCTCGGGACGTCCCGCGGCCAGGTGGCGGCCATCCCCGCCACGGCCGCGAGGACCACCGCGACGACGACGAGGGTCAGGACCCGCCGCGTGCGCCGCCCCAGCGGCGCCGGCGGGGAGCCGTCGTGGACGTGGGCGTGCGGGTGCGGTTCCACCGTTCCATCCCACCACGACCGGGGGGACCCCCGACGTGATCGGACCGGGCCGGGGTCAGCCGCGGCTGGGGTCGCGGGCCCAGTCCGGGACCGCCGTCAGCGCGTGCAGCTCCCGCACCCGGCGGCGCAGGCCCACGGTCGCCGGGACCGCCAGCAGCGCCGCGCCGAGCACCACCCCCACCCGCAGCTCCAGCGGCCACGGGCCGCGGTCGACCGCGACACCGGGGACGGTGAGGGCCTCCGGCAGCAGCGCCGTCGCCAGCGACACCTCACCCACGGCGAACTCCCCACCGGTGGTCGGCACCCGGAAGAACGGCGACGTCACCCCGGTCCGCAGGTCGCTGCGCACCACCCGGAAGTCCCCACCCGCCCCGTCCTCGCCCTCGGCCACCGCCGGGTGCACGACGACCTCCGGCGACGTCCAGCCCAGCACCCCGCCGCTGCCGGGCACGGGCGCCGGGACCTGCCCACCCGGCGCCGTCGGCACGAACCGCAGGCGCTGCCCGCCCTCGGACACCGCGATGAGCCGCCCGTCGGGCGACCACGCCGGCCCGTCGACCAGCGTCGTGCCCGCCGGGACGGGCAGCTCCGTCGCGGCGCCGGTGGCGAGCTCCACGACCCGCAGGACCTGCGCGCCGGGGGCCTGGAACGCGAGCCGGGAACCGTCGGGGCTGAACGCCGCGGCCACGACGCGCTCGCCGCCGGCGACCGCCGCCGCCCTGCGGGCCGCGACGTCGAACACGTACAGCTGCCCCGGGGCGCTGGTGAACGGGGTCGTCGGCTCCTCCGTGCCGAGGTAGGCGACCTTCGCGCCGTCGGGGCTCCACGCCACCGGCACGACGCCCGGCACGCGCGGCACCACGTGGACGCGGGCCGCGCCCGTGGCGAGGTCCACGAGCGCGAGGTCCGAACTGCCCGCGGTCGCGGACCCCGGGACCGGGCCGGAGGACCAGTCGCCCAGGACGACCGTCCGGCCGTCCGGCGACAGCAGCATCGGCGCCGGGTCGCCCTGCGTGTCGGCGGCGCCGCGGTCCAGGGCCAGGGTGAGCCGCCGCGCGCTGCCGCCGTCGGCGCCGACCAGCAGCGCCTGCGGGACGTCGGCGAGCTCCACGCCCAGCCCCTGCCGGTACAGCGCCAGCGCGGCGCCCACCGGGTTCGTCGCCAGGTCGGCCGTCAGGTGGCTGTACCCGGGCAGCTCCGCCGGCACCACCGCCCGCGCCGGGACCCGGCGGTGCCCGGGCAGGGCCGCCACGGCCAGCACGGCCGCGACCCCGACGAGCAGGACGCAGAACGCCACGAGCAGGGGCAGCCGACGCGAGCTCATGCCTCAGCTTCACCCCACCGCCCGTCAGCAGCCAGTCATCCCGCGTGAACACACCGTGCGGATCGGCGGGACGTCGGGCACGGTGGCCGGGTGCCCGAAGGAGACACCGTGTTCCTGCTCGCGCGCCGGCTCCACGCGCGGCTGGCCGGGCGCCCCGTGCTCGGCAGCGACCTGCGCGTCCCGCAGCTCGCGACGGCCGACCTCAGCGGAGCACGCATCCTCGGGACCGCCTCGCGGGGCAAGCACCTGCTGACCCGGTTCGACCCGGCCGACAGCGCGCTGACCGGACCGGTGACCCTGCACACCCACCTGCGGATGGACGGGGAGTGGACGGTGCTCGCCCCCGGCAAGCGGCTGCCGGCGCGGCTGTGGCCGGACGTCCGCGTCCTGCTCACCACCGACGGGCCCACCGCCGCCGCGCTGCGGATGCCGGTCGTGGAGCTGCTGCCCACCGCCGAGGAGGACCGCGTCGTCGGCCACCTCGGCCCCGACCTGCTCGACGCCGCCACCCCCGCCGAGGACCGGGTGGCCGCCGCCGTCGCGAACCTCGCCCGCCGCCCCGAGCGCGGGATCAAGGCGGCGCTGCTCGACCAGCGCAACCTCGCCGGCCTGGGGAACCTGTGGGCCGACGAGCTGTGCTTCCTGCGCGGGCACTCGCCGTGGACCCCGGTCGCCGACGTCGACCTGCCCCCGCTGGTCCGGCTCGCCGTGAAGATGCTCACGTTCTCGGTGGGGCCGTCCCGGGCGCCGCAGGTGACGACGGGCGACACCCGCCCCGGCCGGCAGCACTGGGTGTCCGGGCGGGCCGGGAAACCCTGCCTGCGGTGCGGGACGACCGTGCAGGTCCGCGCGGAGGTCCCCGGCGACCCCGAGCAGCGCCGCACCTGGTGGTGCCCGCACTGCCAGCCCGGCTGACGGAGGGCCCGCGCGGTGAACGCCCGATGACGCGGACGGCGCGCGAGCCCACCGCAGGTGAACACTCGATGACCGTTCCCCGGGACGGCGCGGGAGCGGCCAGGACCCCCGGGGACCGCGAACTACTGTTCACGACGTCCAGCCCGCCCCCGTCCTGGGAGGAGGTCGCGTTGACGACCCTCCACCAGGTTCCCGCAGCACGCACCCGGAGAACTCCGTGGAAGTCGTGGGGAACCTTCCTGCTCCTCGCGGGGCCCAACGTCGCGCTCCTCGTCCTGTTCGTCTACAAACCCCTCGTGCAGAACGTGCAGTACTCGCTGCTGCACTGGAACCTCGGGTCCGACACGGCGACCTTCGTCGGCCTGCAGAACTACGTGAACTACTTCGGCGACCCGAAGACGCCGACGGTCCTGCTGACCACGCTGGTCTTCGCGGTCGTCACCGTCGGCGGCTGCATGGGCCTGGGCCTGGCGCTGGCCCGGCTGCTCGACCGGGACCTGCGGGGCCGCACCGTCGTGCGGGCCGTCGTCTTCGCCCCGTACGTGCTGTCCGGGGTCGCCGTCGGCATCTGCTGGCTGTTCGTGTTCGACCCGCAGTACGGCCTGGTCTCCGGCCTGCTGCGCGCGGTCGGCATCGGCTCGCCGAACTGGTACAACGACCCCGACTGGGCCCTGGCCATGGTCTGCGTCGTGTACCTGTGGAAGTACGTCGGCTACGTCGCGATCATCTACCTGGCCGCGTTGCAGTCCGTCCCCGCCGACATCCTCGAGGCCGCGCAGATCGACGGCGCCTCCGGCGCCCGCACGTTCTGGTCGATCGTGTTCCCGCTGCTGTCGCCCACGACGTTCTTCCTGGGCGTCACGGTCTTCATCGAGTCCAACGCCGGCGGGTCGTTCGACATCATCCGCGCCATGACCAAGGGCGGACCGCTGGAGGGGACGACCACGATGGTCTACCAGGTGTACCAGGAGGCGTTCGTCGACGGTTCCGCCGGGTACGCCTCGGCCATCGCCACGCTGCTGTTCCTCGCCCTGCTGGTCGTGACGATCGTCCAGATGGTCGTCGTCGAGCGGAAGGTGCACTACCGGTGAGCGTCGAGGAGAGGACCACCTCCGGGGCCGGGCGCGTCCCCGCCCCCCGGTCCGGTGGGCAGGCGCTGCGGCAGCCGGGGCGCCGGGTCGACGTGCTCGGGTACGCCGGGCTCGTCGTGGCCGCGCTCGTCATGGTCGTGCCGCTGCTGTGGATGCTGCTGGCGTCCTTCAAGGACCGCAGCGAGATCTACACCATCCCGCCCCGGTGGCTGCCGGGCGCGCTGGACTGGCAGAACTACGCCGACGTGTTCGCGACCGTGCCGTTCGGGCACTTCCTGCTGAACAGCGTCCTCACGACGGTGCTCGGCGCGGGCCTGAAGGTCGTGCTCGGCCTCATGTGCGCGTACGCGCTGGTGTTCGTGGAGTTCCCCGGCCGGCGGGTCGTGTTCCTCGTGGTGCTCGCCGCGCTCATGGTCCCGCCGCAGGTCACGCTCATCCCCAACTACACGCTCGTCGCGCAGATCGGCTGGCTGAACTCCTACCAGGGGATCGTCGTCCCCGGCATGGCGAGCGCGCTCGGGACGTTCCTGTTCCGGCAGCACTTCCAGACGCTGCCGGTCTCGGTCCTGGAGGCCGCCACCCTCGACGGCGCCGGGCACTGGCGGCGGCTGTGGCGGTTCGTCGTGCCGCTGTCGGCGCCGACCGTCTCCGCCGTGGCGCTCGTCTCGGTCGTCACCGAGTGGAACCAGTACCTGTGGCCGCTGCTCGTCACCGACCGCTCGACGATGATGACCCTGCCGGTGGGTCTCACCCTCCTGCAGAACAACGACGGCATCACCAACTGGGGTGTCCTCATGGCCGGCACCGTGCTGGTGATGCTCCCGATCCTGCTCGTCTTCCTCTTCTTCCAGCGCCGACTCGTGGCGGGCCTCGCCGCGGGTGCGCTCGCGAACTGAACCCTCGAAACCCTGGAGCGACAACCGTGAACGACTTCCTGCTGCCCCGCCGCGGTGCCCTCGGCCTCATGGGCGCGGGCGTGGGCGCCCTCGGGCTGGCCGCCTGCTCGGGCCCCTCGACCGCGTCCTCCGGCGGAGGCACCGCCTCGGCCGAGAAGACCGACTGGAGCGCGATCACCCCGGCCGACCGCGTGACGATCTGGACGAACCACCCCGGCTCGTCCCAGCCCGTCGAGGCGGAGTTCCTGACCCGCTGGGCGAAGGAGAACGCGGACATCGAGGTCGAGTTCGTCACCGCCGGTTCGAACTACGACGAGATCTCGCAGAAGTTCCAGGCCGCGCTGACCGGTTCGGACCTGCCGGACCTGGTGCTGCTGAGCGACGTGTGGTGGTTCCGGTACGCGATCAACGGCCAGCTCGCCCCGCTGCAGGACCTGCTGCCGGCGGCCGGGGTGGACGTGGACAACTACCAGGACGGCCTGTACGCCGACTACCAGTACGACGGCTCGCAGTGGGCGGTCCCGTACTGCCGCTCCACCCCGGTCTTCTACTACAACAAGGCGCACTGGTCGGCGGCCGGGCTGCCCGACCGCGGGCCGCAGACCTGGGCCGAGTTCGAGCAGTGGCTGCCGAAGCTCGCCGCCGCCGGCACCGGCGCCCAGGCCCCGTACGGCCTGGGCAAGGGCACCGGCAACGCGACCTGGATCCACCAGAACCTCATCTGGGGCACGGGCGGTGCGCTGAGCGACGAGTGGACGATGACCGTCGACAGCGAGCAGGTGCTCGCGGCCAGCGACTACCTGCGGGGCTACATCACGAAGGGGTGGGCGGCGGTCTCCTCCTCCGACCAGGCCTCCGACTTCGGTGCCGGGCTGTACTCCTCGGTGATCGGCTCGACCGGTTCGCTGTCGGGGATCCTGGAGGCGGCGACCTTCGAGGTCGGCAACGCGTTCCTGCCCGGCGGGGAGGCGGGGCAGTTCGTCCCGACCGGTGGCGCCGGGTTCGCCGTCCCGGCCAAGCGTTCCCCGGAGCAGCAGCTCGCCGCGGCCACCTTCCTGAAGTTCCTCGCCGAGGACGACAACACCGCCTACTTCTCGCAGAACACCGGCTACATGCCCGTCACCACGGGTGCGGTGAACTCCGCCCCGATGCAGGAGGTGTACGCGCGGACGCCGCTGTTCAAGACGGCCGTCGACCAGCTCGCGAACACCCGCACGCAGGACTACGCGCGCGTGTTCGTGCCCGGCGGCGACCAGTCCACCGTCACCGCCTGGGAGAAGGTGATGCTCCAGGGTGCCGCGTCGAAGGACGCCTGGGGCACCGCCCAGAGCGAGATCCAGCAGTCCTACGCGGCGGACGTGGAGCCGTTGCTGAAGTCCTGACCCTGGAGGCCCGTCGACATGACCCGACCGCTCGTGATCGCGCACCGCGGCTACTCCGCGGTGGCGCCGGAGAACACCCTGGCCGCGTTCGAGGCGGCCCTGCGCGCCGGGGCCGACCTGCTGGAGATCGACGTGCGGCTGGACGCCGACGGCGTCCCGGTCGTGCTGCACGACGCGAGGCTGGACCGGACGTCGGACACCACCGGCGACGTCGAGGACCGCGCCGGTGAGGAGGTCCGCGCCGCGGACGCCGGGGCGTGGTTCGCCCCGGCGTTCGCCGGGCAGCGCGTCCCCACGCTGCGGGAGGTCGTCGGGGTGGTGGCCCGGTTCCCGGCGGCCGGGCTGCTCGTGGAGTTCAAGGGCGCCTGGACGGCGGGCACCGCCGCCGGGGCGGTGGCGGAGCTGCGCGCGGCCGGGGTGGCCGGGCGCAGCATCGTCCAGAGCTTCGAGCGCAGCACGGTGCAGGCCCTGCGCGACGTCGCCCCCGACGTCCGGCGGGCCCTGCTCGTGCTGCACCCGGGGAACCCGGTCGCCTGGGAGGAGCTGGAGCAGTCCTTCCGGGAGGTCGCCCAGGACCCGTTCACCGCGTTGTCGACCCCCACGGGCGTCGCCCGCGCCCGGGCCGAGCGGGACGTCGCCGAGCTCGGCGTCGTCGCGGTGAACCCGTACGTCGCGGGGCTGGTCGCCAGCCCGCACGTCGTCGCGGAGTACCACGCGGCGGGTGTGGCGACGTACCCCTACACGGTGGACGAGCCCCGGGTGTGGGCCGATCTGCTCCGGAACCGCGTCGACGGGATCATCACGAACGACCCCGGCCGGCTGCGCGGTTTCCTCGACGCGCGCGAGGTCCGCTCATCGCAGGACGAGGCCCTCGAGGACCGGCAGCAGCTGACCGTGGCCGCGACCCGGCAGGGTCGCCCCGCGCCCCGGCTCGCCCCGGTGTGAGGCCGCCGCCCGGACCCGCCGCCCGGCCCCGCCGCCCGGCCCTGCCGGGGTGGGCGGCGGGTCCGGGCGGGGGTTCAGCCGAGCTTGCGCCGGTAGGCCAGCACCGCGGCCGCGTGCGCGAGCAGGAGGATCGCCCCGCACCACCCCAGCGCCGGCCAGACGGCGTTCCCCACCGGCTGCTGGGTGAGCAGGGCGCGGATCGTGTCCACGATCGACGTCACCGGCTGGTGCTCGGCGAACCACCGCACCGGGCCGGGCATGGAGCCGGTGGGGACGAACGCGGAACTGAGGAACGGCAGGAAGATCAACGGGTAGCTGAAGGCGCTCGCCCCCTCGACCGAGGTGGCCGTCAGGCCCGGGTTCACGGCCAGCCAGGTCATCGCGAGCGTGAACAGCAGGAGGATGCCGGCGACCGCGAGCCAGCTCCCGATCCCGGCGCCGGTGCGGAAACCGATCGCGAGCGCCACCGCCACGACCACCGCCATCGAGATCAGGTTCGCGACCACCGAGGTGAGCACGTGCGCCCACAGCACCGCCGAGCGGGCGATGGGCAGGGACCGGAAGCGCTCGACGAACCCGCTCTGCACGTCCAGGAACAGCCGGTGCGCCGTGTAGGCGACCCCGGAGGCCACCGTGATGAGCAGGATGCCCGGCAGCAGGTACCCGGTGTAGTCGCCTTCCCCCGTGCCGGCGCCGGTGTCGATGGCGCCGCCGAGCACGAAGACGAACAGCAGCAGGAAGGCGACGGGCATGACCGCGGTGGTGATGATCGTGTCGGGGCTGCGCAGCACGTGCCGCAGCGAACGACCGGTCAGCAGGGCGGTGTCGCGCAGGGGCCCTCCGCTCACGTCGTCACCCGACCCTCGCCGGCCGCGCCGGTGACGGCGAGGAAGACCTCCTCCAGGCCGGGGCGCCTCGGGACGAGTTCGACGGGGGCCGCCGGCAGCAGCGCCTCCAGCTCGGCCGGGGTGCCGTCGGCGATGATCCGGCCCCGGTGCAGGATGGCGATGCGGTCGGCGAGCCGTTCGGCCTCCTCCAGGTGCTGGGTCGTCAGCAGCACGGTGGTGCCGTGGGCGGCCAGTCCCGCCACGGTCCGCCAGACCTGGTGGCGCGCCTGCGGGTCCAGGCCGGTGGTCGGTTCGTCGAGGAAGACGACCGCCGGGTCGCCGATGAGGCTCATTGCGATGTCCAGGCGCCGGCGCATGCCGCCGGAGTACGTCGCGGGCTCGCGGTCGGCGGCGTCGGTGAGCTCGAAGCGGGCGAGGAGGTCGTCGGCGACGGCGCGCGGTCGCGGCTGGCGGCGCAGGCGGGCGATGAGCAGGAGGTTCTCCCGGCCGCTGAGCCGGTCGTCCACGGCGGCGAACTGCCCGGTGAGGCTGATCGCGGCGCGGACGGCGCCGGCGTCGGTCACGACGTCGTGCCCGGCGACGGTGGCGGTCCCCGCGTCGGGCCGGGTCAGGGTGGCGAGGATCCGCACCAGGGTGGTCTTGCCCGCTCCGTTGGAGCCGAGCAGGGCCAGGACGCTGCCGCGGTCCACGTCCAGGTCGACGCCGCGCAGGACGTGCACCGGCCCGTAGGACTTCTCCAGGCCGCGGACCCGGACCGCGGCCGGGGTCACGGTTCCTCCCCGTCGGCGGTGCCGTCGACCGCGCGCCGCAGGCGGCGGCGTTCCCCGGCGTTCCAGCCGCCGTCGGAGTAGGTGCGGGCGAAGGTGTCGGCGAACTCGACGGGGTCGTCGCCCACGACGTCGCGCACGGGTGTGCCGTCGGCCGCGGCCTGCTCGAACAGGTCGACCAGGCCCTCGTACATGGTCGCGGCCGCGTCGCCGCTCGTCGGGCTGTCGGCGGACCGCATGAGGTAGCGCTCGACGGCCTCGGCCGTGGTGCGGTGCTCCTCGGGCAGGGCCTTCAGGCGGCGCCGGTAGGCCCGCCAGCGCTGCTTGTCCTCGAAGGCGCCGGTGAGGACTTCGACGAAGTTCCTGGGCATGGTTGCGGACCGTCCTTTCGGAGCTGTTCCAGTTGCCGGGAGAGGAAGGTCCACGTCCGCCAGAACTCCTCGAGGTGCTCACGCCCGGTGGCGTTCAGGGAGTAGGTCTTGCGGGGTGGTCCCTTCTGGGAGGGGGTGCGCTGGACGTCGACCAGGGCGCGTCGTTCCAGGCGCACGAGGAGCGCGTAGATCGTCCCCTCGGCGATGTCCTCGAACCCCTGGTCGCGCAGGGAGGCGGTGATGTCGTACCCGTGGGCGGGGCGGACGGCCAGGGTCGCCAGGACGATGCCCTCCAGGGTGCCCTTGAGCATCTCGGTGATCTGTCCGGCCACGACGTCCGTCCCGCTCGCCTCGTTGGTACTCAGTGTCGCTGACTACCAGTACATAGTAACGCTGACTACCGAGAGCGCAAGGGTCCCCGGGAGGGGGATCGGGGGAGGCGGCCCCTCACCGCGGTCGAGGACTCCGGTGTCCTCGACCGCGGCGGACCGGGCGGTGGGGTGGGGTGGGGTGGGGTCAGGAGGCGGTGAGGGGAGCGGGGTCGGTGAAGCCCAGGACGCCCTGGTCGTCCACCCGCGCCCGCACGACCTGCGTGTACCCCTCGGCCACGAGCGCGTCGAACAGCGGCTGCATCCGCTTGGCCTGCTTGACCAGCGCGACCCGCGCCCCCGTCGCCCGCAGCTCCTGCTGCTTGCGCAGCAGCGCGCCCGCGTCGGCCCCGGCCGGGTGCACCAGCGCGATCGCCCCGGCGGCGTCGGTGGGCAGCGCGATCTCGTCGACGATCCGCTCGAAACCGATCGAGAAGCCCGCCGCGGGCAGGTCCCGGCCGGAGAACCGGCCGACCATGTTGTCGTAGCGGCCGCCGCCGGCGATCGAGGAACCCCCGCTCGCGAAACCCATCTCGAAGATCGGGCCGGTGTAGTAGCCCATCCCGCGCACCAGCGTCACGTCGAACTGGACGTCGAGGTCGGGGGCCGACACCGCCAGCGCCGCGGCGATCTCCTGCAGCCGGCCGACGGACTCGGCCGGGACCGTCCCGGGCAGGGCCCCGTCGCCGAGGCGGGCGACGTCGCGCAGCGGCAGCAGGTCGGTCAGCGCCTTCTCCAGCGCGGCCACCGCGTCCTCGGCGAAACCCTTCGCGCGCAGTTCGCCGAGCACGCCGTCCAGGCCGATCTTGTCGTTCTTGTCGACGGTGATCAGGACGCTGCCGTGGTCGGCCTCGGCGAACCCGCAGCCGGTCAGCAGCCCCGTCAGGACGCCGCGGTCGTTGATCCGCAGGACCGTGCCGGTCAGACCCAGGCGGGTCAGCGCCGTGTGGGTCGCGGTGACGAGCTCGATCTCGGCGAGGCTGCCGGGTTCGCCGACGATGTCGATGTCGCACTGGACGAACTGGCGGTAGCGGCCCTTCTGCGGCCGCTCGGCCCGCCACACCGGCCCGATCTGGACCGCCTTGAAGGGCATCCGCAGCGCCGCCGCGTTCGAGGCGACGTACCGGGTGAGGGGGACCGTCAGGTCGAAGCGGAGCCCGAGGTCGGCGGCGTCGGCCGGCAGCAGCGGCTCGTCGGCGGCCAGGCCGCGGCGCATGACCTTGAACAGCATCTTCTCGTTCTCGCCGCCCTGCCCGGACTCCAGGCGGGACAGTTCCTCCAGGGCCGGGGTCTCGACCTCGTCGAAGCCGAACGAGCGGTAGACCTCCCGGATCACGTGCAGCGCGTGCTCCCGGCGGGCCTTCTCGACCGGCAGGACGTCGCGCATGCCCCGTGCGGGGACCACCTTGGAAGCCATGGGCCCATCGTAGGAGAGCGGCGCGGGCCCCCGGGACGCCCCGGGGGCCCCGCCTCAGCGCGCGACGAGGTCCTCCAGCGTCGCGCGGGCGCCCTTGGCGTGCAGCGACGCCAGGGTGGCGGTGTACTCGGCGACGAACGCCTCGTCGTCGACGAGGTCGCCGAACAGGGACCGGTCGGCGATGAAGGCCGTCGGCTCGTCCCGGTTGCGCTGCGCGGTCGCCACGAGGCGGTCGGCGATCCGGTCGGACACCGCGATCGGCTCGCCCTGCTCGTCGACGCCCTCGGCGTAGCGAGCCCAGCTCGCCACGACGGCGGCGGCGCGGAAGAACTCCCCGCCGGAGGCGATCTGCTGCCGGACCACCGGCAGCAGCCACTTCGGGATGCGGTCCGAGCTCTCGTTGCACAACCGGGCGACGGTGTCGCGGACCTCGCCGTTGGAGAACCGGGCGATCAGCTCGCGCCGGTAGGCGTCCAGGTCGATCCCGGGGACCGGCTCCAGCGTCGGCGTCGCCTCGCGCTCCATGTAGGCCAGCAGGAAGCCCGCGAACAGCGGGTCCTGGGCCACCTCGTGCACGAGCCGGTACCCGGCCAGGTACCCGAAGTAGCACAGCGCCTGGTGGCTGGCGTTGAGCAGCCGCAGCTTCATCAGCTCGTACGGCTCGACGTCCTCGACGACCTGCACGCCGGCGTCCTCGTACGGGGGACGGCCGGCGCCGAAGTCGTCCTCCAGCACCCACTGCACGAACGGTTCGCACACCACGGGCCAGGCGTCCTCGATCCCGAACCGCTCGGAGACCTCGGCGCGGTCGTCGTCGGTGGTGCCGGGGGTGATGCGGTCGACCATGGAGTTCGGGAACCGGACGTTCGCGTCGACCCACGCCCCGAGGTCGGGGTCCTTGGCCGTGGCGAAGGCGACGAACACCTTGCGGGCGACGTGCCCGTTGCCCTGGATGTTGTCGCACGACATGATCGTGAACGGCGGGACGCCGCGCTCGCGGCGGCGGCGCAGCGCCTCGGTGACCAGGCCGAACGTCGTCCGCGGCACGGCCCCGTCGGTGAGGTCGGCGGCCACGCCCGGTTCGTCCAGGACGAACTCGCCGGTGACGGCGTCGATGTTGTACCCGCCCTCGGTGACGGTGAGGGACACGATGCGGATCCGCGGGTCGGCCATCGCCTCGACCGCGGCGTCCGGGTCGGCCGGGGCGTGCAGGAAGTCCAGGATGGACCCGATGACGCGCGGTTCGCGGGAGCCGTCGGGGGCCTTGAGCACCAGGGTGTACAGACCGCCCTGGGCGTCCATGACCTCCTTCATCCGCGCGTCGTGCGGCAGGACGCCGATGCCGCGGATGCCCCAGTCCAGCGCCTGCCCGGCGTTCATGAGGCGGTCGAGGTACATGGCCTGGTGGGCGCGGTGGAAACCGCCCACCCCCAGGTGCACGATCCCCGGCGTGACCTGCGCGCGGTCGTAGGCGGGGACGGGCACCCGGGGGTGGGTGCCGGTGCCGATCGCGGCGAGGTTCTGCGGGTTCAGCTGGGTCACCGGGGTCTCTCCGAACGTCGCTGGGCTGCTGGGGTCGCTGGGGGTGGGGGTCACTCGCTGGGGGTCACTCGGTGCTGGTCACTTGACGGCACCCATGGACAGACCCTGCACGAGCTTGTCCTGGGCGGCGAAACCGGCGACGAGCACGGGCAGGGAGATGACCGTGGCCGCCGCGCACAGCTGGGCGAGGAACAGGCCCTGGCTGGTGACGAAGCCGGTGAGGAAGACCGGCGCGGTCCCGGCGACGGTGGCGGTCAGGGTGCGGGCCAGCAGCAGCTCGTTCCAGGAGAAGATGAAGCAGATCAGCGCGGTGGCCGCGACGCCGGGCATGGCGACGGGCCGGACGATCGACCACAGCATCCGCAGGAGCCCGGCGCCGTCGATGGACGCCGCCTCCAGCATCTCGCCGGGGACCTCGGCCAGGAACGACTGCATCATCCACACCGCGATGGGCAGGTTCATCGAGGTGTACAGGACGATCAGCAGCCAGATGTTGTCCAGGGTGCCGGTCTGCGTGGCGAACAGGTACAGCGGCAGCAGGCCCGCGACCAGCGGCATGAACTTCGTGGACAGGAAGAAGAACATGACGTCGGTCCACTTGCGCACCGGGCGGATCGACAGCGCGAACGCGGCCGGGATCGCCAGGCACAGGACGAGGGCGGTGGAGATCACCGACGCCATCGCCGAGTTCAGCAGCGGGGGGACGGGCCCGGCGGACCAGAACGCGCGGTAGCCGTCCAGGGTGAGGGCGGCGGCGATCGAGGGCGGGTTGGTGGCCGCGTCGGTCTCGGAGTGCAGGGACGTCAGGACCATCCACAGCACGGGCAGGACGAACAGGACGCCGACGACCCAGGCCAGGGCGCCCCAGATCGGCTTGCTGCGGTTCAGCTCCCGGGCGCGCTGCTCCTTCTTGGAGGTGGGGACGTGGGCGTTCGTGCCCGACTTCAGAACGGCGGTGCTCATCGGCCGGCCTCCTGCTTGAACATGCTGGACACGACGCGCAGGGCGAAGGTCGCGATGACGATGGTGGCGATGACGACCACGACGCCCATGGCCGAGGCGAGGCCGTAGTCGTGGGCGGAGAACACGGTCTGGTAGATCGTGTACGGCAGGTTCGCGGTGCCCAGGCCACCGGCGGTGATGGTGAACACGGCGTCGAAGTTCTGCACGATGTAGATGGCGCCGAGCAGGCCGCCGAGCTCGAGGTACTGCCGCAGGTGCGGGAACGTCAGGTACCGGAAGATCTGGAAGGCGCTGGCGCCGTCCATGCGGGCGGCCTCCTCGGCGTCGGCCGGTTTCGACTGCAGGCCCGCGAGCAGGATCAGCATCATGAACGGCGTCCACTGCCAGATGAGGGACACCTCGATGGCGATCTTCGGCGCGGTGGACAGCCAGTCGACCTGCGGGGCCGAGTCGGAGCCGAACAGCTTCCAGACCGCGTTGATCGTGCCGTTGAGCAGGCCGTAGTTCGGGTTGAACAGGGCGTGCTTCCACAGCAGGGCGGCGGCGATGGGGACGACGAGGAACGGCGCGATCATCATGGTGCGCACGGCGCCGCGGCCGGCGAACCTCCGGTCCAGCAGCAGGGCGATGAGCATCCCCAGGACGAGGCTGATGAGCACGACCGTCACGGTGAGGACGACCGTGTTGACGACGGCCTCGCGCAGCTGGGCGTTGGTGAACACCGAGACGTAGTTGTCGATGCCGCCGAACCCGCGGTCCTGGGGGTAGTAGGAGTTCCAGTTCATGAACGAGATGACGATGGTCGCCACGAACGGCAGCTGCGTCACGATGATCGTGAAGATCAGCGCGGGCAGCAGGGGCGCGCGGCGGGCCCAGTCGGCGGCCCGGCGCGCCGAGCCCGCACTGCGCTGGGGCCGGTCGGGGCCCACCTTCGTGTGGTGGGGGGCGGTGCTTGCGCTCATGGGGGACGTCCTCCGTGCTCCCGGGGGGCAGACGGCTGGGGTGGCGGGGCTGGGTGGCGAGGCCCCGGCGTCACCGGGGCCCCGCGGGGGTCACTTCTTGTACTTGTCGCTGACCAGCTTCGTGGCGAGTTCCTGGCCCTGGTCCAGGGCGTCCTCGACGCTGGTCTGCCCGGCGATGGCCGAGGAGACGAACTGCGAGACCTGGGTGCCGAGGTCGGCGAACTCGGGGATCGCGATGAACTGGATGCCGGGGGCCGGGCGGGGCTGCAGGCCCGGGTCCTCCGGGTTCGCGGCGTTGATGGCGTCCTGGGTGGCCTGGTAGAAGGGGCCGGCGGACTTCTGGTAGTCGGCGTTCTCGTAGGTGGAGGTGCGCTTGCCGGCCGGGACGCTGGCCCAGCCGACCTCGGTGCCGACGAGTTCCTCGTACTTCTGGCTGGAGGCCCAGGAGATGAACTTCCAGGCGTTCTCCTGCCGCTTGGACGCCTTCTGCACGCCCCAGGCCCAGGTGTAGAGCCAGCCGGAGGAGTCGGTCTTGTTGACCGGCGCGGCGGTGTACCCGATCTTCCCGGCCACGGGCGACCCGGCCGCGTCGAGGGACCCGGCGGCCGACGTCGCGTCGTACCACATGGCGACCTGGCCCTGGGTCATGCCGTTGAGGCACTCGGTGAACCCGGCCTGCGGGGCGCCGTTCTCGCCGTGGGCGCGGACCAGGTCGACGTAGAACTTCGTCGCCTCGACGAACTCCGGCGCGTTGACCTGCGCGGTCCAGTCCTCGCTGAACCAGGTGCCGCCGAAGGTGTTGACGACCGTGGTGAGCGGGGCGAACACCTGGCCCCAGCCGGGCAGGCCGCGCAGGGCGATGCCCTTCATGCCCGGCTGCGCGCCGTCGAGCTGGGCGGCGAAGTCGGCCACCTCCTGCCAGGTCGGCTTCTCGGGCATGGTGAGGCCCTTGGACTCGAAGACGTCCTTGCGGTACATGAGGAACGAGCTCTCGCCGTAGAACGGCTCGGCGTAGACCTTGCCGTCCTCGCCGGTGAGGGCGGTCGCCAGCGGCTTGAGGATGTCGTCCTGGTCGAACTCCGAGTCGGCGGAGATGAAGTCGTCCAGCGGCGCGAGCCAGCCGTTGGTGGAGTAGAACGGCACCTCGTAGTTGGAGATCGAGGCGACGTCGTACTGGCCGGCCTGGCTGGAGAACTCCTGGCTGATCTTGTCGCGGACGTCGTTCTCGGGCAGCACGGTGTACTTGACCGTGATGCCGGTGTCCTTGGTGAAGTGGTCGGCGGTGAGCTTCTGCAGGTCGACCATCTGCGGGTTGTTGACCATGATGACGTTGAGCGTCTTGTCGTCGCCACCACCTCCGCCGCCCCCTGCGCCGCCCCCGCCGCCGGCGCCGGAGCAGGCGCCCAGGAAGGCCGCTCCGCCCAGCCCGGCCGCGCCGCCCAGGGCCGCGCGGCGGCTGATGCTCGAGCGGGTGCCGGGCAGGTGGATTCCGTGACGTCCAGCCATGGTGTGCCCTCCAGTGTCCTCTTCGACGTCTTCTTCGACTGGTCGAGATCTCCGGGTCCGCGGACCGGGGGTGCCCCGGCGGTGCGACCGTTGCGACCGCTCATTTGAGCGGACTACTCTCAGCTGTGCCGATCGTGACGCGCGACACGGGCACTGTCAACTCATCCACCCCCCAGGAGCAGCCATGGCGAAGACGCCCGCCCGCGGCGCCACGTCCCGCCGCCCGTCCACGAGCGCCCTCGCCCTCGCGGCCGCCGCGGCCCGCCGCTTCTACGTCGAGGGGCAGACCAAGGTCGACATCGCCCGCCAGCTCGGCGTCAGCCGGTTCAAGGTCGCCCGCCTGCTCGCCGACGCCCAGGAGGCCGGCCTCGTGCAGATCCAGGTCGTCGTGCCCAGCTCCCTCGACGGCGACCTCGCCGACGCCGTGCGCGAACGGTTCGGCGTGCGGTCGGTCTACGTCGTGCGGCCCGACGACGACACCGTCGCCGGGCAGCGCCGCGCCGTCGCGACCTTCACCGCCGGGCTGCTGGAGGAGAGCGTCACCGCCGACGACGTCGTCGGCCTCGCCTGGGGCCGGACCATCTCCCAGCTGGCCGCCGCCCTGGCGGCCCCCCTCGGCTGCCGTTTCGTGCAGCTGTCCGGGGCCCTGCCGCGACCGGACGTGGACGAGAGCGCCGTCGAGCTCGTGCGCCGCGCCGCCGAGGCCACCGGGTCCTCGGCCACCACCTTCTACGCCCCCCTGGCCGTGCCCGACGCCGCCACCGCCGACGGGCTGCGGTCGCAGTCGGGCATCAGCGAGGCGCTGGCCGAGCTCGACCGGCTCACCCGCGCCGTCGTCTCGGTCGGCGCCTGGCGGCCGGGGGAGTCGACCGCCCTGGACTCCCTGGGCACCGCCGACCGCGAGGCGCTCTCGGCCGCCGGCGTCGTCGCGGAGGTCACCGGCGTCCTGCTGGGCGCGGACGGGACCGAGGTCGACGCCCTGGCCGACCGGGTCATCGGCGTCACGGGCCGCCAGCTGCGCGCGACCCCCGACGTCGTCGCCATGGCCTGCGGCGACCTGCGCGCCGAGGCCACCGCGAGCGTGCTGCGCAGCGGGCTGGTCTCGACGCTGGTGACGCACGCGTCGCTGGCCCGCGCGGTCCTCGCGACCCCGTCCTAGCCGAGCACGCCTAGCGCCCGCCGCCCGGCTCCGCGCCCGCCGTGCTCTCCCGCACGACGAGCCGGTGCGGGACGACGATCCGCTGGGCCGCGACGGTGCCGCGCCGGCCGATGCGGTCGGCCAGGCACGCGAGCGCGCGGGCGGCGATCTGCCGCTTGTCCGGGGACACGGTGGTCAGCGACGGCGTCGCGTACCGGCCGTCCTCGATGTCGTCGAAGCCGGCGACGGCGATGTCGTCGGGGACGCGCCGCCCGCTGCGCAGGATCACCCGCAGCGCCCCCAGCGCGAGGCCGTCGCTGAAGCAGAAGACCGCGTCGGGCGGTCGCGGCGCGGCCAGCAGGGCTTCCACCGCTCGCGCCCCCTGGGCCCGGTGCAGCGTCCCGACGGGCACCTCCAGCGTCTCGTCGTGGGGCAGACCGGCGTCGGCGAGCGCCTGCCGGTACCCCAGGAGCCGTTGCGCCGCGGTGCCGTTGGTCAGGTGCGGCTGCAGCCCGACCGCGGCGATGCGGCGGCGCCCGAGGCCGGCGAGGTGGGACGTCACCGCGTGCGCCGCGGCGACGTTGTCCACGGTGACGTGGTCGGCCACGCCCGCGGGGTCGCGCTCGCCCAGCACGACCAGCGGCAGCCGGCTCGCGTGCTCGGACAGCTCCTCCGGCGGCAGCGCCCAGGGGCTGACGACCAGGCCGTCGAGCATCCGGCCGCCGCTGCCCTCCAGCAGGCGGCGCTCGCCCTCGACGGTGCCGCCGGACTCGTTGACCAGGACCGTCCAGGACCGTTCGAGGGCGTTCTCGACCAGCAGGCCCGCCACCTCGGCGAAGTAGGCCGAGGTGAGCTCGGGGACGACGAGGCCGATGACGCCGGTGCGGCCGCCGCGCAGGTGGCGGGCGGCCAGGTTCGGCCGGTAGCCCAGCTCGTCGAGGACCTGCTGGACGCGGGCCCGGGTGGCGGGGGCGACCGGGCCGGCCCCGCTGACGACGTTGGACACCGTCCGCACCGAGACCCCGGCCTTCGCCGCGACCTCGCGCAGGTTCGCCGCCACGCGTGCACTCCCTTCGTCCGCTCCCTCCGAGGATCGTCGCACGGTGTTCCCGGCCTCCGCTTGCCACGTGGCATGCCACGTTGCAGACTGGAGTCGCCCCGTACTCGACGAAGAGGTGGACCATGACCGCGAACGTGACGGCGAACCAGACCCCGACCACGCCGCAGGACCCCGAGCCCAGCACCGAGGAGCTCGTCGCGGCGATCTACCGCGACGGGATCGTCGCCCGCAAGGGCGCCTTCAGCACCGAGTGGGCCGACCGGCTCCGCGAGGACATCGAGGCCGCCTTCGAGGAGGCCCGCTCCCGCCCCGACGGCGCGGTGGGCCGCGGCCCCAACCGCTACTACGTGGAGATCCACCCCGAGCAGATGCGCGGGTTCGTCGACCTCGTCGACCACCCGTGGGTGCGCCAGGTCTGCACCGGCGTCCTCGGGGAGGACTACGAGATCGTCGAGCTCGGCTTCGACGTCCCCTTCGCCGGCGCCGTGAACCAGCCCTGGCACCGCGACTTCCCCGCCCCGGAGGAGACCCGCCGCGACCGGCGCCTGACCTCGCTGGCCTTCAACCTCACGGCGGTCGACACCGAGGAGGACATGGGTCCCTTCGAGGTCGCCCCCGGCACCCAGTTCGACGACGGGTCGGAGTTCAAGCACGAGATGTTCCCCGACAAGTCCGTCTACGGCCGCTACGAGGGACTGGCGGTCCGCAAGTACCCGCAGCGCGGTGACATCTCGGCCCGCTCGGCGCTGACCATCCACCGCGGGACGAAGAACTTCTCCCAGAAGCCGCGCCCCGTGCTCGTCCTGGGCGTGGACGCCCCCGGCGCCGGCAACGCCGAGCACCACGACATGGCGGTCACCAAGCAGTACTGGGAGGAGCTGCCCGAGCGGGTGAAGGCCCACCTGCACTGCCCGGTGGTGGACGAGCTCACCCCCATCACGCAGAAGCACACCATCGAGGGCCTCGTCATGGGAGAGGCGTGAGCGTCCGCTCCGCCCCCACGGGCCGGCAACCCCGGCTCGTCTACGCGGTCGCGGCCACCTCCGCCCTCGGGGGGCTGCTGTTCGGCTACGACACCGGGATCATCTCCAGCGCCCTGCTGTTCCTCAGCCGCGACTTCGGGCTGTCCCCGCGCGAGCAGGAGGTGGTGGTCAGCGCCATCCTCGTCGGCGCGATGGTCGGCGCCCTCGGCGGCGGGGCGCTGTCCAACCGGTTCGGGCGGCGGCGCATCGTGCTGGCCGTCGCCGTCGTCTTCGGGCTGGGGGCCGTCGCCGCGGCGCTCGCCCCGGGCACCGGCTCCCTCATCGCCGCGCGCTTCGTCCTCGGGCTCTCGGTGGGCGGCGCCTCGGCGATGGTGCCCGTCTACATCGCCGAGATGGCCCCGCCGGGGATCCGCGGCCGGCTCATGGTGCTGTTCCAGCTCATGGTCGCCATCGGGCAGCTCGTGGCCTACGTCTGCGGGTACCTGCTCGCCGGCCACGGCGACGGCTGGCGGTGGATGTTCGCGCTGGCCCTCGTCCCGGCGCTCGTCCTGGTCGTCGGCATGACGCGGCTGCCGGAGAGCCCGCGCTGGCTGGTGGAGGCGGGGCGGACCGAGCAGGCCCGCGCCGTGCTCGCCCGGCTGCGCCGCCCCGAGGACGACGTGGACGCGGAGATCGCCGAGATCCACGCGGTGCAGGACCGGCTGCCGGCCAACCCCTGGCGGGAACTGCGCCGCGGCTGGATCCGGCCCGCGCTGGTGGCCGCGCTCGGCATCGCCATGTTCTCCCAGCTCACCGGGATCAACGCGGTCGTCTACTACGCCCCGACGGTGCTCACCGACGCGGGTTTCGGCGACTCCGTGGCCCTGCTGACCGGCATCGGGATCGGCGTCATGCTCGTGGCCGCGGGCATCGCCGGGACCCTGCTGGTCGACCGCGTCGGGCGGCGCCGCATCCTGCTGCTGCTCATGCCCGGTTCCGCGCTGGCGATGGGGGTGCTCGCGCTGTCCTTCCTGCCCGAGCAGACCTCCGTGACCCAGCAGTGGGTGATCGTCGGCGCGCTGTTCGCCTACATCGGCCTCAACGGCGTGAGCATGCAGTCGGTCGTCTGGCTGCTCGGGCCGGAGATCCTGCCGCTGGCCGTGCGCGGGCCCGCGACGAGCCTGGCGGCGCTGACCCTGTGGGGCTTCGACCTGCTCATCGCCCTGACCGCGCTCACCGCCGTCAACAGCATCGGCCGGACGGCCACCTTCGGGATCTACGCGCTGATGAACGTGCTGTGCATCGCCTTCGTGGCCCGCTACGTGCCCGAACCCAAGGGCCGCAGCCTGGAGCAGATCGAGCAGGCCCTGCGCGGGCCCGGGCGGTTCGTCGAGTCCGTCGGCGCGGCCGGCCGCGACCCGGCGCCGGCCGCCGCGTCCCGGCGGCCCTGACCCCGCCCGACCCCGCCCGATCCCGTCCCGCGGCTCCACGTCCCGGCGGTCCTGCACCGTCGGGACGTGGAGCCGTACGGCGTCCGGGGGGCGTCAGAACCCGGCGACCTCGTGGGGTTCGTAGGGCGCCTCCAGCTCCGCGACCTCCTCGTCGGTCAGCTCCAGCTCCAGCGCGGCGAGCGCGTCGTCGAGGTGGTGGGGTTTGGTCGCCCCCACGATCGGGGCGGTGACGACCGGGTTCCGCGCCACCCAGGCCAGCGCCACCTGGGCGCGGGAGACCCCTCGGCGCTGCGCGACGCGGGCCACGGCCGCCACCACGTCGGCGTCGGAGTCGCGGTAGAGCGTCTTGCCGAACTCGTCCTTCTCCGACCGGTTCGTCGCGGCGTCCCAGTCGCGCGTCAGCTTCCCGCGGGCCAGCGGGCTCCACGGGATGACGCCGATGCCCTCGTCGGCGCACAGCGGCAGCATCTCGCGCTCCTCCTCGCGGTAGAGGAGGTTGTAGTGGTCCTGCATGGTGACGAACCGGGTCCAGCCGTGGCGTTCCTGCAGGTGCAGGGCCTTGGCGAACTGCCACGCCCACATGGAGCTGGCCCCGAGGTAGCGGACCTTGCCGGCCTGGACGACGTCGTGCAGCGCCTGCAGCGTCTCCTCCAGCGGGACCGTCGGGTCGAAGCGGTGGATCTGGTAGAGGTCGACGTGGTCGGTGCCCAGGCGGCGCAGGGAGTTGTCGATCTCGCTGAGGATCGCCTGCCGGGACAGGCCCGCGCCGTTGGGGCCCGGGCGCATCCGGCCGTGCACCTTGGTGGCGATGACGACCTCGTCGCGCCGGACCGCTCCCAGCAGGACACGGCCCAGGATCTCCTCGCTGGAACCGTCGGAGTACACGTTCGCGGTGTCGAAGAAGTTCACCCCCGCGTCGAGGGCGCGGTGCAGGAACGGGCGGCTCTCCTCCTCGGGCAGGGTCCAGGCGTGGTTGCCGCGCTGCGGGTCGCCGTAGCTCATGCAGCCGAGCGCCAGGCGGGACACCTCGAGGCCGGTGCGGCCGAGTTTCACGTGCTCCATGCCGTGATCCTTCCCCGGGTCGGGTCCGTCCACCCGTCAGCCCCCGGCGAACACCGGCATCGAGCCGACCCGACCCAGGTTGTGACCCCCGGAGGCGCCCGACCCGGGCGCCGAGAACCGTCCGAGGAGGACGATCGTGAACACCTTGTCCGTGTGGCGCCGCAGCCCCTTCGAGACCCAGGCCCGGTTCGACGCGCTGGTCCGCAGCGGCTTCGGCGCCCCCACCCGTCCCGCCCCCGCCGGTCCCGTCCCCGCCGCCGAGGTGGGGCGCGACGGCGACGACGCGGTCGTGAAGCTGGAACTGCCCGGCGTCGCCCTCGACGACGTCACCGTCGAGGTCGAGCAGGGCCGGCTCGTCGTCCGCGGCGAGCGCGAGGACCTCCGCGCCGAGGACGCGCGCGGTCGCAGCGAGTTCCGCTACGGCGCCTTCCGGCGCGCCTTCTCGCTGCCCAGCACCGTGACGGCCGACGCCGTGAGCGCGAGCTACGACGCGGGGATCCTCACCGTCCGGGTGGCGGGCGCGCACGCGACCGTCCAGCCGACCCGCATCGCCGTCACGGCCGCGACCCCGGCCTGACCGTCCCGCGGGAGGGCGGGGGAGAGGAGCGCGCAGGTCAGGGTAGGCTCACCTGATGTGCGCGTGAAAACCCTCGCCCTCACCCTCGCCGCCGGGCTCGTCGCCGCCGGCTGCTCCTCGTCCCCGTCCTCGGCGGCGGGGGAGACCCCGACCGCCGCGGCCGGGCGCAGCGTCCAGCACGCCCGCGGGACCACGACCGTCCCCGCCGAGCCCCGGCGCGTCGTCGTCCTCGAACCCCTCCAGCTCGACACCGCCGTCGCCCTCGGCCTCACCCCCGTCGGGGCCGCCGTCGCGAGCAACGTCACCGGCGTCCCGGCCTACCTCGGCGTCGGCGACGCGGTGCAACCCGTCGGCACCGTCCCCGAACCCGACCTCGAGGCCATCGCGGCGCTCGCCCCCGACCTCGTCCTCGGCACCGACTCCCGCCACGCGGAGCTCTACGACGAGCTGCAGGCCATCGCGCCCACGGTGTTCATGGCGACCCAGTCCGACCCCTGGCAGCAGAACGTCGAACTCGTCGGGGAAGCCCTCGGCCGGGCCGACCGGGCCGCCGAACTGCTCGCCGAGCACCGCCGCCACTGCGAGGAGGTCGCGAGCGAGCACCCGTCCGCCGGCACCGCGAACCTCGTCCGCCCCCGCGACGGCGGCACCCTCAGCCTCTACGGCCCCACCTCGTTCGCCGGCAGCGTCCTGGAGTGCGCGGGCCTGACCCTGCCCGCCCGCGACTGGGCCGGCGGCATCCAGGTCGACATCTCCCCCGAGCGGGTCCCCGAGGCCGCCGCCGACCACCTGTTCGTCCCCGTCCAGGACGTGGACGACCCGGCCGGGGTCCCGGCGCTCGTCGCAGGCAACCCCGCGGCCTTCCCGGCCGTGCACCTCGTCGACACGTCCTACTGGATCTCCGGGGTCGGCCCGCTCGGCGGCCGGCGCGTCCTCGACGACATCGACCGCGTCCTCGACGCCCCCTGACCCACCCTCAGGCGACGGGGGGTTCGGCGCCCGTCAGCAGCAGCAGCTTGCCGACGTGCGCCGAACCCTCCAGCACCTCGTGGGCGCGGGCGGCGTCGGCCAGGGCGAACCGCTCGTGCACCACCGGGCGCACGGCGCCGTCGGCGACCAGCGGCCACACGTGGTCGCGCACGCTCGCGACGATCGCCGCCTTCTCCGCCGTCGGCCGCGCCCGCAACGTCGTGGCGTGCAACGAGATCCGCTTGCGCATCAACGTGCCCAGGTCGACCTCGGCGCTCGTGCCGCCCTGGGTGGCGATCACGACGAGACGCCCGTTCGTGGCCAGGACCTCCACGTTCCGGGCCAGGTAGGGCGCCCCCACGACGTCGAGGACGACGTCGGCCCCCGCCGGTTCCCAGGCCCGCACCGCCGCCACGAAGTCGTCGGTGCGGTAGTTCACGAGCAGTTCCGCGCCGAGCGCGGCGCAGGCCTCCAGCTTCTCCGCCGACCCCGCCGTCACCGCGACGCGCGCCCCGACCTGCCGGGCCAGCTGGATCGCCATCGTCCCGATGCCGCTGGACCCGCCGTGCACCAGCAGCGACTCACCCGGCCGCAACCCCGCCAGCGTGAACACGTTGCTCCACACCGTGCAGGCCACCTCGGGCAGCGCCGCGGCGTCCTCCACCGGCACCCCCGCCGGGACCGGCAGCACCTGACCGACCGGCACCGCGACCAGCTCGCCGTACCCGCCACCGGCCAGCAGCGCACAGACCGGCTCGCCGACCCGCCACCCCGAGACCCCCGGGCCGAGCGCCGCGACCCACCCCGACACCTCCAGCCCGGGGTGCTCCGGGGCACCGGGCGGCGAGGGGTACTTCCCCCGCCGCTGCATCACGTCGGCCCGGTTCACCCCCGCCGCCGCGACCCGCACCAGCACCTCCCCGGGCCCGGCCACCGGGTCGGGCAGCTCGGACAGCCGGAGGGAACCGGGAGGGTCGACGATCACCGCGCGCACCCTGCGGACCCTACGTCGGACGGTCCGTCCCCGCCCCTCCCAGCAGGTCCCGCGCCCGGTCCAGGTCCGCGGGCACGTCCACGTCCAGGCACTCGCGCGCGCTCACGGGGACCTCCGCGACGTGCCCGCGGAACAGCTCGCGCAGCGGCAGCCCGGCCACCGCCGGCAACCCGTCCAGGACGCGGACCGCCGCCGCGCGCCGGTGCGCCGACAGCAGCGGCTGCCGCCGGCCGCCGGGGTCCACCCCCACCACGGCGTCCAGCGCCGGGTCCGCCCGCAACGCCGCCACCAGGCGCGGGACCGCGCTCGCCGCGAACGGCTGGTCCCCGCCCAGCAGCACCACCACCTCGCCCCGCACGGCCGCCAGCCCGGCCGCGAAACCGGCCAGCGGCCCACCCCCGGGCGGGTCCTCGCGCACCCCGCCGGGCCCGACGACCACGACGTGCCACCCGTCCAGCCCCTCCAGGAGGGTGCCCCTCACGGTCGAGGACCCCAGGGGGGCGGCCAGCTTGTCCGCCCCCGCCCCCGCACGGGCCGCGAAACGCGTCCCCGCGCCCCCGGCGACCACGACCACCCCGACCCCGTCACCGCTCACGGGTCGAGGGACGCACGCCGCGCTTGAAACGGTCAAGCGACGCGCCGGGCTGCCGATGGGCCGAACGAGGGTTTCGGTGCCCACCGGGTTCACCCGGCGGTCCCGCGTCCCGATCACTCACGAGTCTGCTCGACACCCCGGTGAGCAGTTCGACCGCTCACCACGCGTACGGAAGGTTGACATGCTGCGGAACCTGAGCATCCGAGCCAAGCTCGCGGTCCTCCTGGTCGTCCCCCTCGTGCTCCTGCTCGTCGCCGTCGTCGCCACGACCGCCCAGAACGCGGTCTCGACCACGGAGCGCCGTCACCTCGCCGCCTACGCGAAGTCGACCGCGACGATCAACGAGTTCTTCACCGCGCTCCAGACCGAGCGCAAGGACAGCGTCCAGTACCTGACCGCGCCCACCGACGAGGGTGAGGGGAAGCTGGCGACCGACCGGGCCGCGACCGACGCCGCGATCGCCGCCGTCCAGCAGGCCGTCGCCGACAGCGGCCTCGACCTCACCGCCGGCAGCGCCGGCGCCGCCAACGACGCCGTCACCCGGGCCCTGGGCCAGACGCTGCCGCAGGCGCGCAACGCCGTCGACGGCGCCACCACCACGCCCACCGCGGCGCTCGACACCTACAGCGCCATCAGCTCCGCCGCGACCGACCTCACCGTCGCCGTGGCCGAGCAGGCCGGCGACCGCGACATGGCGCAGGAGATCGGCGCCTTCGGGTACCTGCTCAAGCGCGTCGACGCCCTCGCGGTCGAGCAGACCGCCGGTTCCCTCGTCCTGGGCGGCACCTCCTCCTCCGCGGTCCAGGGGCTGCGCGAGACCGCCATCGAGCGCGGTGCGTACTTCGAGCAGCAGGCCCGCTACCGCCTGCGCGAGGACGACATCGCCGAGTTCGACGCGCAGCTCAACAGCGGCCCCACGAACTCCGCGCTCGCCTTCCTCAACCAGGACCGCAACCTGTTCGCCGCGAGCAGCACCCCGTCGCTGACGGCGGCCGCGTGGGAGGACACCACCGGGCAGGTCATCACGGCCTACCAGGACGCCATCGTCGAGCGCGCCGCCGACGTCGCCGAGGAGGCCGACGCCGCGGCCACCCGCGCCACCGTCGGCACCGTCGTCCTGCTCGTCGTCGCCCTGCTGCTGTTCGCCGCCGTCGGCTGGTTCGGTTCCCGCACCGCCCGCGACATCGGCCGCCGCCTCGCCGACCTGGCGCGCGCCGCGACCGAGGTCCGCGACGAGCTGCCCCGCATGGTCGAGCGCATGCAGACCCCCGGCGAGGGCCCGGGCGTGGAGTTCACCCCCATCCCCGTCACCAGCAACGACGAGATCGGCCAGCTCAAGGTCGTCATCAACGACCTCAACGAGACGACGTTCCGCATCGCCGGTGAGCAGGCCGCCCTGCGCGCCTCCATCGCCGAGATGTTCGTCAACGTCGCCCGCCGCGACCAGACGCTGCTGGCCCGCCAGCTGGCCTTCCTGGACCAGCTGGAGCGGACCGAGGAGAACCCCGACACCCTCGAGGACCTCTTCACCCTCGACCACCTCGCGACCCGGATGCGGCGCAACGCCGAGTCCCTGCTCGTGCTGGCCGGCATCAACACCGGCCGCCGCCTGCGCCGCCCGCTGCCGCTGTCGGACGTCGTCCGCACCGCGGCCGGGGAGATCGAGCACTACGACCGCGTCGACCTCGCCCTGCAGGTCGACCCGCCGGTCGTCGGCCACCTCGCGCTGTCGGCCTCGCACATGATCGCCGAGCTCCTCGAGAACGCGACGAACTTCTCCGACCCCGGCAGCCGCGTCGTCGTCGGCACCGCCGAGACCGACCGCGGCGTCGAGATCACCATCAAGGACACCGGCCTCGGGATGACCGACGAGGAGGTCCAGACCGCCCACCAGCGCATCTCCGGTGGTCGCGCCTCGGAGTTCGTCGGCGCCCAGCGCCTCGGCTTCTACGTCGTGGGCCGCCTCGCCGGCCGCCTGGACGCCGAGGTCGAGTTCGTCACCGCCGAGGGCCGCGGCACCACCGTGACCCTGGTCCTGCCCGCCGCCCTGTTCACCCCGGGCAGCGTCAAGGGCGGGCAGCCGGAACTGGCCGCGCTGGACTCCGGCCTGCCGGTCGCCGACGCGGCGGTCTCCGCCCTGCCCGAGGCGCCCTCGGCCCTGCCGCAGGCACCTTCGGCCCTGCCCGACGCGCTGCCCAGCCGCACCCCGTCCGCCCCCACCGGCGGCGCGAACACCATCGTCAGCAACCCGCTGGCCGCCAGCGGCCTCGGCGACGCCCTGTCCGAGACGCTGTCGAAGTCCGCGGCCGAGGCCGCCGCCGGCTCCGAGGTCGGGGTGACCGCGCCCAAGGCCAAGGTCGAGGGCCGGCAGCTGCCGACCCGCCGCCGCGGCGCCCAGGCGCAGGCCAAGGCCGACGCCGCGGCCGCCCCGGTGGCCCCGGTGGCCCCGGTGGTGCCGCCGGTCGTCGAGCCCGAGCAGCCCTGGAAGCCCGCCGCGGCCCCCGCCCCGGGTGCCTCCGGCGCCCCGGCGATGCCCAAGCGCGAACGGCGCGAGCAGGCCCCCGCGGCACTGGCCGCGGCGCAGGACATCCTGCCCAGGGCCGGGAAGAAGCCGCGGCAGGTCCGCGACTCCGCGACGCCGCCGAAGACCGCGGCCGAGGCGTTCTGGACGTCCCGCAAGCGCGGGGCCGACACCGAGCTGGCCGGGTCCGCGCTGGACGCCCTCGAGGCGAACCGCGCGGCGGAGACGCCCGCCGAGCCGGTCGCCCCGGTCGTCCCGGTGGCCGAGCCGGTCGTCCCGGTGGCCCCCGTGGCCCCGGTCGCCGAGCCGGTCGTCCCGGTGGTCCCGGTCGCTCCGGTGGCCGAGCCGGTCGTGCCGGTGGCCGAGCCGGTCGTCCCGGTGGCCCCGGTGGTCCCGGTGGCCGAGCCGGTCGTGCCGGTGGTCCCGGTCGCGCCGGTCGCCGAGCCGGTCGTGCCCGTCGTCGAGACGCCCGTGGTCGAGACGCCCGTCGTCCCGGCCCCCGCGGCCCCCGCGGCCCCGGCCGCGAACCGCACGGTCGGTGAGGCCCTGCGCCAGCGCAACGCCCTCGCGGCCGAAGCGCTGAACGCCCTCACCGAGGGGCAGAACTTCACCCCCTCGCGCGGCACCGGCTCCGCCCCGCTCGTCCGCCGCCAGGCGGGCGCCACCGCGGCCGCGGCCAAGCCCGCCCCGGCCCGCCCCGCGGCCAACCGCCAGCGCCGCGCCCCCGCCGACGTCCGCTCGATGCTGTCCGGCTTCCAGGCCGGCGTCTCCCGCGGCCGCGCCGGCGACAACCAGGCCGACGCCCCGGCCGCTCCCGAGAGCGGAACCGCCGGTGACGCCTGACCAGAACCCCCGGAGGACCCTCCGGGCAGCCACCCGCACCACCACCCACCAGCAGAACGCCCCGAGAAGAGGAAACCCACTGTGACCGCGCTTAGCTCCGAGGCCGCCGACTTCAGCTGGCTCCTCGACAACTTCGTCAAGAGCGTCCCCGGCGTCACCCACACCGTCGTCGTCTCCGCCGACGGCCTCCTGATGGCGATGTCCGACAAGCTCCACCGCGAGGCCGGCGACCAGCTCGCCGCGATCGTCTCGGGCGTCTCCAGCCTCGCCCGCGGCGCCGCCAACCAGCTGCAGTCCGGCGACGTCCGCCAGGCCATCATCGAGATGGACGACGCGTTCTTCTTCCTCGTCAACATCTCCGACGGCTCCGTCCTGGCCGTCGCCGCCGAAGCCGGCTGCGACGTCGGGCTCATCGGCTACGAGATGGCGATGCTGGTCCAGCGCGCCGAGACCGTCCTCACCCCGCAGCTGGTGTCGGAGATGCGGGCCGCCCTGCCCACCTCGGCGCCCGTCGCGGGCCGGTGGTGACGCCGGATGACAGCCCCTGGTAGTGCGGACCTCTGGTCCGACGACGACGACCAGGACGCCGAGGAGTTCACCGTCCGCCCGTACACCGTCACCGGTGGCCGCACCCGCCCGAGCAACGCCGACCTGCCGGTCGAGGCGCTCGTGGAGGCCACGGCCGCACCGGAGATCGGGATGACGCCGGAACGGCGCAGGATCCTCGAACTCACCAGGACGTCCTACCTGTCGATCGCGGAACTGTCCGCCCACGTCCACCTGCCGGTCGGTGTCGTGCGCGTCGTGGTCAGCGACCTGTCCCAGTCCGGGAAGGTCCGCATCCACGGCATGACCATGACCTCCGCCCCCCAACCCGCGACCACCATCAGCGTTCTGGAGAGTGTTCTCAATGGCATTTCCTCGCTCTGACGTCAGCCCCGCCGGAGCCGGAGCGCCCGCGGGAACCGACGTCCAGGCACCGCCCACCGTCGTCAAGATCGTCGTGGCCGGCGGGTTCGCCGTCGGCAAGACGACCTTCATCGGCTCGATCTCCGACATCGAGCCGCTGCGCACCGAAGCCGCCATGACCGAGCACTCGGTCGGCGTCGACGACGCGGGCCTGAACTCCGACCGCAAGACGTCCACCACGGTCGCCATGGACTTCGGCCGCATCGCGCTGCCGGGCAACCTGTGGCTGTACCTGTTCGGCACCCCCGGCCAGGACCGGTTCCTGTTCATGTGGGACGACCTGGTCAAGGGCGCCATCGGTGCGGTCGTCCTGGTCGACACCGACCGCCTCGACCAGTGCTTCCCGGCGGTGGACTACTTCGAGTCCCGCGGCATCCCGTTCGTCGTCGCCGTCAACTGCTTCGACGGCGTCGCCCAGCACGAGCTGGACTCCGTCCGCGAGGCGCTCGCCGTCCCCGACCACGTGCCGCTCGTCTACACCGACGCGCGTTCCAAGGCCGCGACGAAGCACAGCCTCATCACCCTCGTGCAGACGGCGCTCGCCCGCCTCAACGCCGGCGCCTGACGCCGCCCGCCCGCAGAGGCCGGTCCCCGATCGCCGGGGGCCGGCCTCTGCCGCGTCCCCGGCCGCCCACCCCTGCGCGACCGCGGGGGCAGGTGGCAGGGGGGTCCGTTTCAGCTCTGCGCCCGACGTGCCGATGAGGACTGGGAGCAAGTGATTGACAGCGGTCCCACAGCCGGGATCGACCGCCGCGAGAAGTGGGAGCGCCACGTGGACGACATGGACGAGATCGTCCAAGAGTTCCTCGTCGAGAGCTACGAGAACCTGGACCAGCTGGACTCCGACCTCGTCGCGCTGGAGCAGCAGCCCGGCTCGCGCGAGCTGCTCGCGAGCGTCTTCCGGACCATCCACACGATCAAGGGCACCTCCGGCTTCCTGGCGTTCTCGCGCCTGGAGTCCGTCGCCCACGTCGGTGAGAACCTGCTGGCCCGCCTGCGCGACGGCCAGCTCGTCATGACGCCGATCACCACCGACGTCCTGCTGCGCATGGTCGACACCATCCGCGCGCTGCTGTCCTCCATCGAGTCCTCGCACAGCGAGGACGGCGTCGAGGTCTCCGCCGTCGTCGCCGCCATCCGCGCCGTGCTCGACGGGGACGTGCCGGTCCTGCCGGCCTCCGACGCCGCCGGCGTCGAGGTCCCCGCCGCGCCCGTCGCCGCCCCGGTCGCCGAGGCCGCCCCGGTCGCCGAGCCCGAGCCCGTCGTGGAGCCCGAGCCCGTCGCCGAGCCCGAGCCGGTCGTGGAGCCCGAGCCGGTCGCCGAGGCCGTCGCCGAGCCCGAGCCGGTCGCCGAGCCCGAGCCCGTCGTCGCCGCACCCGTCGCCGAGGTCCCCGCCGCGCCCGCCCCGGCGCCGGCGGCCCCCGCGCCCGCCGCCGCCCCGGCCCCCGCCGCCGGTGGCGCCTCGGAGAAGGCGTCCGCCGCCGAGGCCACCATCCGCGTCGACGTCGAGCTGCTGGAGTCCCTGGTCCGCCAGGCCGGTGAGCTCGTCCTGGCCCGCAACCAGATCCTCCAGCGCGCCGGCGCGCTGCGCGACGAGGACCTCACCCGCGCCTGCCACCGCCTGAACCTCGTCGCCAGCGAGATGCAGGAGACGGTCATGCGGACCCGCATGCAGGCCATCGACCACCTGTGGTCCAAGCTGCCCCGCGTCGTCCGCGACCTCGGCAACATGCTCGGCCGCAAGATCAAGCTCGAGATGGAGGGTGGGGAGACCGAGCTCGACCGCACCCTGCTCGAGGCGGTCAAGGACCCGCTGACCCACATCGTCCGCAACGCGGTCGACCACGGCATCGAGTCGCCCGAGACCCGCCGCGCCGCCGGCAAGAACGAGGTCGGCACCCTGAAGCTGCGCGCCGCGCACGAGGGTGGTCAGGTCGTCGTCGAGATCAAGGACGACGGCAAGGGCATCGACCCGGCCGTCATCGGCGCCAAGGCCGTCGAGAAGGGCCTGGTCTCCGCGGCCAAGCTGGAGTCGCTCACCCCGAACGACATCCTGCAGTTCCTGTTCCTGCCCGGGTTCTCCACCGCGGCGAAGGTCACGAACGTCTCCGGCCGCGGCGTCGGCATGGACGTCGTGAAGACGAACATCGAGCGCATCGGCGGTTCGGTCGACGTCGAGTCCGTCACCGGCCAGGGCACCGTCTGGCGCCTGCGGATCCCGCTGACGCTGGCGATCGTGCCGGCCCTGACCGTCGAGTGCGCCGGCCAGCGGTACGCCATGCCGCAGGTCAACCTGCTCGAGCTCGTCAGCCTCGACACCGAGCGCATGAGCAAGGCGATCGAGGACGTCGGTGGCGCCAAGGTGTACCGCCTGCGCGGTGCGCTGCTGCCGCTGATCCGCCTCGAGGAAGCCCTCGAACTGGCCCGGCCCGCCGACGTCGAGCTGCCGACGAACCTCGTCATCGCCGTCCTGGAGTGCGACGGGCGCCGCTTCGGCCTGCTCGTCGACCGCGTCCTGGACACCGAGGAGATCGTCGTCAAGCCCCTGTCGGGCGCGCTGAAGGCCATCGGCGCCTTCGCCGGGGCCACGATCCTGGGTGACGGCCGCGTCTCGCTGATCCTCGACGTGCAGTCCCTGGCCCGCCGCACCATGCGCTCCGACGGCGTCGAGCACGTCGCCGACCAGACCGCCGCCGAGCACGCCACGACCGGTGACGGTCAGCGCCTGCTGGTCGTCGGCCTGGGCGACAACCGCCGGGTCGCGATCCCGCTGGACGTCGTCACGCGCCTGGAGGAGTTCAAGACGGAGTCCATCGAGCGCGTCGGCCGCCGCGAGGTCGTCCGCTACCGCGGCGAGATCCTGCCGCTGGTGCGCCTGTCCCACCACCTCGGTGGCGGGGCGCGCGCCGGGTACGGCGCGCAGGAGGTCACGTCCCTGCCGGGTGTCGTGTACTCCGCGCGCGGCCGGTCCGTCGCGATCGTCGTCGACGAGATCGTCGACATCGTGTCGGGGCAGGACGCGCACAGCGACATCGACGACGCCGGCCTGGTCGGTTCCGCGGTCATCCGCGACCGCGTGACCGAGCTCCTCGACGTCCGCGCCGCGATCCTGGCGGCCGACCCGAACTTCTTCACCGAGCAGGCTCAGAACGAGCTGGCCGAAGCTTCCAAGCGACTGGGGGTCTGACGTGTCCACGCAGTACGCCACGTTCCACCTGGCCGGGCACCTGTTCGGTGTCGAGGTCCGGCGCGTGCAGGAGGTGCTCACCGAGCAGCCCCGCACGCCCGCCCCGCTGGCGCCGTACGCCGTCGCCGGGCTGATCAACCTGCGCGGTCAGGTCGTCACCGCGCTCGACCTGCGCCGCCGGCTGAACATGCCCGACCGCGCCGAGGGCAAGGTCGCGATGAACGTCGTCGTCCGCGCCGCCGAGGAGGTCTGGAGCCTGCTCGTCGACTCGATCGGCGGGGTCATCGAGGTCACCGACTCCACCTTCGAGCCGCCGCCGGACACGCTGTCCGGCCCGATCCGCGAGCTGATCCGCGGTGCCTACAAGCTCGACGACGCGCTGCTGCTCGTCCTCGACGTGGACAAGGCGCTGGAGATCGAGGGCGCGGAGGGCGCGGCCTGAGAACCACCCGGACGGGGTGGGACCCGAGAGGGTCCCACCCCGTCCGGCGTTCCCGGGGCGAACCGCGCGAGGGGATCAGCCGCGCGGTGACGGTGAGCGGCTCCGAGGTGCCCCCCCGCGCGGGTACCGGCCGTCGGCACGGGGCGCGTCAGGGCCCGCCGGCGCGCTGCAGCACGATCAGCGGGGTCAGGTAGTGCTCGAGCACCCGTCCACCGAGTTCTTCGACCGCACCGGCCGCCTCCGCCACCTCGGCCGCGTCCCAGTTGCTGAAGGTGGTGAACAGGTCCCGCACCTCCTCGGTGCTCAGCTCGATGGCCCAGGGGAACTGCTCGACGTGCCTCGGGCTGAAGTGCCCGCTGCGGGTCAGCCGCTCGACCCACGCCGTGGTGTCCAGCTCCCCGGGGCCGGGCCGCGGCGGCTCGCGGCGGTGGGCCGTGATCTGCGCGACCCGCTCCCGGAAAGGCGTCGGGGGCACGGACGGGTCACCGAAGACGTTGCGCCACACGGCGAACCAGCCGCCCGGGACCAGGGCGCGGTGCACTCTGGGCAGCACCGCGTCCAGGTCGAACCAGTGCACCGAGGTGGCCGCCACCGCCACCTCGAAGGCCGCCGTCGGCAACGGCGCGCGTTCGGCGGTGCCGACCCGCACCTCGACCTGCGGGAAACGCCGGCGCAGGCGCCCGGCCAGTTCGGCGCCGGGCTCCACGGCCAGCACCCGGGCGCCGGCGTCGACCATCGGCCCGGTGGCCTGCCCGGTCCCCGCGCCCAGTTCGAGCACCCGGGCCCCCGGTACCAGCAGACCCAGCTCCGCCAGGCGGGCCCACAGCTGCGCCGGGTACGGCGGTCTGGCCCGTTCGTAGGTCTCGGCGTGGATCTCGAAGTGCTCCGGGCCAGGCACCTGCACACCGTAGGCGGCTGGGCGCGCCCCGTCAGGGGACCGCGTGGTCGGCACCCGCTCGGCCCGGCCGGTGCCGCCGCTGCCCTGGGCGGTCCCGTCACCGGCGTCGCGCGGCGGGACGCGGCGTTCCCGGGTCAGCCGGGGCGTCGGTAGAGGTGCCGGTCGGCCTCGGCGACGACGGGGACCTGCTCGTCCGGGGTCGCGCGCGGAGCTGCGGCCGGGGGTTCCGCGGGGAGTTCCGCGGGGGGTTGAGCGGGAGGTTCCGCGAGTGGTTCCGCGGCGGGTTCCGCGGGCGGCTCGGCCGCCGGTTCGGCGGGCGGCCGGGCGGGCGCGGGACCGGTCGCGGGGGACCCGGGCACCGGCTCGGCCCGCCACAGGACCCCGCCGGTGAGGGCGGGCACCAGGACCGCGGGGACCAGCACCGCCACCGCCGCGGCCAGGGCGGGCGGGTCGTCCGGCAGCCCGCCGCCGAAGATCGCCGGCAGCCGGCCCTGCCGGTCCTGCGCCGGGGCGGACCAGGCCGACAGCACCCCCAGCAGCGCCGCGAGGGACCCCGCGGCCGACAGCCACGACGCCGCCGCGGGGGCCCGCCGCGCCCACCGGCCCGGGACCAGCGCGGCCGGCCGGCCGGTCAGCACGACCACGGTGAGCAGCAGGCCGCCCACGACGGTGCCCCACAGCGGGCCGGGCAGGTCCAGGACGGCCCACAGCACGCGGAACCGCTCGCCCAGCGAGGCGTCGGCGGGGGAGGTGGAGACGTCGTCGAATGAGGTCGCCGCGTACCAGCCGAAGTAGTCGTCGTCGTGGTCCCCGCCCAGCACCCGCCGCGCCGCCTCGGCCAGCAGCAGCGGCGGCGCGACGCACGCGGCGACGAGCAGCCACGAGGCCCAGCGGCCGGGGGCCGGCGCGTCGTCCCCGACCTCGTCCTCGCGCGCGTCCCCGCGCGCGTCCCCGTGGGCGTCCTCGTCCCGGTCCACCCCGTCCACCCCGTCCACCCCCTCCACCACGACTCGACGTTACGGCCGCAGGGCCGCCACGTCCCCCGGACGGGTGCACGCCGTCGCGGTCGGTGAGCGGCCGGGAGCGCCCCCACCGTCGTGGTGCGGCCGGACGGAGGACTCCGCCTGGTCTCGGCGCTCACGCAGTGTCAGGGTGTGAAGACTCCGCCGGACCGGGTGGAGGTGTCCCAGGCCTGGAGGCGACGACCGTGCACTACTCCCTGGTGAGTTCCCCAGTCCTGGGCTTCGACCTCGTCCGCCTGCCCAGCGGCGACTCCGCCGCCGAGGTGCTGCTGCGCGCCCTCGACTGCGGCCCCCGCGAGATCGAGGTCCTCGCCGCCCGGCACGACCCGGCCGTGCGCACCGCCGCGTGGGCCGCGGTGCGGACCGCCACCGACAACCTGCCGCAGATCACCGACGTGCTGCACCAGGTCGCCAACGGCCTGGCCCACGACGACTTCACCGACGAGGTGTCCGGCGCCCGCGTCGAGGCCGGGGTGGTGCGGGTCCTGCAGACCAGCACCATCGCCGACGCCGACGCCCTCGTCCGGCTCGTCGGGCACGACGTCCTGGACTGGACCTGGACCGAGCCCCTGGCCGGGGGCCCGCGGCTGCGGACCGAGGACTCCGCCCGCGCCGCGGACGTCCTGGCCGACGCGGCCGTCTCGGCCTACCTCGGCGACCGGCTGCCCGACCACGTCCGCCGCGTCCTGGCCCACCCGTACCTGCAGGCCGCCCGCGACCTGGCCCCGCTGTCCGAGCACCCCGCGGGCCTGGGCCCGGAGCAGGCCGGGGTCGCCCGCGTCCTGGACACCCTGCGCCGCCTCGACGGCACCGACCGCGCCTGCCTGCGCGCGGTGGCCGCGACCAGCCGCCCGTCGGCGGGGGAGTGGGCCGGCGCCGTCCACGACGCGTCGTGGGCCGTGCACCTGTCCGACCGGGTCCGCACCGCGGCCGTCGCCCAGCTGCTGGCGGTGCGCGCGTTCCGGGCCGGTGGCCTCGACGCCGCCGACGGCGCGAACGGGCTGTGGAACGTCGTCAGCGGGGTCGTGCACGCCGAGGTCGTCGCCGACCTCCTCAGCTCCGACGCCCGCGCGGTCCTGCTGCGCCCGTGGGAAGCGGCGTTCGGCCCGGCCTGACCCCCGTCCCGCCCACCACCTCGGCCACCACTCCGGCCGAGGTCCCGGGGGCCGGTCCGCCGCCGGTACCGTGACCGGGTGCTGACCGCCCTCCCGACGACCGGTCCGGCCGGTCCGACGGGCGGGACGCTGCGGCTGCTGCGCGCCGGGGGCGTCGCCGCGACCGTCCTGGGTCTGGCCGCCGGGTCGCACGCGAGCGCCGGCGGTGCCCTGCCGGGGCCGTTGCTGCTGGGTGCGGTCGCGGTCCTGCTGGTCGCCGTCTGCCTGCTGCCGGCCGGCCGTCGCCTGTCCTGGCCGGTGCTGGCCGCGCTGCTCGGCGGGGGGCAGTTCGCGCTGCACTCCCTGTTCGAGACCTGCGCCGGGCCGCTGTACGCGGTCGCCTCCACCGGGCACCACCAGACGCTCGTGCCCCTCGGGCAGGTCGTGCTGCCGGCGGTCCCGTCGGTGCCGATGACGTGCGCGCACGTCCTCGCGACGGGGCTGGCGCTGCTGGCGCTGCTGCACGCCGAGGGTCTGCTCTGGTCGTTGTGGGCGTGGTTGCGCCCCCTCGTGCGGGTGGCGCGCGCGGTGGCGCCCCCCGTCACCGGTCCGCGTCCGCGGGTGCGGGCGCAGGAACGTCCGCGGCCGCGCTGGGTCGTGGTGCGCCGGGTCCGCCGGCGTGGTCCGCCGGGGGTTCCCGCCCTCGCCACCACGTCCTGACGACAGACACCCGGAGAAACCCCGTGAAGCGTTCCACCCTGCCCTCCCGCACGCCCCGGCGCGTCCTCGCGGTCGCCGCGACCGCTTGCGGCGCAGCGTTCCTGGCCGCCGCGCCGGCCTCGGCGCACGTGCACGCCGTCCCCGACGCCACCGCCGCCGGCGGCTACAGCGTCGTGACGTTCCGCGTCCCGAACGAGTCCGACGCGGCCGCGACGACGTCGGTGCGGGTGACCCTGCCGACCGACCACCCGTTCACCTACGTCGCGACCCGGCCCGTCGCGGGCTGGACCGCCACCGTCACCGAGGGGGCGTTGCCCGAACCCGTCGAGACCGACGGGGTGACCGTGACGCGGGCCCCGCTGACGATCACCTGGACGGCCGACCCCGGGACCGCGGGCATCGGCGTCGGGCAGTTCGAGGAGTTCGAGGCGAACGTCGGCCCGCTGCCGGAGGAGGGGACCCGCATCACCCTGCCGACGGTGCAGACGTACGCCGACGGCGAGGTCGCGGACTGGGCCGACGTCGCGGCCGAGGGGGCCGCCGAACCGGAGCACCCCGCGCCGGAGTTCACGACGACGGCGGCCGCGGACGGCGCCGACGCCCACGGCGCCCACGGCGCGACCACCGCGGACGACACCGCGGACGACACCGCGGACGGAGCGGCGGACGACGCCGCGCAGGAGTCGGCGCGGGGGTCGGACCCGCTGGCCCGCGGGCTCGCCGGCGGGGGGCTGGTCCTGGGCCTGGCCGCGCTGGTGGTCGTCCTGCTGCGCCGCCAGCGCTGACCCACCCGCGCTGACGCCCCCGGCGATCGAGGACCCCGCGTCCCCGGTCGCCGGGGGAGGGGCCGGGCGGGTGGGGAGCGGGGCCGGGCAGGTCTTTAGATAGGCTAACCTCAGTGCCGAGCCGGGCCGTCCGCTCGAAACCCCCTGGAGCTGTGATGATCGTCGTGTCCCGTCGTGCCCTGGCACCCCTCGGCGGGGCCGCCGCGCTGGCCCTCGCCGGCTGCGGGGCCTCCGAGGTCGTGGAGCCGGGGAGCACCGCCACCGCCGGTGAGGGCGGCACGCGGTACCCGGTCGTGCTGGACAACGGCGGCCACGAGGTGCGGGTCGAGGCGGCGCCGCAGCGCGTCGTCTCCCTGGACCAGAACTCCACCGAGATCCTGCTGTCCCTCGGCCTGGCCGACCGGATCGTCGGCACCGCGTCGTGGACCGACCCGGTCCTGGAACCGCTCGCGGAGGTCAACGCCTCCGTGCCGCGGCTGGCCGACAACGCCCCCAGCTACGAGGTCCTCATGGGCGCCGACCCCGACTTCGTCACCGCCTCCTTCGGCCGGCACTTCGAGGAGCAGGGCGGGGTCGCCACCCGCGAGCGCCTCGCCGAGACCGGCGTCGGCAGCTACCTGTCGCCCACCGACCTCGACGACGGCACCAACGTCAACGGCGGCAGCCTCAGCCGCACCACGCCCCTGACGATCGACGCCCTGCACACCGAGATCCGCGAACTGGCCCGGATCTTCGACGTCACCCAGCGCGGTGAGGACCTCATCGCCGACCTGACCGCGCGGGCCACCGCCGCCGTCGAGGGCGTCGACCTCGGCGGGCGCACCGTGATGTTCTGGTTCGCCGCCCTCGACGCCCCCTACGTCGCCGGCGGCCGCGGCGCGGCCGCGCTGCTGACCCGCACCGTCGGCGCCGAGAGCGCCTTCCCCGACGAGGACCAGGACTGGCCCGCCCTGACCTGGGAGGCCGTCGTCGCCGCCGACCCCGACGTCCTCGTGCTGGGCGACCTGCACCGGAACCGCTTCCCCGGCGACCAGCTCGCCGAGAAGCAGGGGTTCCTGCGCACCGACCCCGTCGCCGGCACCCTCACCGCCGCCCGCGCCGAGCGCTGGATCGCCCTGCGCGGCGCCGAGATGAACCCCTCGATCCGCTACGTGGACGGCCTGGAGAAGGTCCGCGCCTGGTGGCAGGACCACGGCAGTGACCTCTGAACCGGCCCTCGCCGCACCGCCCGCGGCCCGCGCCGCGCGCCCGGCCCGCCGCCGCGGCGGGGTCGTCGCGTTCCACGTCCTGGCCGTCGCGGCGCTGCTGCTGTCGGTCGCGGCCACCGCGACCCTCGGCGCCGCCGACGTGTCCCTGGTCAACGTCCGCGACATCCTGCTGAACCACCTCGGGCTCGCCGACGTCCCCGTCCGCGTCTCCGAGGACGCCATCGTCTGGCAGGACCGCGTGCCGCGCTCCCTGGTCGCCGCGGCCTGCGGCGCCGGCCTGGGGCTGTGCGGGCTGGTCATGCAGTCGCTGCTGCGCAACCCGCTGGCCGACCCCTTCGTCCTGGGCATCTCCTCGGGCGCCTCCACCGGCGCGGTCGCCGTCGCGATCCTCGGGCTGGGCACCGGGCTGGGCCTGTCGGCGGGCGCGTTCGTCGGCGCCGTCGCCGCGTTCGCGTTCACCCTCGTGCTGTCCCGGCTGACGCGGTCGGGGTCCACCGGCACGCTGCTGGCCGGCGTCGCCGCCACCCACCTGTTCTCCGCCCTCACCTCCCTGGTGGTGTTCGCGTTCGCCGACTCCGACGAGACCCGCGGCGTCATGTTCTGGCTGCTGGGGTCGCTGGAGGGCATCCGCTGGCCCGACGTCGTGCTCACCGCCTCCGTCGTCGCCGTCGGCGCCGTCGTGGTCCTGGCGCACGCCCGCCGGCTGGACGCCTTCGCGTTCGGCGAGGACGTCGCGGCGTCCCTGGGCGTCCCGGTGGCGCGGGTCCGGGCGGTCCTGCTGCTGCTGACGGCCCTGGTGACCGCGACGCTGGTCAGCGTCGCCGGGACCGTCGGGTTCGTGGGCCTGGTGCTGCCGCACGTCGCGCGGCTCGTCGTGGGGCCCGGGCACACCCGCACCGTGCCGGCCACGATCGTGCTCGGCGCCCTGTCGATGGTCTGGATCGACGCGCTGTCCCGGGTCGCGTTCTCCCCGACCCCGCTGCCCGTGGGCGTCGGGACGGCCCTGGTCGGGGTGCCCGTCTTCGTCGTCCTGCTCGTGCGCCGCCGGAGGGTCCCGTGAGCCTGCACGCCCGCGACGTCCGCTGGCGCCGCGGCCCGCGGCTCGTCCTGGACGGCGTCACCCTCGAACCGGCGCCGGGGCAGACCGTCGGCCTGCTCGGGCCCAACGGGTCCGGGAAGTCCTCGCTGCTGCGGGTGCTGCACGGCGCGGCGGCCCCCTCGTCGGGGTCGGTCCTGCTCGACGGCCGCGACCTGCACCGCACCCCGCGCCGCGAGGTGGCGCGGCGGGTCGCGACCGTCACCCAGCACGCCGAGACCGACGTCGACCTCACCGTCCGCGACATCGTCCGGCTCGGCCGCACCCCGCACCGCCGGCCCTTCGCCGGCCCCGGCGCGCGCGACGAGTCCGTCGTGGAGGAGGCCATCGCGCTGGTCGACCTGGGCGCCAAGGCCGACGACTCCTGGCACACGCTGTCCGGCGGGGAGCGCCAGCGCGCCCACATCGCCCGGGCCCTGGCGCAGGAACCGCGGGAACTGCTGCTGGACGAACCCACCAACCACCTCGACGTGCGGCACCAGGTCGAGCTGCTGGCGCTGGTCGCGGCGCTGCCGGTGACCACCGTCGTCGCGCTGCACGACCTGAACCTCGCCGCGGCGTACTGCGACGTCCTCGTGGTCCTGCGGGCGGGGTCGGTCGTCGCGGCCGGCGCCCCGGAGGAGGTGCTGACGCCCGGGCTCGTCCACGACGTCTACGGCGTCCGGGCGCACGTCGCGCCCGGCCCGCACGGCAAGCTCACCGTCGTCTTCCTGCCCCCCGAGCCGCGGGTCCCCGCGGCGCCGGGAGCCGCGCGCGCCTGAGCCCGGCCGGGTGAACCCGGTGCCGGTTCCCTCAACCGGCGCCCCGGTCCGGTCGACCGCCTGTCCGTGGTGAACGGACCGACACAGAACTACGCCGAGGGCGGCCCGACGACGTGGCGCCCCCGGCCGGTCCTGGCCGCTCTCGTCCGGGCCGGCGCCTCCGGCGGGCCGGTGCTGTTCGCCCTCGCCGCCGGGACCGCGGCGGCGCGCTGGCTGCCCGCGTCCCGGATCGGCCTGCCGCCGCTGCTGTGGCTGGCCCTCGTCGTCGCCCTGTCGTCGGTGCTGCTGCTCGTCGTCTCGCGCCGGCTGCGCCGGCTGGTGCCGCTGGCCGCGCTGCTGCGGCTCAGCCTGGTGCTGCCCGACCGGGTGCCCAGCCGGTTCGAGGTCGCCCGCCGCACCTGGTCGCCCACGGTCCTGGAGCGGGACGGGGGCACCCGCGAGCACGCCGGGGAGGACACCGGGGAGGACGACCGCGAGGGCGCCGGGGGGTCCGCGCAGCGGCTGCTGGCGCTGGTCGGCAACCTCGCCGCGCACGACGACCGCACCCGCGCCCACGGCGAGCGCGTCCAGGCGTACGCCGCGCTCATCGGCCGCGAGCTGGGCCTGCCCGACGAGGACGTCGACCGGCTCAGCTGGGCCGCGCTCCTGCACGACGTCGGCAAGGTCCACGTCCCCGTGGACGTCATCAACAAGAACGGGCGGCCCTCCGAGCAGGAGTGGGCCCTGCTCCAGGAGCACCCCTGCCACGGCGGCCGCCTCGTCGGGCCGCTGCGTCCCTGGCTGGGCCCCTGGCTCGACGGCGTGGAGCAGCACCACGAGCGCTGGGACGGGACCGGGTACCCGCGCGGCCTGGCCGGCGCGGACGTCTCCCTCGCCGCGCGGATCATCGCGGTCGCCGACACCTACGACGTCATCACCTCGGCGCGCGCGTACAAGAAGCCGATGTCGGCCGAGCAGGCCCGCGCCGAGATCACCCGGTGCGCGGGGTCCCAGTTCGACCCCGAGGTGGTCCGCGCCTTCCTGTCGGTCGGCATCGGCCGGTTGCGGCTCGTCGCCGGCCCGGCGACCCTGCTGGCCGCGCTGCCGGGGGTGGGGTCCGTCCCGGCGCAGGCGCTGTCGACGGTCTCGACCGCCGCGCAGACGGCCGGTGGGCAGGTGCTCGCGGCGGTGCTGTCGGCCACCGTCGGGGTCGGTGCGGGGGTGACCGCCGCCGCGGCGGTCACCGCGCCCGCCGCCGCGCGGGTCACCGACGTGGACCTCGCGCGACCGGCCGCGGCCGGGACCCCGGCCGGGACCCCCGCCACGACCCCGGCCGCGACCTCGCCCACGTCCCTCCCGGCGACGACCGCCCCGGTGGGCGCCCCGGCCCCGGCTCCGGTGGCCGTCGCGACCACCGCCCCGACCGGTGCCCCGCCGCGGGACGGCACCCGGGCGGCCGTGGCCCGCACCGCGGGCCGCGCCGCGACCTGGACCGCGACCCGCACCACCGGCCGCCCGGCGCCCACGCCGACGGCGAGGCCCACACCGGCGGCCACGCCGACGGCCACGCCCACGTCGGTCCCGACGTCGGTCCCGACGACGGCCCCGACGACGGCCCCGACGACCACGCCGACGGTCACCCCGACGGCGGGGCCCACCGGCAGCCCGACCACGACCCCGCCCGCCACGACCCCGCCCGCCACGTCCCCGGCGCCGAGCCCCCCGACCGGCGCACCCGGCGCGACCGCCACCGCCACGCCGACGGCCGCGCCCACCGCCGCTCCCACGGCCACGGCGACCGCCACGCGCACCCCCATCGCCACGCCCACGCCCACGCCCACGCGCACGCGCACCCCCACCGCCACGCCCACCGCCACGCCCACCGCCACACGCGTCGGCAACTGCAGCGGCAACGGCCAGGGGAACGGCAACGGGAACGGCAGCGCCCCCTGCTGAGCGCCGCTCAGGCCGACAGGCCCTGCACGGCGTGGACGACGGCCTCGTGCAGCCCCGGCTCGCCGAGCAGCCGGAAGTGCCCCTCGTAGGGCAGCTCGACCTCGACGGCCCCGGCCAGCGGTGCGGCCCCGGCCTCCCGGGGGACGTGCGGGTCGAACCGGGGCCGCAGCGCCACGGTGCGGGCGTGGGACGCCGTCTGCGCGGCCAGCCGCCGGATCGCGGGGTCGCGCGGGGACAGCCGCCGCACGGGTCCGGCGGGGAACCACGTCGCGTACCGGGATCCGCTGAACGGGGTGGCGACGGCGACGAGCCCGGCGACGCGGTCGCCGGCGTCCGGCCGCGCCATCACCTGCTTGGCGATGAGGCCGCCCTTGGAGTGCCCGACGAGGACCACGCCGCGCAGGTCCAGCGCGAGCAGGCGCTCGCGCACCAGGCCCGCGGACACCTCCAGGTCGGCGGAGTTCGTCCCGAGGCCGGGCACGACGTGCACGGGGTGCCCGGCGCGGTGCAGCGCGTCGCCGAGGTCGCGCAGGACGTGCCAGGTCTCCCAGATGCCGGGGACGAGCAGCACGGGGGCCGCGGTCCCGCCGGACCAGTCGGGGCGGCCGGGCCGCAGCTGGGCGCGGACGAGCCAGGCGTAGTCGGCCAGCCGAGCGGACAGGCGCACCGCGCTCAGCGCCCGACGAGGTCGTGCAGGTGGGCGGCGACCTCCCGGGCGTGGTCGAAGACGACCGAGTGCGCGCCGGGCACCTCCGCGAAGGTGCCCTTGCGGGCCCGGTCGGTCAGCAACCGCGACCAGCCCTCGGGGGCGATCGCGTCGTGCCGGCCGCGCAGCACCAGGACGGGGACGTCGAGGTCGCCGATCCGGTCCTCGATGGGGTAGCGCATCATCGACGGCAGCGTGTGCGCGAACCAGCGCCACCCGCACCGCAGGTACCCCTGCAGGGACATGCCGAGCACCACGGCGGGTTCGAAGACCGCCGACTGCAGCAGCCGCAGGCCCTGCCGCGGCACCGAGCGCTCCTCCAGGTTCACCGGTGGGCCGATCAGCGCGACGTGCGCGACGGCGTCGGGGTCGTCCAGGGCGGCCTCGACGGCGACCTGCGCGCCCATGGAGTGCCCCACGAGCAGCACGTTGGTCAGGTCCGCGCCGCGGATCCAGGACGCGACGAGCGCCCCCATGTCGCGGGTGGTGAGGGGCCGGTCGGGGTGGGGGACCCCGGCGAACCCGGGCAGCTCCAGCAGGTGCACGGTGCCACCGCGGGCCAGCTCCACGGCCAGGTGCTGGAAGTAGTCCGAGGACACCCCGAGGCCGTGGACGAGGACGACGTCGTGGCGGTGCTCGGGAGGCACGTCGGCGGTCTCGGCGATCCACATCGTCCACGTCCGCATCCACAGCCCGTCGAGGTGGACCCGGTCGATGCGCAGGGTCAGTCCGGTGGGCATGTCGAACGGGGTCACGCGGCGGGGCACCGGATCATCATCGCCCGGCACCCTGGGAGCGAGCCCCACGCCGACGCGGCCCCGCTCGACGCGTCACGACCGGCGACGCAGAGTAGTCGTGTACGTCCGGTCATCACATCCGCGTGTCGTTCAAGGTTGCGGGCCAGGCGCCGATGGATAGGGAGCCGCTCGATCCGGAGCGGTGTCCCACGGCGTCGGAACCCCGCGCCGGCGGCAAGGAAGGTCAGGTGCGACGTGGGCCCCATCAAGGTCCTCACGGTGGACGACTCCGTCGTCGTCCGCCGGATCGTGACCGACGTCCTCGCGTCCGATCCCGACATCGAGGTCGTCGGGACGGCGGCCAACGGCAAGATCGCCCTGGAGAAGATCGCCCAGCTCAAGCCCGACGCGGTGACCCTGGACATCGAGATGCCCGTCATGGACGGCCTCGAGACGATCCGGGAGATCCGCAAGATCGACCGGCGGCTGCCGGTCATCATGTTCTCCACCCTCACCGAGCGCGGCGCGACCGCCACCCTGGAGGCCCTGTCCTCCGGCGCCTCCGACTACGTGACGAAGCCGGCCAACGTCGGCAGCGTCAGCGAGTCCATGGAGTCGGTGCGCCAGCAGCTCATCCCCAAGATCAAGGCGCTGGTCCCCGGGCTGCTCACCGCGGCCCCCGCCCCGGTCGCCGCGGCCCCCGCCCGGCCCGCCACCCCCGTCCCGACGCGCGAGCGCGCCCCCGGCGGCAAGGCCCCGCGCGCCCTCGTCGTGGGCTCGTCCACCGGCGGCCCCGAAGCCCTGTCCGCCGTCCTGGCCAAGCTGCCCGCGAACATCGGCGTCCCCGTCCTGGTCACCCAGCACATGCCGCCGGTGTTCACCCGGCTGTACGCCCAGCGGCTGGACAAGGCCAGCGCGCTGACCGTGGTCGAGGCCGCCGACGGCGACGTCGTCACCCCCGGCACCGTCTACGTGGCCCCCGGCGACTTCCACATGGAGGTCACCCGGCGCGGCCCGCAGATGGTGATCAAGTTGAACCAGGGACCTGCCGAGAACTTCTGCAGACCCGCCGTGGACGTCATGCTCCGGTCCGCGGTCGCCGCCTTCGGCGGTGAGCTCCTCGCCGTCATCCTGACCGGCATGGGGTCGGACGGGAAGCTCGGCTGCAAGGCCGTCGCGGCGGCCGGCGGTCAGGTCCTCGCCCAGGACGAGGCCACCTCGGTGGTCTGGGGCATGCCCGGCGCCGTCGCCCGCGAGGGCATCGCCGACGAGGTCCTGCCGCTGGGTTCCATCGCCGACGCCATCCAGCGCCGGCTCGGGCCGGCGGCGCGCACCGCGTTCCCCGGCCCGGCCCCCCGCACCACCCCCGCCACCGCCGCGGGGACCCCCAGCACCACGAGCAGCCGCTCCAGCACCAACCCGCCGGCCCGTCCGCCGGCGTTCCGTCCGGCCGCCCCCGCGGCCCGTCCCTCCCAAGGCAGGTGGTGACATGGCACTCACGCCCACAGCCTTCGACTGGGTCTGCACCCTGGTGCGCAAGGAAAGCGCGATCGTCCTCGAGAAGGGCAAGGAGTACCTCGTCGAGTCCCGGCTCGTGCCCCTGGCACGCGCTGCGGGTGCGAGCGACGTCTCGGCCTACGTCGACGGCATCCGGTTGCGTCCCGACCGCGGTGCGCAGACCGCCATCGTCGAAGCGCTGACGACCAACGAGACGTCCTGGTTCCGAGACGGTGCGCCCTTCCAGGCGTTCTCGACGTCGGTGCTGCCCGCCCTGAAGCAGGCTCGCGCCACGACGCGCTCGCTGCGCGTCTGGTCGGCGGCGTCGTCCACCGGCCAGGAGGCCTACAGCCTCGCGATCAGCCTGCAGGACAGCCTGGTCGCCGAGGGGTGGCGTGCGGAGATCATCGGCACGGACCTGTCGAACGAGGTGCTGGAGAAGGCCAAGGCGGGTCGTTACTCGCAGCTGGAGATGAACCGCGGCCTGCCGGCGCCCCTGCTGGTCCGGCACTTCACGCGGGTCGGGACCCAGTGGCAGGTGAACGACAACCTCAAGAAGATGGTGCGTTTCCAGCAGCTGAACCTCACCAGCTCGTACGCCGCCCTCGGGCAGTTCGACGTGGTGTTCCTGCGGAACGTGCTGATCTACTTCGACCTGGAGACCAAGCGGGACATCCTGTCCCGGGTCCGGAAGGTCCTCAAGCCCGGGGGATACATGTTCCTCGGTGGTGCAGAAACGACGCTCGGCGTCGACGAGAACTGGGACCGCGAACTCATCGGACGAGTTTCGGTCCACCGTCCCAAGAACGGAGGTCAGGCATGAGGGCTCTTGTTGTCGACGACTCCCGCGCCATGCGGAAGATCATCGCCGGTGCACTGCGCAAGCTGGGTTACGAGACGGTCGAGGCGGCCGACGGCGCCGAGGCGCTGAAGGTCCTCGAGGCGGGCCCGCTGCCCGACCTCGCGACGGTCGACTGGAACATGCCGGTGATGGACGGTCTCACGTTCGTCACCCAGGTCCGGGCGAACCGCGACTACCGCGCGCTGACGCTGATGATGGTCACCACGGAGGCCGAGCACGGGCAGATCGTCCGCGCGCTCGCCGCCGGGGCGCACGAGTACCTCATCAAGCCGTTCACCGTGGAGTCCCTCGAGGAGAAGCTCTCCCTCCTCGGGCTCCTGCCGGAAGGGGCCCAGGCGTGACCGAGCTGGTCGAGGAGTACTACGACGAACCCACCGACTACGTCGAGGACGAGGCCCTCGGGCAGATCGTCGACGCGATGTGGTCGTCCTACTTCGCCCACACCGAGTTCCTGCTGCCGTCCTTCGAGCAGCACGACATCGAGGGCGACATCCTCTGCGCGTCGGTGACGATCTCCGGGGCCCGCCCCGGCATCGTGACCGTCAGCGTCGAGCGCGAGCTGGGCCGACCGCTGTCCGCCGCCCTCCTGCAGGAGGACGGCGAGCTGAGCGACGAGGACGTCTACGACTCCCTCGGCGAGGTCGCGAACATCGTCGGCGGCAACATCAAGGCGCTCGTCCCCGACGCGGGCTCGCTGGGCCTGCCCGTGGTCTCGACCGCCCTGCCGCTGCACGGTGGTTCCGACCGCCTCGCGGCGCGCCTGGACGCGAACTGGCAGGGCCGCTGGATGACGTTCGAGGTCTGGCTGTCCGGCGGCGGCACCGAGACCGGGCAGGGGTGAGGTCGTGAAGGCCCTCGTGGTCGACGACAGCCGCGTCATGCGGCAGATCGTCATCCGCACGCTGCGCCAGGCCGGGTACGACTGGGTCGACGTGGTCCAGGCCGAGAACGGCAAGGAAGGCTTCGACGTCGTCCGCGAGGAGAACCCGGACATCGTCCTGTCCGACTGGAACATGCCCGAGGCCACCGGCTACGAGATGCTGCAGAACCTGCGCGGTTCGGGCATCGACGTGCCGTTCGGGTTCGTGACGTCGGAGGGTTCGGAGGAGATGCGGGAGAAGGCGGCCGCGGCCGGCGCCCTGTTCCTCATCGCCAAGCCGTTCACGCCCGAGGCGTTCGCCGCCGCGCTGGCCCCCGTCCTCGGCGGCGACGCCGGGTCGGGTGCGGCGGCGGAGACCGCCGTCGCGCAGGGCGAGGTGAAGTTCGACGTCAACCCGTTGCCGTCGAACCTCGCGATCCGCAACCTCCTGTCGGACCTGCTCAACCGCGACGTCGAGCTGAAGGACGGCCCGGCCGTCGCCGTCGGCGGCGTCCCCGGCTCGCTCGTCGGGCTGTACGTGGACGACCACCTGAAGTCCAAGGCCGTCGTGGTCTTCGACTTCGCGCTCGCCGCGCACGCCGGTGCCGCGATCGGCCTGCTGCCCCCCGGGGCCAGCGAGGCCGCCATCGAGGACCGCGACCTGCCGGAGAACCTCGCGGTGAACGCCCGCGAGGTCCTCAACATCATGGCGTCGCTGTTCAACGTGGAGGGGGCGGCGCACCTGAAGCTGTACGCCTCCTACGTCCCGGGCGAGGTCCTGCGCCCGGACGTGGTGGACTGGGCGACCCGCACGGGCAGCCGCCTCGACCTCGCGGTCGAGGTGAGCCGCTACGGCAAGGGCGGCCTGAGCATCACCACGTTCTGACCGCCTGACCCGAGAACCCCTCGTCCGACCGGACGGGGGGTTCTCGCGTCCGGTCCCCCGGACGGCGACGGGGCCCGAGCCGGAAGGCGCTCCCGCCCGCACCCCCCGCCGCGCCACCCTGGCGGCGTGACCACCACCGAGGACGCCGTCCTGCTGCTGCTGGACGGCGGGCCCCGCACCCCGGCGCCCGCCGTCCTGGCCGCGGCCACCGGCGGCGCCCTGCTGCTCGACCTGCTCGACGGCGGCCACCTCCACCTCGAACCGTCCGGCGTGCTGCCCTACCGCCGGACCGTGCGGCCCACCGGGCCCGGCCCCGCCGACCCGCTGCTGCGGCGCGCCACCGCCGTCGCGGGCGGGCCCACCGGGACGGGGCTGCCCGCGGTCACCGCCGTCGAACGGCTCGCCGAGCAGCTCGTGCCCCTCGTCCTGGACCGGCTCACCGCCGCCGGTGCCGTGCAGCCGCGCCGCGCCGGGTTCGGGGCCGGCCTGCTGGGCGGCCGCGACGGGTGGGCCCTCACCGCCGTCGGGGCCGCGCTCCGCGACACCGCCCGCGAGCGCGTCCGCGCCGCCCTGACCGGCCGGCGGACGGTCACCGGCGCCGACGTCGCCCTCCTCGCCGTCCTCGCCGAGAGCGGCCGCGGCCTGCCGCTGGCCGGGCTCGGCTGGTCCGCCCGGCGCGCCGCCACGACCCGGGCCCGCGCCCTCACCGCCGCCCTCACCGGCCGCGCCGCCCTGCGCTGCGCCGTCCTGGCCGCCGTCGACGGCCACGGCCCCGCCTACGCCCGCCCGGGGGAGCCGGCCCGCGACGCGCTCGCCTCAGCGCAGCAGGATCGCGGTCGTGTCGTCCGGTCCCGCACCCCAGCGCGGGTCGGGGGTCGGCCGGCCCAGCAGGTACCCCTGACCGCAGTCGACCCCCAGGTCGGTCAGGACGGCCAGCTCGTCGCGCCGCTCGACGCCCTCGGCGACCATCGTCGAGCCCAGCTCGGAGGCGAACCCCACCAGGGCCCGGGCCACCGCGCGCCGCGCCGGGTCGGCGTCGATGCCCCGCACGAACGCGATGTCCATCTTCACGATGTCCGGGGTGAGGTGCAGGACGTGCTGCAGGCTGGCGAAACCGGCGCCCGCGTCGTCGACGGCCACCCGCACCCCGTGCCCGCGCAGGCGCGCCGTGGCGTCGGTCAGGGCGGCGTAGTCGGCGACCGGGTCGTGCTCGGTGACCTCCACGACGAGCCGGTCGGGGACGGCCGACAGCAGCAGCTCGTGGGTCCGGTCGTCCAGCAGCGCCTCCGCCGACGCGTTCACGCTGAGGTAGGCCCCCGCCGGCAGCGCCGGCAGCATCCGCAGCGCTGAGGCGATCGCCGCCTGCTCCAGCCGCACCCCGATGCCGGAGGACCGGGCGTCGCTGAACACCTGCTCGGGCCGGCGGGCCACGCCGGTGGCGCTCGCGAACCGGCTCAGCGCCTCGGCCCCCACCACGCGCCCCGAGCGCAGGTCCACGATGGGCTGCACGACGGTCGTGCGGCCGGTGCCGGCGACCAGGGCGTCCAGGGAGGCCAGCCGGTCGTCCCGCTCGCTGCGCCGGCGGTCCCGGTGGTGCAGGACGCCCGCGACCAGCGCCGCGACGACGTGCAGGGCCTCCTGCTGGCGGGAGTCCAGCCGCGGCCGGTGCGGGGTCTCCCCGACGCCCACGAGCCGGCCGTCGGCGACCCCGTCGGGCCGCACGACGTCCACCGTGAGCGCCGCCGCGCCCAGGTCGGTGCCGGCCAGCAGCCGGACCGTGGAGTGCGGGTCCAGGGCGCTGCTGGTCTGCTCGACGTGGTGGGGCGTGGTGACGGTGCGGCGGGTCAGCGCGGCGACGGGCGTGCCGAAGATGTCCCGGGCGAGGTCCAGGAGCTGGGCGACGGCGTCGGCGTCGGTCTCGGTGTCGTCGTCCCGCGCGTGTCCTCGCACCGGTCGACCTCCCGCGGACGTTGCCTCGTGCCTCGTCGCCCTCGCCCCGTCGGACCGCACAGCGGGGGGTCGGTGCGGGCGCGCGCCGGGGGCGTTACCGGTCAGGACCTTCCCAGAACCGGCGCCCCCCGGCAACCACGAGCCGGTCCCGGCGAGGACCCGCGCCCGCCCCCCCGCGGCACCGATGACTTCCGGCGCCGCCGCCGGTCGCAGGGGTGTGCGCCCGGACCCGCCGGGCGGCCGTCCCCAGGAGGTTCCCCGTGGCCCCGACCCTGAGCCCGTACGTCTGCCTCGCCGGTACCGCGCGCGAGGCGCTCGCCTTCTACCGCTCCGTCCTCGGCGGGGAGGTGACCATCTCCACCTTCGCGGAGTTCGGCGGGGGCGGGGAGGGCGTCGACCCCGACGCCGTCATGCACGGCCAGCTCGACACCCCCGCCGGGTTCACGCTCATGGTCTCCGACGCCATGCCCGGGATGGCGGCGAACTCCGACGGCAACGTCGCCCTCTGCCTGACCAGCGACGACGCCGTGCAGCTGCGCGCCTGGTTCGACGGCCTCGCCGAGGGCGGGAAGGTCACCACCCCCATGGAGCGGCAGGTGTGGGGCGACGAGTACGGCGCCCTCACCGACCGGTTCGGGGTGGACTGGATGGTGAACGGCGCCACGCCCCCGGAGTGAGCGGGGGGTTCAGCGGCGGCCGGTGGGGCCGTGGCGGCGCATGCGCACCACGGCCAGCATCGCCTCGCCGATGATCTCCTTCGACATCTTCGACGTCCCGTGGGCCCGCTCGGTGAACAGGATCGGGACCTCGCGCACCGTCGCGCCCCGCTGCAGCGCCGCCAGCGTCGTCTGGATCTGGAACGCGTACCCGGCGGCCGTCAGCTCCGACAGGTCGATGCGCCGCAGCAGGTCCGCGCGCCACGCCTTGAAACCGCCCGTCAGGTCGGCCACCGGCGCCCGCAGCAGCACCCGCGCGTAGACGTTCGCGCCGCGCGACAACGCCTTCCGGTACCACGGCCACGCGTCGTCGAGGGCGCCGCCGGGCACGTACCGCGCGCCCAGGACGAGGTCCGCGCCGTCCGCGAGCTCGGCGAGCATCCGCTCCAGCGCCTCCACGGGGTGCGACCCGTCGGCGTCCATCTGCACGACCACGTCGTGGTCGCCGGTCGCCAGCGCGTGCGCGAAACCGGCCCGGTAGGCGGCCCCCAGGCCGTCCTTCACGGTCCGCGTCAGCAGCCGCACCCGCCCCTGCGGGTACCGCGCCGCGACCTGCTCCACCAGCGCGCCCGTCCCGTCGGGGGAGGAGTCGTCGACGACCAGGACGTCCGGGGCGACGGGGGAGGCCAGGACCCGGTCGAGCATCCCCGTGATGTTGTCGGCCTCGTCGTACGTGGGCAGGACGACGACGCAGCGCAGGGCTTCGGCCAACGGGAACTCGCTCGGTGATCGGGGACGAGGGTCGCCCGACGCTACACCGACCGGTACCGCGCGCGGCGCTGAGTCCGGCGCCGCCGCGGGGTCGGGAGGACGTGGAGACCCTCGCCGCGGCCCGCCGCGCCCTCGCCGCCGACCTCGCCGACCTCACCCCGCAGCAGTGGGCGACGCCCTCGCTGTGCGGCGGGTGGACCGTCGAGCAGACCCTCGCCCACCTCACCGCCGCCGCCGTCACGACGCTCCCGCGCTGGCTGCTCGGCGTGGCCGCCGCCGGGGGGCGCCCCGCCGTGCACGACCAGCGCCGCCTCACCGAGCAGCTCGGCCCCGACCCCGCCGGCACGCTCGCCCGGTTCGCCGCGGTCGACCCCGCCCGCACCGGCCCCTCGAAGCACACCGCCGCCTGGCTCGGGGAGGTCCTCGTCCACGGGCAGGACGTCCGGCGGCCCCTGGGGCTGCCGGGCACGCCGCCCGTCGCGGCCTGGACGACCGTCGCGGGGTTCTACGCCGCGCGCGACTTCGCGGTGCCCAGCCGCACCGTCGCGCGCGGTCTGCGGCTGGAGGCCGTCGACGGCCCGTTCGCGACCGGCGCGGGGCCGCTGGTGCGCGGCCGCACCGAGGCCCTGGTCATGGTGCTGGCCGGGCGCCGGGCCCACCTGGAGGAGGTCGACGGGGAGGGGATCGCCGTCCTGGCCGGACGGATCCGAGCCGGTGCGGGTCCGTATGCTGTTCCGGCCGGGAGGGCTGGCCGAGTGGTTGAAGGCGGCGGTCTTGAAAACCGCTAGGGAGGTACCCACTCCTTCCTCATGGGTTCGAATCCCATGCCCTCCGCCCCCGCCCCGCGCGGTGCCCGACGCCCCGCGGTGGGCTTGAATCCACGGGTGAGCGGTGACACGGACGACGACATGGCGGTCTTCCGCGGGCTGGTCGCGCGCGACGCCTCGACGTGGCAGGCCGTGCTGCGGGCCGAGTCCGACCGCGGCCGGATGAGCCGCCAGTTCGAGGAGGCCGCGCAGGAGCACGACGACTGGCACGACCTCATGCACCTGGCCGCCATCGGCCCCGACGGCCGGGTCTGGGAGTCGCTGGCCGCCCACCGCGAGGAGGTGCTGGCGGCGCTGTTCGAGCGCAAGGCCGTCGAGGGCGACCACGTCGCCGCCGCCCGGTACGCCGACTGGGACGGCGAGGAGCCGTCCGACTAGCCGACCGCCCACCGCCGATCACGCCGTCGCCCGGGCCCGGCACCGCCCGTCGCGTACCCTGACCGCGGCGAGGGTGAGGCACCCCGCACCCCCCGCCCCCTCCACCGGCGGGCGACGGAACGACCAGGGAGCAGGACGATGAGCGCGGTCGTGGGCCCCGAGATGACCCCCCAGCGCCGGGCGACGGCGCTGCGGGCGTTCCACACGCTGCCCCGCGAGGACCGGCAGGACGCCGTGGCCCTGGCCCGGCAGGGCCGCCGGCACCCCGACGAGCGGGTCGCGGCCGTCGCCTGGTGGTACGCCGCGGCCGTGCTGCAACCGCGCTGGTACAACCGGCTGCCGCTCGCGGTGCCCGTCGTCGTCGTCCTCGCGCTGCTCGCGGCGTCGTTCGCGCTGAACTCCTGGCCCCTGGGCCTCCTCGCCCTCGTCGTGCTGCTCGTGACGGCCGCCCTCGTGCGGCAGCGGCTGCTCACCGCGCCGCTGCTGGGCCTCATGCGGCCGCCGTCGGCGGGCGACGTCCCGCAGGAGTGAGCCCCGGCCACCGGCTGTGCCGGACGGGTGACTCCGTCGGGCCGAAGGGTGGACGACGGTCCAGGCCGGCCCCGGCGGCGACGATCCAGGGAACGTGCGGACCGGGTCGAGCAGTGGACGGGGCGCGCTGAGCGCCGCGGGCCGGCTCGGCGCGGACTCCGCCGTCCTCGCGCTCGCCGTCCTCGCCCTCGTCCTCACCCAGGCCGTCCTGGGGCGGGGGACCACGCCCGCGCTCCTGGTCGTCGGGCTCGCCGAGGCCGCTGCCGGCTTCACGGCCGCCGCCGCGCTGGCCCGGACGGGGTGGCGCACCGTGCCGGCCGGGTGGCCGCGCCGCAGCTGGCTGCTGCTGGCGGCGGCCTGCGGCTGCTGGGGCCTGGGGCAGGTCGTCTACGCCGTGCAGGACGTCCTGGACCTCGACGCCAGCGCCACCAGCCTGGCCGACGGCCCCTTCTTCGCGTACTCGCTGCTGTCCGTGGCCTCGGTGTTCGTGCACCTGTGGCACCGCGGCCGCACCCACCTGGGCGTCGGGGCGGTCCTCGACGGCCTGCTGCTCGGCACGTCGCTGCTGACCGTCGTGTGGGTCGTCTCGCTCGGTCACGCCGTCCGGTTGTCCGACGCCCCGCCGTCGCAGCTCGTGTTCCCCCTGCTCTACCCGTTCATGGACGTCGTGTTCCTCACCGGCGCCATCGTGCAGGTGGTGCGCTTCGGGGTCACCGGCGTCGGGGTCCTGTGCGTCGTGGCGTCCTGCGCGATGTCGGTGGCCGACGCCGTGTACTTCCACGGCGTCCTGGCCGTCGACGGGTTCCAGACCGGTGGGTTCGCGGACTTCGGGTGGGTCGTCGGGTTCGGCGTGTTCGCCGTGGCCGCCCGCCACCGCCGCCTCACCACGCGCCCGCAGCGCGTGCCGTCGTCGGGGTCGTGGGGCTGGCTGGTGCCGTACGTCGCGATGCTGCCCGCCACGGCGCTCGGCGCCGTGCGGCTGTGGGACACGACCGACCGGCTCGTGCTCGTCGCGCTGCTGCTCATGGCGGTCCTCGTCATGGGCCGGCAGTTCCTCGCCCTCGACGCCCACCGCCGGCTGCTCGCGACGGCCGAGCGGCAGCGCCGGCTGCTCGACGCCGTCGCGCACGTCGACCCGCTGACCGGGCTGGAGAACCGCCGCCGCTTCGCCGACCGGATCGCCGACGCCGTCCGCCGCGGCCTGGAGACCGGGGACCCCGTGGTCGTCGCCTTCGTCGACCTCGACGGCTTCAAGGCCGTCAACGACACCCTCGGGCACGCCGCGGGCGACGACCTGCTGCGCGGGGTCGCCGCCCGCCTGCGCACCTGCGTGCGGGTGGCCGACTGCGCGGCCCGCTGGGGCGGCGACGAGTTCGCGGTGCTCGTCACCGACCCCCGGGCGAGCGCCGACGGCGTCGTCGGCCGGCTGCGGGACGCCTTCGCCGAGCCGTTCGCGCTGGCCGGCGCGCCGCTGCGCGCCTCGGCCAGCGTCGGCGCCGTGCGGGAGGACCCCCGGCGGCTGCGGGCCGCGCTGCCGCCCGGCGGCGACCCCGTCCCCGGGATCGTCGAGGCGCTGCTCGCCGCCGCCGACGCCCGGATGTACGTCGTCAAGCGCGCCCGCCGCGGCGCCGCGGACGCCCCGCACCCCTCCGCGGTCGAGGACTGACCCGGGAAAGGGGTGGACGGGGGGAGGGCGGCGGAGCGCACCCTCGACGACGTGGAACCGTCCGCCCTCGCCACCCGCCTCGTGACCGTCCCCGGGATCGTCGCCGTCGCCCTCGGCGGCAGCCGCGCCCGCGGCGAGCACTCCCCGGACTCCGACGTCGACCTCGGCCTCTACTACCGGCCGCCGCTGGACGTCGCCGCGCTGCAGGCGCTCGCCGACGAGCTCTCGGAGGTCCCCGCGACGGTGACCGCCCCCGGCGGGTGGGGGCCGTGGGTCGACGGCGGGACGTGGACGCGGATCGGCGGGACGGCCGTGGACTGGATCTACCGCGACCTCGACCGGGTGCGCCGCAGCTGCGACGACGCGCGCGCCGGGCGGTTCGAGTGGCACGTCCAGCCCGGGCACCCGCTGGGTTTCCCGGGGACGACGTACGCCGGGGAACTCGCCCACGCCGTCGTGCTGGCCGACCCCACCGGCGAACTGGGCCGGACCCGGCCGGCGGGGTTCCCGCCGGCGCTGCGGGCCGCCGTCGTGGAGCGGCTGTGGGAGGCGGGGTTCCTGCTGGGCGGGGCGGCGAAGGCCGCGCCGCGCGGGGACAGCGCCTACGTCGCCGGCTGCCTGTTCCGCGCCCTGCTGCTGTGCGTGCACGCCCTGCACGCCGACGCGGGCCGCTGGGTGCTCAACGAGAAGGGCGCGGTGGCGGCCACGGCCCGGTTGCCGCGGGCACCGGAGGGGTTCGCCGACCGGTGCCGGGCCGTGTTCTCCGCCACGGGGTCGACCCCGGACGAGCTGCGGGAGTCCCTGGCCCGCGCCCGGGAACTGCTCGAGGAGACGCGGGCCGCGCTGTCAGACGACGGTCCGCAGGGCCAGCGGTAGGCAGCGCACCGTCACCGACGAGCCCGCGTCGACCTGGAACACCTCCCCGTCGAGCTGCAGCGGCATCGGGGTGTGCGTGCGGAACTCGTACGGTTCGGTCCGCGACCGGACCTCGTGCGCACCGCGCAGGACGCGGGCGAACTCGGCCAGCAGCCGCAGCTTCCCGCGGTGCGGGATGAGCAGCGTCTCGTAGCGGCCGTCGTCGGGGGCGGAGTCGTCGGCGAGCTGGGCGTACTTCGCCATCCGGTCGATGTTCGCGAACACCAGGCTGTCGAGGCGGATGTCGTGGCCGTCGTGGGTGATGGTCAGCGGCCGGTACCGCCAGAACGCGCGGACCACCAGCAGCGACTCCTTCACCGCGTCGAGGTCGTGCTCGTTCAGCGCCGCCGCCGCCACGGGCGTGATGCCGACGCCGGCGTAGGAGTGGGCGACGCGGGTGCGCCCGGCCCCGGAGACCTCCAGCAGGTCCATGGGCGTCACCCGGCCCCCGCCGACGACGTCGCGGATCGCCTCGGCCAGCGGGCGGTCCTGCGTCGCGGTCGCGTGGTCGTTGGCGTTGCCCGACGGCAGGACGGCCGCGAGCCCGCGGCCGCCGGTGACGACGCCGTTGACGACCTCGTGGTAGCCGCCGTCGCCGCTGGCGGACACGACGAGCGTCCCGTCCTGCTCGCGGACGGCGTCGCGGGCGATCTCCTCGGCGTGCCCGGCGCGCTGGGTCTCGACGAGCTCCACGTCGACCACCCCCTGGAGGTCGTCGCGCAGCTGCCGCGCGTTCGACGGCCCGTCCCCGGTGCTGTTCGGGTTGAGGACGACGACGACGCGACGGATGGTTTCACTCACGTCGTCACCGTAGGGGTCGTGGCGTACCCGTGCTGCTTGTCGACGACGTGCAGCAGCCCCTCGCCGGTGGTGAAGCGCCGCACCTGCTCGCGCAGCAGGTCCTCCAGGCGCTGCGTGAAGCCCTCGGCGTCCCCGGCCAGGTGCGGGGAGACGAGCGCGCCGGGGGTGTCCCACCACGGGCTGTCCACGGGCAGCGGTTCGCGCTCCCACACGTCCAGGGCGACCCCGGCGAGGTGGCCCCCGGTGAGCGCGCGCCGCAGGGCGTCCTCGTCGACGACGGGGCCGCGGCCGACGTTGACGACGATCGTGCCGGGGCGCATCGCGGCCACGACGTCCGCGCCGACCAGCCCGCGGGTCGCGGCGGACAGGGGGGCGGTGACGACCACGACGTCGTGGTCGCCGACGACCGCGGCCAGGTCCTGCGGGCCGTGCAGCGCGCCGAAGGGCGCGGTCGCGGGCCGCGCCGTGCGGACGACGCCGTCGACGCGGGTGCCCAGCGCGGAGAACACCCGTGCGACCCGGGTGCCGATGGACCCGGCGCCGACGACGAGGACGCGGCGACCGGCGAGGCTGCGGGTGACGCGGTGCTGCCAGCGGTGCCGGTCCTGCAGGCGGACGGTGGTGGGCAGGTCCTTGAGGAACCCCAGGACGCAGGCCAGGACGTACTCGGCGATGTCGTCGTCGAGGACCCCGCGGCTGCAGGTGAGGGTGCTGGGGTGGGCGGCCAGGGCGGGGAACAGCAGCCGGTCCGGTCCGGCGCTGGAGGTGTGGACCCAGCGCAGGCGCCGGGGCGCGGCCGCGGCCCAGGCGTCCGGGAGGCCGTCGTGCACGCCGTCCCACACGACGAGCCCGTCGGCTCCGGCGAGCGCCGCGGGCAGCCCGGGGTCGGTGGGGCCGACGACCCGGACGGTCGCCAGGTCGCGCAGCGGGGCCGGGTCGGGGGAGCTCCCGACGGGGACGATCACGATCTCGGTCACGTCCCCATCCTCCCCACCCCGGCGATCAAGGACACCCGCGCGGCGATCAAGGACACCCGCGCGGCGATCAAGGACACCCGCGCGGCGATCGAGGACACCCGCGTGGCGATCGAGGACACCCGCGCGGCGCCGCGGTCCGCACACCCGGTGGACGACGCCCCCTCCTCCACAGGCGCGGCGCCACGCACCCGCGACCCCGCGGGAGCGGCGATCGTCTGCGCCGTGCACGCCGTACCGAAGAACGCCCGCCTGCGCCACCACCTCGCCGACCTCGGCGTCGACGAGGCCCACCGCCGCACCCTCCTGGCGCCCGCCCTGCCTCCCGGTTCCGCCTACTGCCGGCGGACCGCCGCCCGTCTGCACGGGTTCGACGTCCGCATGCCGTTCGAGCGGGAGGCGCGTTTCCCGCTGGAGGTGGCGATCCCCTTCGGCACCGAACCGGTGTCGCGCGCCGGGGTCGCCCCGCACGTGTGCGAGCTGGGCCGCGACGTCACCGCCGTCGAGGGGGTTCCGGTGACCGATCTGAACCGCACCCTGCTCGACGTGGCGCGTTTCGCCAGTCGTCCGGTGGCCCTGGCCACGATGGACCAGGCTGCGGCGCGCTCGGTCCTGGACCGTGAGGAACTGCTGCGCCGGTTGCGCAGGTTGCGCGGGCACCGGTTCGTCGCGCAGGCGCGGGCGCTGGTGGAACTGGCCGACGAGGGGGCGGAATCGCTGCAGGAGTCGTTCTGCCGGTTGCGGATCGTCGACGCGGGGTTCGAGCCGCCGCAGACGCAGATCAGGGTGTGGCGGCCGGGTGGGGCCGAACCGTTCCGGCTGGACATGGGGTGGCCGGAACTGGGGAAGGCCGTCGAGTACGACGGGGTCGAGGAGCACGAGAACCCCGTCGCCCGGGGGCGTGACGGGTGGCGGCGCGCCTACCTGCGCCGGGCCGGCTGGGAGGTGCTGGTGGTGGGCAAGGGGGAGGTGCTGGGGACGGCGCAGCACTTCGAGCGGGCCCTCGGCGACTTCCTCGGGCGGCCGTGGAACGGCCGCCCGAGGAGGTGGTAGTCCTTGATCGCCACCCGGGTTTCCTTGATCGCGGAGGGTCAGAGGGTGGAGGTGTCGATCACGAAGCGGTACCGCACGTCGGAGGCGAGGACGCGCTCGTAGGCCTCGTTCACCTGGTCGGCGGCGATGACCTCCACGTCGGACCCGATGCCGTGCTCGGCGCAGAAGTCGAGCATCTCCTGGGTCTGGCGGATCCCGCCGATGTTCGAGCCGGCGAAGCTCTTGTTGCCCATGACGACGGAGAACATCCGCAGGGACAGCGGCTTCTCGGGGAGCCCGACGTTCACCATGGCGCCGTGCACGTCGAGCAGCGACAGGTAGGCGTCGAAGTCGAGCATGGCGCTGACGGTGTTGATGATGAGGTCGAACCGCCCGCGCAGCGCCTTGAACGTCTCCGGGTCGGACGTCGCGTGGTAGTGGTCGGCGCCCAGGCGCAGCCCGTCCTCCTGCTTCTTCAGGGACTGCGACAGCACGGTCACCTCGGCCCCCAGGGCGTGGGCGATCTTGACGGCCATGTGACCCAACCCGCCGAGGCCGACGACGGCGACCTTCTTGCCCGGGCCGGCGCCCCACTGCTTCAGCGGGGAGTAGGTGGTGATGCCCGCGCACAGCAGCGGCGCGGCGACGTCGAGGCCGATGCCCTCGGGGATGCCGCACACGAAACGCTCGGTGACGACGATCGCCTGCGAGTACCCGCCGTGGGTGGGCTCGCCGTCCTTGCCGACGCTGTTGTACGTCCCGACGTTGCCCTCCAGGCAGAACTGCTCGTCACCGGCGAGGCAGTTCTTGCACTCCCCGCAGGAGTCGACCATGCAGCCGACGCCCACGCGGTCGCCGACGGAGAACTTCGTGACCTCCGAGCCGACCTCGGCGACGATCCCGGCGATCTCGTGGCCGACGACGACGGGGTAGGTGGCCGGACCCCACTCGCTGCGCGCGGTGTGGATGTCGGAGTGGCAGATGCCGGCGAACTTGATGTCGATCCTGACGTCCTTGGGGCCGACGTCGCGGCGCTGGAGCTCGAAGGGCGTCAGCGGCTCGGTCGCGGACGTGGCGGCGTAGGCCTTGACGGTGGTGGGCACGACTTCTCCTGGGGGGAGGTGACGGACTGGTGGGACGCTTCGTCGCGCCGGGGGGAACGCTATCCCGGCCTCCCCGAGATCGCAGCACCGGTGGTTGCACCTTCTACCAGACGCGCCCCGGCCGCCGCAGCAGCACCATGGGGGGGTGTGCACCGTGACTGCAGCAGCCGGTCTGGACCTGCCCGCCGACCTCAGCGCCGCCCGGCGGGCCCGGGAGTTCGTGCGGTCGCGGATCTGCCCCGACCACGGCGGGGACGTGCTGGAGCGGGCGCTGCTGGCGGTCTCGGAGCTCATCGTCAACGCCGTCGAGCACGGCCGCCCGCCGGTGCACGCGCACGTGGCCTGCCGGTGCGGGGTGCTGCGGCTGGAGGTCAGCGACGGCAGCCCGGAGGCACCCCGGCACAACGTGGCCGACAGCGCGGCGGAGTCCGGCCGGGGGGTCGCGCTGGTCGCGGCGGTCTCCTCGGACTGGGGGGTGCGCGCGAGCGGGCGCGGCAAGACGGTCTGGTGCGAACTGACGGCGTGACCGGGGCCGCGTGCCCCCGGTCGCCGGGGGCGGCGGGTCAGGGCAGGAGCGGGTCGAGGTCGCCGGGGAGGCGTTCGGGTCCGGCTCCGGGCGGGCGCGGGCGGTCCGCGGGCAGCACCCGCAGCACCAGCAGCGCGACGTCGTCCTCGCGCCCGTCGGCCAGCCGCTCGACCAGGGCCTCGCACAGCGCGTCGGGGGTGCTGCCGACGAGGTCGGCGGCGTGCCGGCGCAACCGCTCCAGCCCGACGTCGAGGTCCTCACCGCGCCGTTCGACGAGGCCGTCGGTGTAGAAGAGGACGGTGTCGCCGGCCTCGAGGCCGGCGGTGTGGTCGTGGCGGTCGAAGCCGGTGTTCAGCCCGAGCATCACGTCGTGCTCGCGGTCGAGCAGCTCGGCGCGCCCGTCGGCGTGCAGCAGCAGCGGCGGCAGGTGCCCCGCGCTGGACCAGCGCAGCACCCGCGGCCCGGCCGTGCCGGGCGGGCCCGGCTCGACCGTGGCGAGCACGGCCGTCCCCAGGGTGCCGACGGCGAGGTCGTGCACGGCCCGGTCCAGGGCGCGCAGGATCCGCGCGGGGGAGTCCCCGACGGCGTGGGCGACGCCGCGCAGGACGTTGCGGACCTGCGCCATCGCGACGGCCGCGCCGCGGTCGTGGCCGGTGACGTCGCCGACGACCAGGCAGGTGCTGCCGTCGCGCAGGACGAACCCGTCGTACCAGTCGCCGCCGATCTGGGCGCCGTCGGTGGCGGCGACGTAGCGGGCGACCAGGTGCAGGTGGTCGGGTTCGGGCAGGTCGGCGAGCAGGCTGAGCTGGAGCTCCTCGGCGAGCCCGCGCTGCTCGGCGTACAGGCGCCCGTTGTCCAGGCCCAGCCCGATCTGCCGGGTCAGCTCCGCCAGCTCGGTGACGTCGTCGTCGGTGAACGCGGGCCGCTGCGCGCCGCGGACGAGGGTCAGCAGCCCGCGGGTGCGGCCGCGGCCGCGCAGGGGCAGGACGAGGGTGGAGGCGGGGGCGAGCCCGGTGAGGAGGTCGTGGGCGCGGCCGGGGGCGAGCTGGCCCCGCGGGTCCGGCGGCCGGGTGTGCGTCAGGCGCGTGACGGTGCCCTCGAACAGGGCGGTGCGGGCGGCGGAGTGCTCGGTCCAGGCGCCGGCGCGGACGGCGCGGTACTCCTCGAGGAGGCCGGCGAGGCCGGGGTCGCGGTGGGCGGCGCCGACGTCGCGCAGCCGGCCGCGCCAGTCGCCCTGGCCCTCGTCGAGGACGGAGGCGATGACCCAGTCCCCGTGGCGGGGGACCAGGCTGCGGGCGGCCTCGACGAGGGCGGTCTCGGCGTCGGCGGTCTCGGTGAACGCCGACGCGACCCGCGCGAGGGTCTCGGCCCGTTCCCGGTTCCGCTCCGAGAGCCGTTGCGCGGCGACGCGTTCGGTGATGTCGAGCAGGTACACGCCGAGGCCGTCGGGCAGCGGGACGACGCGGTTCTCGTACGACCCGTGCAGGGGGGTGGGGAAGTGCGTGTCGAAGGCGGCTTCCTCCCCGGTGCGGGCCACGTGCCGCAGCCGCCGTTCGGTCTCGGTCCCGACGAGCGCCGGGAACAGGTCCCACACGGTCCGGCCGAGCAGGTCGGCGCGGGGGTGCCCGAGGATCCGCTCGGCCTCGGAGTTGACGTGGGTGTACCGCCAGGCGTGGTCCAGGGTGAGGTAGCCGACGGCCATGGTGTCCAGGACGGCGCCGAGGCGGGCCTCGCCCTCGTGCACGGCGGTGAGGTCGGTGACGGCCCCGATCAGGCGGGCCACCGAGCCGTCCGGGCCGGTCAGGGGCTTGCCGCGGGAGACGACCCAGCGCGTGGCGGAGTCCGGGCGCAGGACGCGGAACTCCGCCTCGAACGTCCGCGCCTCGCGCACGCACAGGTCGACGGCCTCGGAGACGTGGGCGAGGTCGTCGGGGTGGACGGCGGAGAAGAAGCTGTCCACGGTGCCGCCGAAGGTGGCGGCGGTGAGGCCGAACAGGTCCAGCAGGACGTCGTCCCAGACGAGGGAGCCGTCGGCGAGGTTCCAGTCCCAGGTGCCGATCCCGGCCGCGCGGGCGGCGCCCTCCAGGGCCGCGGCGCGCTGCGCCCCGCGGTACTCCTCGGTGAGGGCGGCGACCTCGAGGTGCCCGGTGGCGACGTGGGCGAGCTCGGCGAGGACGTCGGTGTCGTGCGGCGTCCAGGCGCGCGCGTCGTGCTGGTGGACGCACAGCGACCCGACGACGGTGCCGTCGTCGGCGACCAGGGGGACGCCGAGGTAGGAGCCGAGGACGCCGGTGCGGACGACGGCGAGGTCGCGGACCCGCCCGTCGTGGACGGCGTCGGGGACGGTGAGGGGGGTGCTGCCGCGCACTACGAGGTCGCACAGCGACGCGGCGCGCTCCGTGGTGGTGCCGACGCGGGCGGTGGCCTCCCCGGCGGCGACGACGGTGTGCCGGACGTCGGTGACGAGGGCGACCTCGGCGGAGGTGGTGCGCAGCAGGCGGCCGGCGACGTCGGTGACGACGCCGAGGGCTTCGCGGGGCGCCGAGCGCAGGAGGCGTCGCGTCGCGGCCACCCGCACCTCTTCGCGCGTGCGCTCGATCACCCTGAACCTCCGCCGGGGAAGGGGACAGGTGCTGCGGGCACCTCGATCCACTATGACCCACCACGGAGAGTCACGACACGAAGTTACTGACTCCGCGTCATTTCTTGCTCACGCTCCGGCGTCGTCCGCTTCGACGCGCACCGCCACGACGGCGACGTCGTCGTCGCTGCCGTCGGGCAGCATCCGTCCCAGCAGCTCGTCGCAGAGCGACTCGACGTCCCGGCCGGCCAGCGAGGCCACGACGTCGCGCAGCTCCCCGAGGCGGACGTCCATGGGGCGGTCGCGCCGCTCCACGAGGCCGTCGGTGTACAGCAGCAGCGTCGCGCCCGGCTCCAGGGTCCTCTCCTGCTGCACGCGCCGCTGCCCGGCCCCCAGGCCCAGCACGATGCCGTCCCCGTCGAGCAGCCGCGCCGTCCCGTCGGGGTCGGCGACCACCGGCGGCAGGTGACCGGCCGTGCACCAGCGGATGCGGCGCGCGCCCGAGCCGGCTTCGAACTGCAGGACGACGGCGGTCGCCAGCGTCGTCAGCCCCAGGCCCTCCAGCAGCCCGTCGAGGCGGCGGACCACCTCGGCCGGCTGCGCCGACCGGTCGTAGGCCAGCGCGCGCACCAGGGTCCGCACCTGCCCCATCGCGGCGGCGGCCGACACGTCGTGACCCATGACGTCGCCGATGACGACGACGGTCGACCCGTCGGACTGGGTGAAGGCGTCGTACCAGTCCCCGCCGACCTGCGCCGCCTCCGCGGCCGGCAGGTAGCGGGTCGCCACGGACAGGCCGGGGGACTTCGTCGGAGGGGTGAGCAGGCTGCGCTGCAACGTCTCCGACGACGTGCGCTGCTGGGCGTACAGGCGCGCGTTCTCCAGCGCGACCCCCGCGCGGGCGCCGAGGTCGGCGGCGGTGGCGAGGTCGTCCTCGGTGAACGGCGGCCGGTCGGGACCGGACAGCAGCGTCAGCGAACCCGTCACCGCGCCGCGGGCCCGCAACGGCACCACCACGGCGCTGCCCAGCCCCAGCCGCCGCATGACGTCGGCGATCTCCCGGGTGGTGGTGCCCCGCTCGACCTCGTCGTCCCCGACCCGGACCAGGGTGGGCCCGAGCTCGCCGCGCAGCACCCGCATGGAGACGGAGCCCTCGCTCAGCCCGCTGTGCAGCCGCTGGAACCGCTCGGCGTCGGCGGCCCGCTCGGGACGGGCGTGGGTGGCGCGGATGTGCCGGGTCCGGCCCGTCGCGTCGAGCATCGTCGCGAAGGCCCACTCGGCGAAGTCGGGGACCACCAGCGAGGGCAGCAGGTCCTGCGCCGCGACGGGGTCCAGGACCTCGGACAGCCGGTCGGTCACCGACGACAGGAACTCCAGGCGGCGCTTGGCGTCGCGGGCCACCCCGAGCGCGGCGTCGCGCTCGCGCTCGGCCTGCACGCGCAGCGTCACGTCGGACTGGACCCCGACGAAGTGCGTGACGCGGCCCGTCGCGTCGTGCACGGGGGAGATGACGACCTCGTTCCAGAAGGCCGTGCCGTCCTTGCGGTAGTTCAGCAGGAGCTCGGTGATCGTCTCCCCGGCCGCGAGGGCCTCGCGGATGCGCTGCACCGCGGCCGGGTCGGTGCCCGGGCCCTGGAGGAAGCGGCAGTTGCGGCCCAGGACGGCCTTGCCGTAGCCGGTGACCTTCTCGAACGCCGGGTTGACCCACACCAGCGGGTTGTCGGGCTGGTTGGGGTCGGAGATCGTGAACGACAGGTCGCTGGCGACGACGGCGCGCGAGTGCAGCCGCTCGGCGGAGTCCTGCGCGTCCCGGACCAGGTCCTCCTCGCGCAGCGGCATCAGGGCCACCAGCGCGAGCCCGGACAGCTCGTCGACGGGGGCGTCGGACAGCGGCAGGCCCACGACCCACAGGGCCTCGCGGACCCCGGACATGTCCGAGGAGCGGGCGGCGGTGACGCGCTCGCCGTGGACCGGTTCGCCGCGCGCGATGCGCGACAGCGGGGAGGAGTCGTTGCGGGGGTCGTTGATGTCGTCGCCGGACTCGCTCTCCAGCCCGGCGTGCCGCGACCACTCGTCGACGGGGCACGGCAGGCTGGTCCCGGGCGCCAGCTGCTCGGCCAGCGGGTTGGCGAACAGGACCGTGCCGTCCTCCACCCGCACCAGCAGGACCGCGCCGGGCTGGCCGTGCAGCACCTCGGGCAGGTCCGAGAGGGCGCCTCCGGCGACCGCGGCGTTCGTCCCGTCCATCGCAACGACTTTAACGGCGGGGTCGGACACCCGCGAGCCGCGGGCCCCGCGTGAGGACCGCAGTACGCTGCGTGACCAGCGGCGTCGGGTCCGGGGGGATCCCCGACAGGTGACCGTCGCCGACACCGCCGAGGTGCACACTGTTCACGTGATCGCCTCGCACGACGAGTGGCTCGACGGCCTCGACGGCACCCTCCGCGCCGAAGCCCTGCACTGCCTCATGACCGGCACGTACTCGCGGGCCCTGCTGGAGTCGCTGCGCCGTGACGGCCCGGTCATCTCCCGGCGCGAACGCGGCCTCGACGACCCCGAGAAGGCCCACGCCGGGGACCCGCTCGGGGCGAACCTCCAGACCTTCCTGCGCGAACGCCTCGTCCTGCAGGCCCCCGAGCCCGTCAGGCGCTGACGGCGCCGATCAGCCCCGCGACCTCCCCGGCCGGCACCGGCCGGGAGAACAGGTAGCCCTGCGCGCCGTCGCAGCCCAGGGCCCGCAGCAGCGCCACCTGGTCGGTGCGCTCGACGCCCTCGGCCACCACCCGCAGCCCGAAGGCGTGCGCGGCGTGCACCACCAGGCCGACCAGCGCCTCGTCCTGCGGCCGCGTCGAGGCCAGGAAGCTGCGGTCGATCTTGAGGGTGTCCAGCGGCAGCGACCGGAACTGCTCGATGGAGGTGTACCCGGTGCCGTAGTCGTCCAGGCTCAGGCCCACCCCCAGGGCCTTCAGCTCCCGCAGGTTCGGCAGGACGCGGGCGGTGTCCAGGACGACGGTCTCGGTGACCTCCACGACCAGGGCCCCCGCCGGCAGCCCGGCCGCCTCCAGCGCCGCGGCGACGTCGTCGACGACCCCCGGCTGCACCAGGTGCCGGCCCGAGAGGTTCACCGCGACCCGCACGTCCCCGGTGACGGTCCCCTCGGCGCGCCACCGCGCGAGCCGGCCCGTCGCCTCGGCCAGCACCCAGCGGCCGATGCGGCAGATCAGGTCGCTGCGCTCGGCGACGGGGATGAACAGGTCGGGCCGGACGGTCCCGTGGCCGGGGCGGTGCCAGCGGATCAGCGCCTCGAAGCTCGTGATCCGGCCGCTGTCGAGGTCCAGCACAGGCTGGTAGTGCAGCTCGAACTGCCCGGCGGTCACCGCGACGGCCAGGGCGGCCTCCAGGTCGGCCTGCTCGTCGAGCTCGGCCCGCAGCGCGTCGTCGAAGAACCACGTCCGGCCCTCCCCGGACGCCTTGGCCCGCCCCGTCGCGGTGACGGCCTCGTGCAGCAGCTCCGTCGGCCCCACCTCCCGGCCCGGGCGCTGCACGGCGACGCCGACGCCGCAGGTCAAGGTCAGCTCCGCGCCGGGCAGCGCCACCGTCAGCCGGGTGAGGCGCTCGGCCAGCTCCGCCAGGCCCGCCTCGTCCGGGACGTCCTCGACGACCACGACGAACTCGTCGCCGCCCAGCCGGCCCACGCGGTCGCCGGGGCCCACGGCCCGGACCAGCTCCTGCGCCAGCGCCCGCAGCGCCCCGTCGCCCGCCCCGTCGCCGAAGGTGTCGTTGACGCGGCTCAGGTGGTCCACGTCGAGGACGAGGAGCCCCACGGCGCGGCGGGTGCGCGCGGCGCGCGCCTGGGCCTGCCGCAGCAGCCGCAGGGCCGTCGCCCGGTTCGGCAGCAGCGTCAGCGGGTCGTGCGCGGCGTGGTGGTCGGCCTCGGCGCGCAGCCGCTCGGAGTCCCGCGCGGCCCGCTCGGCGGCCACGACGGCCCCGCGCACCCGCGCCACCCCCAGCACGACGACCACGGTGGCGGTCAGCGTGGTCTCCCACAGGTGCACCCCGGTCACGCCCGCCGTCTGCAGGGCCAGGGCGACCGGGACGGCGAGCATCGCGGCGCCCAGGACCCCCAGGCGCCGCCAGCTGGCCGGGGCGGCGACGTCCTCCGGGTCGGCCGCGCGCACCATCGACGGGTGCAGGGCGGCGGCCCCGTAGAGCAGGTACGACGCGAGCCAGCAGGCGGTGCTGGCGCTGCCTGCGAGCCCGTCGCCGTCGCCGAGGAGGATGAACGCGACGTCGGCGACCGGCACCGTCAGCGCCCCCAGCCCCAGCAGCCGGGTCGCGCCGTTGAACGCCCCCGCCACCGCGCCCAGCCGGACGAGCAGACCCAGCAGGACCAGGTCGAAGACCGGGTACGCCAGGTCGATCGCCCGCAGCCCCCACGACCGCCCGGCGTCCAGGACGACGGGCTCGCCGAGGAAGATCCAGACGGGCAGGGCGAGGGCGGCGACGACGATGCCGACCTCGACGCGGCCGGTGGCGTCGACCGGCCGCCGCCCCGTGAGGGTGAGGATCCCCGCGCACAGCAGCGGGAACGCGCCCACGAAGAAGGCGTCGGCGGCCGACGGGTACGGCTCGACGTCCCGCACCAGCTCCAGCCAGAAGTAGACGGCCTCACCGGCGGCGCTGGAGAGCTGACCGGCCGCCAGCAGCACCCACGGCAGCCGGCGCGCCGGCCGGTGGTGCCGCGACCCCGCGAGGATCGCCGCGCCCGAACCCCCCGCGACCAGGAGGTACAGCAGGGCGCGGAGGGGACCGGTGGGCAGGACGACGACGACCGCGGCGACCGCGGCGCCGACGACCAGGTACCCCTTCCACCACCCGCGCACGTCCGGAGTGTGGTGCACGGGTCTCACCCCGCGGCACCGGGGACGGCGGACGTCGTCGCCGGCCCGGCCCCCACGACGGTGCTGTCGCGGGTGCGCTTGCCCCGGTACAGGGCGCGGTCGGCGCGGGCGATCACCTCCTGCGGCTCCTCACCGGGCAGCCACTGGACCACCCCGGCGGTGCAGGTCTGGCCGTCGGGGACGACGGCCCGGATGCGGTCCACGACGTCGACGGCGTCGTCGGCCGTGCACCCGGGCAGCATGAGCGCGAACTCCTCACCGCCCCAGCGGGCCAGGGTGTCGCCCTCGCGCAGCTGCGCGCAGGCCGCGCGCGCGAACTCGCGCAGCAGCTCGTCACCGGCGAGGTGGCCGCGGGTGTCGTTGTACCGCTTGAAGTGGTCCAGGTCGAGCATCGCGAACGTCAGCGGGGTGCCGGCCTGCGCGGCGCGCGCGACCCCCTGCCGGGCCAGCTCGTCCCACCGGCGGCGGTTCACGACCCCGGTCAGGGCGTCGTGGTCGGCGGCCCGGGCCAGCTGGGCCAGCAGGTCGGCGCGGGAGAACGCGTGCGCGGCCTCCGCGGCCAGGCCGGTCAGGACCGCGGCCGTCGTCGGGTCCAGCTCGGTGACGGTCCCGCGCCAGATCACGGCCAGGACGCCCAGGACGCGGCCGTCGGCGTCCACGACGGGCTGCCACGCCCCCGACGCCGCGCCGCACCCGGTGACCAGCGCGGGACTGGCGCCCGGGTGGGACGCGACGTCCGGGACGAACAGGGCCCGGCAGGACAGGTAGCTGGTCAGGGTCAGGCTCACGTCGCCGCGCACGTCCAGGTCGACCGCGAAGTCGTCCGGCAGCCCGGCGGTGGCGGTCGACACGAGCCGGCCGGACCCGTCGGGCTGGGCGAGGTAGGCGCCGTCCGCGCCGGAGATCTCCACCGCCGCCGCGCAGACGGCCCGTCGCGGGTCGTCGGCCGTCAGCACCGCGCGGGAGGCCGCGGCGAGCCGCTCCACCCGCAGCGAGTGCGCCTCCAGCTGGGCGTTGGCCCGCGCCAGCGCCTGCTCGCGGGCCTTGGCGACGCTGAGGTCGTGCATGGCGACGACCGCGCCGAGCACCGTGCCGTCGTCGTCGGTGACGGTGCGCCCGTTGCACTCCACGGGGACGGCGCGCCCGTCGGGGGTGGTGATGACCATCTCCGCCCGGTCGACGGTCCCCTCGGCCAGGGTCCGCAGCAGCGGGACCTGCGCGGCGGTCAGCGGCGTCACGCCGTCGGCGGCGGACAGGCGGTAGTTCCCCGGGTGGTCGTCGGGGTCGCGGGAGGGGTCGGCGTCCAGGCCGTGCCAGCCGCGGGCGGTGTCGTTGAACAGCACCAGCCGTCCCTGCGGGTCGGCGACGACCACCCCGGCGCTGACGCTGCCCAGCACCGCCTGGGTGAACCGGTCGCGGCGCTCGGCGTCGGCGCGCGCGGCCCGCAGGTGGGTGACGAGCTCGGCGCGCTCGTCGCGGCCCACGGCCAGGGCCAGGCCGAGGCAGGCGACGAACCCGGCGTGGACCTGCACCAGCAGGACGCGCACCGCCTCGTCGTCGATGGCGGCGAAGGGGCCGGTCCCGTTGAGCGTGCCGAGGACGGCGACGGCGGCCGCGACGAGGTCGACGGTGACGACGATCGTCGTGTCGAACCGCAGGGCCAGCCAGATCGTCGCGGCCAGCGGCAGGAACGTCAGCGGCAGGCCCTGCTGGAACCAGAACACGGCGCCGTAGGCGACGAGCGAGGAGGCGGTGGCGAGGAGCAGTTCGAGGGTCCCGAAGCGGCGGCGCGCCCCCCGCACCGGGACGCGGGCCTCCAGGCGCAGCAGGACGGGGGCGACGACGACGATCCCGGCGAAGTTCCGGGTGAACCAGACGGCGGTGCCGACCCAGCTGGGGTGCCCGCCGTTGCCGGCGACGACGACGAGCCCCCCGAGCGCGCCCCCGGCGGACGCGACGGCCGCCGCGGCCAGCACCACGGCCAGCTGGCGCGGTCCGAACGTGAGGGGTTGCGGTCCGCCGCGGGTGAACCAGCGGTCGCGCAGCCACGTGAACAGCAGCGCCTGGCCCACGTTGGTCAGGACGAAACCGGTCAGCAGCGCGGGCGCGGCGCCGGTGAGGCTGTTCACGACGAGCGTGGTGACGGTCAGCAGCGCGCAGTCGAGCACGCGGTGGCGGCTGCCGCACAGCCAGACGGCGGCGACCCCGGCGGCGGGCCAGACGAGGCTGATGCGGCTGTCGTCGAGCAGGGTGAGCCGACCGAGGTACACGGCGCCGGCGAACAGCGCGGTGAACAGCACGCTCCGGGCCAGTGCGAGGGCACTGGTCCGGGGCGCTGGTCGGTGGGTCACCGGAGAGGTATCGGCACGCCGGGGGGCCGGACGTAGCCCCGCCGTGCGGGTGAGGGGGTGCGGCGGCCGGGGTTCGCCCGCCCCGTGCGCTCGTCCGGCGGCGTACCCTGGAGATACGCAACAGCTGTCGGAGAACGTCGGCGAAGGAGTCGACCGGCGATCCGGGCAGCGGATCGACAGGAGTCACCGTGCAGCGTTTCGAGAACCGCGTCGTCCTCATCACCGGCGGAGCCAGCGGCATCGGCCGGGCCACCGCCCACCGCGTCGCGGCCGAGGGGGGCGTCGCCGTCGTCGCCGACGTCGCCGACGCCCGGGCCGCCGAGGTCGTGGCGGAGATCACCGGGGCGGGCGGCCGGGCCGACGCCGTCCACCTCGACGTCACCTCCGAGCAGGAGTGGCAGGCCGCCGTCGCGACGACGGTCGAGCGCCACGGCGCCCTGCACGTCCTGGTCAACAACGCCGGCATCGGCGACCTCCTGCCCATCGAGGACACCACCCTGGCCGGGTACCAGAAGGTCGTCGACGTCACCTCGACCAGCGTCTTCCTGGGGCAGAAGTCCGCCTCGGCCGCGTTGCGCGCCACCGGGAACGGCGCGGTCGTCAACGTCAGCTCCATGTTCGGGATCGTCGGTGGCTTCGGCGGCGGGCCGGGGTACGCGGCCGCCAAGGGAGCGGTCCGCACCCTGACGAAGAACACCGCGCTGGGGTGGGCCACCGCCGGGGTGCGGGTGAACTCGGTGCACCCGGGTTTCATCGAGACCCCGATCCTGGGGGAGACCGACCGCACGCTGCTGAGCTCGACCACCCCCATGGAGCGGCTGGGGCGGCCCGAGGAGGTCGCCGCCGTCATCGCGTTCCTGGCCAGCGACGACGCGTCCTTCGTCACCGGCGCCGAGTTCGTCGTGGACGGCGGGTACGTGGCCCGCTGACCCGGCCCTACGCCGCCCCGGACCCCACCCGCAGCGGGGGTTCCCCGCCGCCCACCAGCGGCTCGGGCACCGGGTGCACCCGGACCAGTTCCTCCTCCAGGCGCTCGCGCGGCACGGCGGCGGAGTACAGCCACCCCTGGCCCAGCGGCGCGGAGATGAACCGGCAGATCGCGGCCTGCTGGTCGGTCTCGACGCCCTCGACGACCACGGTCAGCCCGAGGCGGTTCGCGAGGTCCACGACGCACGTCACGATCGACTGGCCGTTGACGTCGTCGGTGAGCGACTGCGTCAGCGACCGGTCGATCTTCAGGACGTGCACGGGCAGCCGGCCGAGGTAGCCGAACGCGGAGTACCCGGTGCCGAAGTCGTCGATGGCGATCCGGCAGCCGAGCCCGGCGAGCTCGGTGACGACGCGCTCGGCGGGGGAGTCCTCGTCGAGGAACACCGACTCGGTGACCTCCAGGGTCAGCAGGTGCGGGGGGATGTCGTTGCGCTGCAGCAGGTCCACCACGACGTCGGTGAAGCCGGGCGACTGGAGCTGCACCACGGACACGTTCACGGCGAGCCCGGTGCCGCGGGCGAACACCCCCGCCTCGTGCGCGGACTCCACCGCGCGCCGCAGGACGTGCTCCCCGAGCGCCACGACGAGGTTGGACTCCTCGGCGACGGCGATGAACTCCACCGGGGAGATCCGCCCCAGCACCGGGTCGTCCCAGCGGGCCAGGGCCTCGAACTTCTCCACCCGGCCCGTCGTGAACGACACCACGGGCTGGTAGTGGACGTCGACGCAGCCGCCGGCGATCGCGGCGGCGAGGCGGTCGCGCAGCAGGCTGCGCCGGGCGTGCTCGGCGGCCACGGTCCCGGAGTACACCGACACCGCGCCCCGGCCGGCGCGGCGGGCGTCGCGCAGCGCGATGTCGGCGTGGACGAAGGGCTTCATGACGTCGGCGCCGTCGTGGGCGTCGCCGGCGGGGACCGCCGCGACCCCCGCGACGGCGGGCATCGGGAACCGCGCCGCCCCGTCGACCTGCCGGGGCGCCGCGGCGACGGCGGCGATCAGCGCCTCGGCCGCCCGCAGGCACTGCGCGGGGTCGCCGGGCAGGACGACGGCGAGCTCGTCGCCGCTGGGACGGAACGCGTGCCCGCCGCACCCGTCGGCGACGGCGGCCACCGCGCGGGCCGCGGCGCGGATCACGGCGTCGCCCGCGCCGACGCCGAGGACGTCGTTGACGTCGTCGAGACCGCCGAGCTCGACGAGGACGAGGGAACCGGCGCGCTCGGGCCCGGTCAGGGCCCGTTCGAGCAGCGCCCGGTTGCCCAGGCCCGTCAGGTCGTCGTGCAGGGCCTGGGACGTCAGGTGCGCGGTGGTGCGGTCGATGGAGCGGGCCGTCGCGGCGTGCCGGACCGTGAACGTCACCAGCACGGTGATGTACAGCCCGTACAGCACCGAGTCCGCGCGCGGGTCGACGACGAGGAACGCCAGGTCCACCAGCAGGATCGGGCCGGGCACCAGCGAGGCCGTCTCCAGCCGCCGCGCGGCCCGCTCGGCGGCCTGCCCGCCGTGCCGGGTGACGCCGTCGCGGGGCAGCGCGAGCAGGCCGACGGCACCGCCTACGGCGGCGACGGCGACCGCGACCCACGCCACGGCGGGCTGGTGGCCCAGGCACACCGCGGCCAGCGCGGTGCCGAGCCCGTTGAGCGTCAGCCCGGCCGCGGCCACCCGCAGCCGGGGGTGCTCGACGGCCAGCGCGATCGCGGAGCACGCCACGACGGACGCCACGACCAGCACGGTGAGGGTCGCGGCCGTCCAGCCCGGGGGGCCGTGGTGGCCGGTGCGGGCCAGCGCGTCCCAGCCGGCGGTCGCCAGGGCGCTGCCGAGCATGAGGGCGTCGACGACCAGCGGCGGGTCGTCGCCGCCGGCGCGGGCCCGCACGAGCACGAGCAGCAGCACGACGAGCGCCCCCAGCTCCGCGGCCGCGAACGCCAGCGGCGCGAAGGGGAACGGGCCGAGCTGCGCGTGGGGGAACAGGCCCGCCGCGAGGGTCCCGGCCCCCCACGCGGTGGCCGCCAGGAAGTGCTTGCCGCCGTCGCGGCCGGGGCGCAGCGCGACGAGCGCGACCGCCGTCAGGAGCAGGCTCACGACCCCGACGACCACGACGGGCCCGTCCACCGTCCCCGGCCCGCGGCCGGCCAGGGCGGTGAGCCCCGCCGCGAGGGCCAGGACCGCCGCGCCTCCGGCGACGCGGCCCGCGGTGGGGCGCGTCGGGGTGAGGGCGGGCAGCACGTACGTGGTCTCGGCCGATCCCGGCGCGGACTTGACCCGCCCCGGCTGACGCACGGGTGACGCACGGGCGCCGCCGTCCCCGGAGTGGGGGAGGATGGGGGTCGCTCGTTCTCGATCAGCTGGAAGTGGTGGGTGCAGTGGCCAAGGGCAAGGTCCGTTCGTACGACGAGGAACGCGGTTTCGGGTTCATCCGGAGCCCCGAGGCGTCCGACGACGTCTTCTTCCACTTCAAGGACGTCGTCGTCGGCGGCGAGGAGGGCGACTTCGACGGCGCGACCGTCGAGTTCACCCTCACCGAGGGCGAGCGCGGCCCGAAGGCGTCGAACGTGAAGGTCGAGTCCCGCCGTTCCGGCGGCGCTCCCGCCGCCGAGCGCCGCCCGGCGCAGTCGTCGTCGAACCGCCCGGTGTCGCTGCGCGAGTTCCGCCGCGAGGTCACCGAGATCCTGCTCAGCGTCGACGGCATCGGGTCCTCCCAGATCCGCACCGTCCGCGACTACCTGTCCGACTACGGCCTGGACCGCGGGTTCGTCGCGGAGGACACGCGCCGCTGAGCGCGGTGGTGGCCGGGGCGCCCCGAAAAGCGGAGGTGCCCCGGCCCCGGTCCGGCCCACCATGACGGCGTGACCGCGCCGCCCGCCCTGACCGCCTGCCACACCGCCGACCTCGCCGCCGCCGACCTGGCCGCGGTGCGCGCGCTGCTCGACGCCGCCTTCCCGGACGACTTCGACGACGACGACTTCGAGCACGGCCTCGGCGGCTGGCACGCCCTCGTCCACGACGGCGACCGGCTCGTGGCGCACGGGTCGGTGGTGCGGCGGCAGTTCCTCCTCGCCGGCCGGCCGCTGCCCGTCGGGTACGTCGAGAACGTCGCCGTCGCCGCCACCCACCGCCGCCGCGGCCTCGGCGGGCTGGTCATGGCCGAGCTGGAACGGGTCGTCGCCGCCGGGCACGGCGTCGGTTTCCTCGGCGCCTCCGACGACGGCGCCGCCCTCTACGCGGTGCGCGGGTGGCCGGTGTGGCGCGGGCCGCTGTCGGTGCTCACCCCCGCCGGGGTGCGCCGGACCCCCGACGAGGACGGCGGGGTGCGGGTGTTCGACCCCGCCGGGACGCTGGACCTGGACGCGGACCTGGTGTGCGAGTGGCGGGCGGGGGACGTGTGGTGATCAGTCCCCGTGGTGCTGTTCCTCCCACCGGGCGAAGGGGTCTTCGGCCTCGGTGACGACGTGCTCGTCGATCGTGGCGCGCAGCTGCTCCGCGAAGTCGGCCGGGAGGCCGAGGTGGGCCAGGGCGCCGATCGCCTGCTCGGCCGGTACCCACGTCCGCGGACCGTCCTCGCCCCGGGTGCTCTCCACGTCCTCAGTGTGACCGTCCCGCTGCGCGCGGGCGGGCGTCAGCGCACCGCCTCCGGCGCCACCGGGTACTCCCGCCCCAGCTCGTCGGCGATGCGGTCGGCGGTGATCGCCGCCGAGTACAGCCAGCCCTGACCCAGTTCGGCCTGCATCGACCGGCAGATCTCGGCCTCCTCGTGGGTCTCCACCCCTTCCACGACGACCGTCAGCCCGAGCCGGTTCGCGAGGTCCACCACGGCCCGCACGACGGACCGGCCGTTGCCCTCACCGGTCAGCGACTGCGTCAGCGACCGGTCGATCTTCAGGACGTGCACGGGCAGCCGGTCCAGGTACCCGAACGCGGAGTACCCGGTGCCGAAGTCGTCGATCGCGATCTGGCAGCCCAGCCCGGCCAGGTCGGTGACGACCCGCTCGGCGGGGGAGTCGGAGTCCAGGAACACCGACTCGGTCAGCTCCAGCGTCAGCAGGTGGGCCGGGATCGCGTACGTCGACAGGATCTCCCGCACGACGCCCGCGAAACCGGGCGACTGCAGCTGCACCACGGACACGTTCACCGCCAGCTTCACGCCCGCCGCGAACACCCCCGCGTCGTGCGCGGACCCCACCGCGCGCCGCAGGACGTGCTCCCCGAGGGCCACGACGAGGTTCGACTCCTCCGCGACGGCCACGAACTCCGCCGGCGACACCCGCCCCAGTTCCCGGTCGTCCCAGCGCGCCAGCGCCTCGAACTTCACGACCCGGCCGGTGGCGAAGTCCACGATCGGCTGGAAGTGCACGTCGACGCCGCCGTCGGCGATGGCCAGCGCGAGGCGCTCGCGGACGAGGAGTCGGCGGGCGTGCTGGGCGGCGACCTCGCCGGAGTACACCGAGTACGCGGGCCCGGCGGGCCGGTTGCGGGCGTCGCGCAGCGCCAGGTCGGCGTGCACCAGCGGCAGCGTCGCGTCCCCGGCCCCGCGGGCGCCCGGGGCGACCTGCGCGACGCCCGCGACGGCGTGCACGGGGAACTGCCCGACGCCGTGGACCTGGGCCGGTGCGGAACCGATCGCGTCGAACGCGTGGGACAGGTGCCGGACGGTCCGGTCGGGGGAGCCGGGCAGCAGGACCGCGAACTCGTCGTGCCGCACCCGGTACGCGGTGCCGCCCAGAGCGGTGACGACGTCGCGCAGGTTCGCCGCCGCCACCCGCAGGACGTCCTCACCGGCCGAGACGCCCAGGACGTCGGTGACGTCGTCGAGCCCGCCGATCTCCAGGATGACCAGCGACTGCGTGCGGTCGGGTTCGGTGAGCGCGCTCATCAGCGCGGTGCGGTTCTGCAGGCCCGTCAGCGGGTCGTGCATGGCCTGGAAGGTGAGGGTGTCGCGGGTGCGGTCGATGGCGCGCGCGGTCGCGGCCTGCCGCAGGCCCGCGGCGACGACGACGGCGCCGAAGAAGACGAACATCACCCCGTCGGCGCGCGGGGACACGATGAACAGGACGACGTCGGCGAGCAGCAGCGCCGCGGGCAGGACGACGGCGATCCGCAGCCGGCGGACCGCCTGCGCCGCGGCGGCGCCCCCGTGACGGACGATCTCGCCGCGCGGCTGGAACGCGAGCAGCACGTACCCCCCGGCCACCGCGAGCACGATGGCGGCCGCGCTGGACACCGGCTGGTGCCCGGACGTGATCGCGCTGACCTGCGTGCCGAAGGCGCCGACGGCCAGGCCGATGCTGGGCAGCCGCAGGCGCGGGTGCTCCACGGCCAGCACGATCGTCGACGCCCCCACGAGGGCCCCCGCCGCGATCACGAGGGAGGTGCTGGCGTTCCACCAGGCGTCCCCGGTGTAGCCGGCGCGGGCGAACCCGTCCCACGCGGTGGCGGCCATGACGGTCCCGAACAGCGCCGCCTCGACGAGCAGGGGCTGGTCGTCCCCGGCGACGCGGGTGTTGCGCAGCTGCTGCACGGCGATGACCGCCAGGCCCGACAGCGACAGGGCGTGCGCGAGGTGGGCGAACTGCACGGGGCCGACCATGAGCGCCGGGAACGTCCCGGCGAGGACGGTGCCGGTGCCCCACACGGTCGCCGCGACCGTGTACTTCACGACTCCGGGGCGGGTGCCGCCGCGGGTGAGGGCGGGGATGGCGGCGCTGGTCGCGAGCCAGAGGAGCCCGACGGCGACCTTGAGGTGCTGCGCCTGCGGCCAGTGCGCGATCGCGGTGAGCAGGACCGGCACGGACACGGCGAGCACGCAGGCCGTGAGGGCCGCGCGCCAGGTGTGCCGGGGGGAGGTCATGGGTGAGGGATCGGCGGGGGGTGGTGGGGGCTGGATGGGCTGAGCGCGTGACGTGCTGCTCGCTCGGTGTGACTGGTCGCCTCACCGGTCACACCGTGCTCGCCCGTCCCACGGTCTCGGCGGATGCCGGGGATCGGGCGGTCGGGGGGATCCGTGGCGTGATCGCAGCCGTCACAGACCGCGACGACGACCCGGACGAGTCAGTGGGGGGTGGCCCGAGCGGGCTCACCCACACGAGTCACCGGGCCGCTGGTCCGTGCGTGGGTGGTGACTCCACCCCTTGTGACTACTCCGGATGGGGTACCTGGGGCCGTGGGGACGGGTGAGGCTGCCCGTTACCAAACTGTAACCTTAGGTTGCGGGACGCAAAACCGCAGGTCACTGACGGTGCGCGCTACCCGACACGCCGTAGTGGTCCAAGATCCCTCGTTACTCCCCGTGTTGCTGGTGTGACTCTCGTGTACGTTCAGATCTGTCACCGGGTCACTCCGCTGAGTAGCGGAGAGGCGGGTGGCGCAGGTCCGAAATCGGGCCGGCCCCTCACGGGGGGGAACATCACTTCACACTGCCTTGGAGGCAATCGTGACCGCAGCAACCTCCCGGTTGCGCCGGCGTGGTATCGGGGCCGGCGTCGCGGCTCTTGTTGGTCTGACCGGCCTCGGCCTTGCCGCGGTCCCGGCCCAGGCTGCACCTGGCTTTGACCCTTCCGCTCCCACTTCTCTCGTCGCCGGCGCTGACCGCTTCGAGACCGCGGCGAAGATCTCCGCGGCGACCTTCACTTCCGCTCAGACCGTCGTGATCGCCAACGGTGACCGCGTCATCGACGCTCAGGCCGCCGGCTACGTCGCCGGTCAGCAGACCGGTGGTGCGCCGATCCTTCTGACGCGGACGGGTGATGTTCCCGCTTCGACGCTCGCCGAGATCGATCGCCTGGGTGCCACCCGCGCCGTCGTCGTCGGTGACGACGTCTCCGTTAGCGATGCCGCTCGCCAGCAGCTGACTAACGCCGGCCTCACCCTGACCGAGCTCGCCGGTGACAACCGCTTCGACACCGCGGCGGACATCTACAACACCGCCACCACCAAGGCGAAGACGGTGTTCCTCGCCCGCGGTGACTACCTCACCGGTCAGGTCTCTCCGGACGCTCTGGCCGCCGGCCCGATCGCCTACAAGGGCACCCCGATCCTGCTGACCAACGCCGGCAACCTGCCGGCGGAGACCAAGGCCGCGATCACCTCCGGTGGCGTCACCAAGGTCGTCGTTCTCGGCAACGGCATCACCGACGCCGTGAAGAACGAACTGCGTGGGATCACTGGCGTCACCGTCGAGACCATCGCCGGCGACGACCGCTCGCTGACCGCTCGTGAGCTGGCGGAGTCTGCCTACGGCGACCCCATCTACAACGACACCAGCGCCGCCATCGCCAACGGCGAGAAGGTCGACGCTCTGTCCGCCGGTCCGTGGGCCGCCATCAAGGGCACCCCGATCCTGCTGACCCTCGGCACCAACGCCATCGGTACCGGCACCACCGGGTACCTGGACGCCAAGAAGGCGACCCTGACCTCGGCCACCGTCTTCGGCGACCAGAACAGCGTTCCGGCGGCGTTCCTCACCGCGGCTAAGACTGCGGGTGGCGGCGATGCTCCCGAGAGCAACCAGACCTTCACTGTTGCGCCCGCTGAGGCAACTGTCAGCGCCCTGAGCAGCAGCGCCCTCGACAACACTGGGCGACGGACGTTCACCGTCTCTGGCATTACTTCCACGACGGTTGACATCGCTCTTCTGCCTGCTGAGGACGTGACCACCTCGGGTGACACTGTCTCGTTCGCCACGGGAACGCCGATCGCTGATGGGGGCGGCGTCTCGATCGAGCTCCTCAATGGCGCTGGCAACGTTGCTGCTGGTGCTAGTGCTGGTGATGCGGCGGTCAACGACGTTGCTGTCACCAATGGCACGGTTTCCTTCGCCATCGATGCAGTGACCGCTGATGCGGTGATCCCTGTTGTGTTCGATGACGCCAACGACAACAACACGCTGGACCTTACGGAGGGCCAGCCCACCGAAGCCTTCGGCGTGGGAGGCGCGACCACCTACGTCCCGGCTGAGGCTGCCGACAATTCGACGGTGACCACTACCGCTATCTCCTCGTTCGACACGACTGCGGACTACCTCGTGCTGGGCAGCAACACGTACTACTACGACGCTCAGGACACCTTCCGGCGTGGCGGTACCTCCATCAGTCTGGCGGCGTTCGAGGCGCTTCTGAGCGCTGGTGACGCTGCGACGATCAACTACCGAAACACCCCTGGGGATGTCTCCACGTTCAACATCACCACCGACGCGGTCCCGGCCCCGACCAACCTCGCGGCTGATGTCTCTGAAGCTGCAAACGACGAGTACAACGTCGGTCTGACGTGGACTGCGTCGGCGCAGGGGGACGTGACCTACTCTGTCTCTCGTACGGCGACTGGTGGCAGCCCCACGGTTATCGCCACTGGACTCACCACGACTTCGTACACCGACGAAGACGTGGCTGATGACGCTGGCTACACCTACTCGGTTACTGCGACGGGTGCTACCTCGGGTGTCGTCTCCTCTGCCGCCACTGTGGCAAGCGTCGTTGTCCCGCCGGTCAACGCAGCTCCGGCCATCCTGGCGAATGGCGCTGTCGTGGACGTCAACGTGGGCGCCGCTGGGGCGACCAGCGGAGATGTTTGGAACTTCTACCTCTCCGAGCCGGTTGCTGTGACTTCGGGTGCCGCCATCCAGCTCACCAACGGTAGCGGTCCCATCGTTGAGAACGGCATCAACAGCACCTTCGCGTTGAACGCTGCTCGTGATGTCCTGACGGTGACGCTTACCGCTGATGTCGCTGGTACGCCGGCCTACGCGCCCTTGGTCGTCAATGCCATCAGCGGTGTGGCTGACGCTGAAGGTTCCGCGCTCACCCCTGCCGGTGACGCCAACCTTGAGAACAACGGACCCGAGATCATTGCCACTGATGTTGAGGCTGGTGACACGACCTTCACTGTCACCTTCAACGAGGCGGTTATCGAGGCATCCGCCGAGAACCTGGCCAATTACGACTACGTGTCGGCAACCGGTGTCAGCGCCGTGGCCCCGACCGCTGCTGTCCTCGGCGCAGATGGCCGTACGGTCACCTTGACCGTTGGTGTGGCTGTCGGCACCGGCGCTAGCATCGATCCGACTGGCGTCGTCGACACCGACGGACAGGCGTCGGCCCAGGGAGCCTTCAACCTCTGAGCCACTGAACGAAAGTGCCCCAGCCCCTAGGGCTGGGGCACTTTCGTTCTCATTGGGTAGATGCATCGTGACTGATTAATCCAGTCCTTTGCCGAAGTGTTCGACTCTGTCGCCGTCATCAGGCAACAATTTATGAGCAGGTAGTTCAACACTCGCGCCTTCGCCCTGCTGGGACCGCCCGCCGGCCGAAGTCGCCGCCCCGGCAAGACGAGCCACTGACACCTGACAAGCTGCCGCTTCCGCTTTCCTGACCACCTCGCCTCTACTCTCGTTCTCATGTATCGGCCGCTCACCGACCCCGCCCGCATCGCCGCGATCCTGCCCTGCTTGAACGAGGCCGCAGCGGTCGGTCACGTCATCGACGACCTCAAGGCCGCCGTCCCCGGCATCACGGTCTACGTCTACGACAACCGCTCCACCGACGACACCGCCGCCGTCGCGCGTGAGCACGGGGCGCTGGTGCGGCAGGAGCCGCGGCCGGGGAAGGGCAATGTCATCCGGCGGGCCTTCGCGGACGTGGAGGCCGACATCTACGTCCTGCTGGACGGGGACAACACGTACGAGGCGTCCGCGGCCGGTGACCTGGTGCAGAAGCTCATCGCGGAGGGGCTGGACCACGTCGTGGGGGCTCGGCGGGCCAGCACGCACGCCGCGTACCGGCCCGGGCACGTGGCCGGCAACAAGGCCCTGACGCGGGTGGTGGCGACGGTGTTCGGGGAGCCGGTCACCGACATGCTCTCGGGGTACCGGGTCATGTCGCGGCGGTTCGTGAAGTCGTTCCCGGCGATCTCGCGGGGGTTCGAGGTGGAGACGGAGCTGACGGTCCACGCGATCAACCTGCGGGTGCCGCAGGCGGAGGTCCTCACCGAGTACCGCGACCGGGGGGAGGGGTCGGCCAGCAAGCTGCGCACCTACCGCGACGGGTGGGCGATCCTGCGCTGGATCGTGCGGCTCGCCCGGTACGAGCGGCCCACGCTGGTCCACTCGATCCTCGGGGCGCTCATCGCCCTGGTGGCGGTCGTCCTGGGTGTCCCGGTCGTCGTGGAGTTCGTGCAGACCGGGCTGGTCCCGCGCTTCCCGACGGCGATCCTCGCCTCGGCGCTGATGATGATCGCGGTCCTGGTGACGGCCGTCGGGGTCATCCTCGAAGCGATCCGGCACGCCTCCGACGAAGCCTCCCGGCTGGTGTACCTGGAGTACGCCAGCCCGCACTCCCTGCTCGACGGGGTCCGCGCCGACGAGCGCCCGGTCGACGTGCGGCGTGACGCGGCGGCGCAGCGGTGAGCGGCGTCGTCCGCTTCGCGGCCAAGGCCCTCGCCGGGCTCGTCGCCCTCCAGGTCGTGTTCTTCGCGCTGCTCATGGCCGCGCAGGCGGTGCCGAACCAGCCGATCATCGCGAACCTGGCCCGGGCCGTCGAGACCGGCGACTACGGCGACCCCTACGGCCCCGACGGGGTCGGCGGCACCGCCGACCGGTTCACCGAGTGCGCCGAACTGGGCTACGGGGTGACGACACCGGACGACCCCCGCAGCCTGTGGGACCTCACGACGGGCGGCCCCCGCTTGTCCTCCTGCGACGACGGCAAGGGGGAGATCGCGCGGCTCGCGGCGGGGGAGGAGTTCCAGACGCCCGCCACGTACTTCCGGTACTGGAGCGGGTACTCCGTCCTGACCCGGCCGGTGCTCGCGCTCACCGACGTCTCCGGCCTGCGGCTCGTCGTGACCGGCCTGTTCGCGGCGGCGGTGCTCGCCGCGTTCCTGGCCGTGGCCCGGCGTCTCGGCACCACCGCCGCGTTCGCGCTGTTCCTGCCGGTCGCCGCGACGACGAACGCCCTCGCCATGCCGGACCGCGCGTTCACCCACGGCATCGCGCTCGCGACGGTCGCGGCCGGTGTGGCGCTGACCGCGGTGGCCGCCACCCGCGGCTGGCGCGCCGCCGTCCTCGCGGCCGGGTTCTCCGCGGCCCTGTTCTGCTACACGGACCTGCTCACGGTGCCGCCGATGAGCTGGGCGCTGTGCGCGTCGGTCGCCGGGGCCGTCGTCCACGCCCAGCTGCGCGACTGGCGCGAGACGTGGCGGACGGTCCTGGCCGTCGGCGCCGCCTGGCCGCTGGCGTTCGGGTTCACCTGGGTGTCCCGCTGGGTCATCGGGGCGCTCGGGCAGGGCCTGTCGGTGTTCTCCCGCGTGCAGGAGGTCAGCCAGTTCCGCCTCGACGGCGGCGACGTCTCGAAGACCTTCGGCGCCGGGCTGGTGGCGAACTGGGACTACTGGACCGGGCACTCCGTGACGGCGGTCCCGGTGGTCGTCGCCGCGGCGGTCCTGCTGGTCGGGTTGCTCGTCGTGGCCGTGCGGCGGCACGGGAGCGCGGGGCTGCTGGGGTTCGCGGCGGTCGGGCTGCCGGCGCTGGTCGTCCCGGCCTGGTACTGCGTGCTGAGCAACCACTCCCAGATCCACGCGTTCTTCGTCTACCGGAGCCTGCCGGCGGCGGTGGGGGTGCTGCTGCTCGCGGGCGTGGTGGCTGCGAAGCGCTCTCGGACGCGGGTCGAGGCGGACGCCGGCGAGGCGCGGCTGAGTTCCGCCAAGCCCTGAGGGCCGCGTTCATCGTCCGCCTCCACGGCCCCGCGATGCGCTGCAGGACGTTGCACCCTCGAGTTGCCGCGCTGCGCGTGCTGCTCAGGTCGGCTGGCGAGCGAGTCGCCGCAGGTACTCGTCGGCCCACGCCACGGCCTCCTCCAGCGCGGGGTGGACGTCGAGTCCGGTGGCGGCGTCGGTGTAGCGGCTGTCCCAGTCGGGCCCGGGGGTGAGGGTCGCGGGCAGGGGGTGGGCGCGGCGGAAGGCGAACAACCGGCGCACGGCGACAGCGACGTCGGTGTCGTCGGTGCCGGGTGCGAGCAGTTGCAGGTCGACGAGATCGTGGGCGCGCTGGCTGCCGGGAGCGGTGCAGGCGTGGATCTTCTGCGCGATCTGCAGCGCCGTGGGCAGGAGGCGGACCGGCTGCGGTGCGGGGAGCCCGAGCTCGGAGAACAAGGTGGTCACGTCCTCAGCGAGGTGGTCCTCGAGGGAACCGCCGAGGGCGTCGAGCTCGTCGTAGCCGATCTCCAGGGGCAGGCTCAGGAAGGGCTTGCCGTGGTAGCGCAGCTTGATGGTGAAGGGCCGCATGACGTACCCGGCGGGGACACCGGCCGGGGCCGGTGGCACCCCGGCACTGACCTCGCCGGTGAAGCCGCCCCACCCCGTGCGCAGGCGGTCGGTGAGGTCGGCGACGAAGGTGTCGACGTCCTCGCGGACGGCGGTGTCCAGGTCACGACTGTCGCGCGTGAAGGCATCACCGAGGCGGAGTTTCAGCCCGGCCCCGCCCTTGACGGCTCCGCCGGGCAGGAGCTGGGCGACGACGACCTGGGCGACGGTGACCTGCAGGCGGCTGGTGGTCTGGGCGCGGGTTCGCGCGGCGGTGGTGATGCGTCGTTGCAGGACGGAGAGGCTGCCGGGATCGGCAGGGGGCTGGCGGGTGTTCACGGGGCGTCCTCAGTGCTGGGGTGGTGGGTGGGTCGAGGATCGGTGGGAGGGGTCGTCGTGGAACGGTTGCGGGCCCTCGCGCGGACGGGGGTGGGGGCGGCCTCCGCCTCGGTGCTCAGTTCGGTCAGCAGCCGCTCGGCGGTCGCCGCGTCGATGAGGCGGCGCTCGCGGGCGTCGTGGACGCCCTGTTGCAGACGGTCCGTCATGACGTGGCCGCGGCAGGCGCGAACGGCGGCGGGGATGGTCATGGTGGGGACGCCGTCGACGTCCGTGATGTCGCTGGGCGCCAGGTGGCGGCGGACGACGCGCACGGTGGGGGGCAGGGTGGCGCGGGTCCGATCGGGGGTGGCGACGGTGATGCGGCGGGGGTTGACCAGGGCGAGGCCGTGCAGGGCGAGGACGGCGTCGTCGGCGATCACGGCGTGCGGGCCGACGAGGGCGACGGCTTCGGCGTACTCGCTGAGCGGCGTGGGCGGTGCCTCGGTCATCCGGTAGACGCCGTAGCCGAGGCGTTCCAGGGCGCCGCGATGGGCGAGCTTGCGCAGTTCCACGGCGGGGACGCCGAGGCGGTCGGCCTCGGCGGTGGTGACGACGCCGTGCGTGTCGAAGGCGTGCCAGCGCAGAGTTTCCCGGTAGCTCATCGCAGTTCCTCCTCCCCACGCGCCTGCTCCGCCGTTGATCCACGTGCCACGGACGATATAAGTAATGGGGCATGAGCGTACTGAAAATGGTACGTTTGCGCCACGGGTGTCCGACTTGGCCCGCCGTCTCTGGCGTCGGCCTCACGGCTTGGCTCAGTCGGGACCTGTGCGGTTCACGAGGCACTGGAGCTGGTCCTGACGCACCGCGTCCTGCCTGTGCTCAGGCGTCACCACCGCCGCCCTCACTGTGTCTCAGTGAGACTCACTGAGACAGCCTGAGACACAGTGAGGGCGCGTCCGGCGCGCGCTCACCTCGTCACCTGCGCGGGCCGCCCGTCCCCCGCCACAGGTCCGACCCGCACCCGGTTCCGCCCGCCGCGCTTCGCGTCGTACAGCGCGGTGTCCGCCGCGTGCAGCAGGTCCCGCGCGCTCACGCCGTGGGCGGGCAGCGTGGACACCCCCACGCTGACCGTGACGGGCGCGAGGAGGTCCAGCGCCTCGACCCGTCCCCGCAGCTCCTCGGCCACGACCGCGCCGTCGGCGTCCCCGGGCAGCACCACGCAGAACTCCTCCCCGCCGTAGCGGGCGGCGAACGCCCCGGCGGGCAGCCCGGTGCGCAGCAGCGAACCGACGGCGCGCAGGGCGTCGTCGCCGGCCTCGTGCCCGTGGGTGTCGTTGAGGGCCTTGAAGTGGTCGAGGTCCAGCAGCAGCACCGACAGCGGCGAACCCGTCCGGCGGGCGTCGCCCACGGCGGCCTCCAGCGCCTCGTCCAGGGCGCGGCGGTTGCCGACGCCGGTGAGCCCGTCGGTCACCGCGGCCGTGCGCAACCGCTCCACCAGGCCCACCCGCGCGACGGTCGTGGCCGTCTGCGCCGCCGCGTGCTCGGCCGTGGCGAGCAGCCGGCGGGACACGCCCGCGGGACGTCCCCACCGGCCGGACCCCGGTTCCTCCAGCACCAGCACCACGGTCGGGGAACCCGCCACGGTCGCGCCGAGCACCGCCACCCGGCCCGCACCCGGCAGCACGTCGGCCAGGCCCGGCTCGTCGGCCCCGGACCGCAGCACCGGCCCGCCGTCGGCCAGCGCCCGCGCCAGCGCACCATCGGCCCGCGGCGTCCCGGACCACCGCACCTCCCGCAGACCCGTCCCGTCCGCGACCACGCACGTCGCCCGCACCCCGGCCCCCGCGGCGGGTTCCTCGACGAGCAGCACCGCGGCGCGGCGGGCGAGCAGTTCGTCCCGGCCCAGCTCGGCCAGCAGCGCGGCGACCTCCGCCGCCCGCGTGCTGCGGCCGGCGTCCAGGGCGAAGCGGCGCAGCAGGTCGCTGTCGTAGCGGCGGCGGCGCAGTTCCCGCTCGTTGGCCGCCGCGAGGCAGGCCACGGTGAGGACGAGGACCCACAGCGACAGCAGGTGCCAGCGCAGGTGGCTCGACCCGGCCGTCGAGGGGGACGGCAGCAACCCGACCTGCTCGAACTGGAACACCACGACCAGCACCAGGGAGTGCCACGCCGTCACCTTCACCCCGGTGCGGAACGACGCCAGCAACGTGATCGCCAGCACGTACACCACGACGATCCGCGGGACCGGCCCCGTCAGCCCGTGCAGGCAGTGCATCGCCCAGCCCAGGTACACCCCGTCCACGAGCAGCCCGAACCCCATCACCGTGATGGCGAGCCGGCGCGGTAGCCGCCGCCACGACGTGCCGACCGCGACGAACGCGGTCGCCAGCGCCGGCGGCACGAGGTCCGACCACGCCGCCGTGCGCTCACCCGGCAGCAACCAGAACGCCCCCACCGGCAGGGCGACGACCAGCAACCGGGCGACCAGCACCCACCGCACGCGCTCGGAGAAGCTCACCAAGGGCGCCGGCCCACCGCCGGAGGACCTGCTCATCGGTGTTCCTCGTCGTTCGCGGGTGGGTAGGGCAGGTCGGGCAGCGGGACGAGCGGTGCCGCGGCGAGCTTCGGGTCGCCGCGGTCGAGGCGGTCCTGCACGAGCAGGAAACCCACCACCAGCAGGAGCGCGCTGACCGACACCTGGCGTTGCGCCACGAGCGCGAGCGCCAGGTGCTGCGCCCCGTCCACGGCGACGTCGACGACGGCGGTGACGACGGCGGTGACGACGGCGGCGGTGGTGCCGGGGCCGGCGTCCCGGCGCACCGTGGACGGCGGCTGGGTGGGTGCGCGGCGGGTCGGCGCCGCGACGGCCGAGGTCGCCGGGCTCGACGGGGCGGTCGTCGGCGGGGCGGTCGGGGCGGTGGTCGCCGGTGCGGCGGCGGTCGGCGGGGGAGTTCCCCGGGCGGGGCGGGACCCGGGGATCACCGCGGCCGGGGTGCTCGTGGTCGGGGGAGCCGGCCGCACCGGGGCGGCGCTCGCGGTCGGGGCGGAACTCGCGGGTGGCGAGGCGGCCGAGGTGCGGCCGGGTTCGGTGGCGGAGGGCGGGGTGGGTTCGGCCGACGGTTCGGGTCCGCTGGACGGAGCGTTCGGCGAGGCGACCGGGGTTCTCGTCGGGGTGGTCGTCGGGGTGGTCGTCGGGGTGGTCGGTGCGGGGACCGGGGCCGCGGTGCTCGCCGTGGGGACGGTCCTCGTGGGGGTGGGCCGGGCCGCGATCCGTGTGGCCGTCGGCTCCGGGACGACGGTCGGGGCGGTGGGTTCCACGGTGACGCTCGGCGCGGTGGTCGGTTCGGCCGTGGCCGTGGTGGTCGGCTCCGCGGTGACGGTCGGGGTGGCGGTCGCGGTGGGTTCGGCGGTGGCGGTCGCAGTGGCCGTGGGCGCGGGCGGCGCCGGCGCGGCGAGCACCCGGAACGAGACCGTGCACGTGTCGGTGGCGTACCGGTTCGCCACGGCGAGGTCGAACGTGGAATCGCCTGCGGCGGTGGGCGTCCCGCTGAGGACGCCGTCGGTGGACAGCGACAGCCCGGCGGGCAGCACCGCCCCGGCGGCGGGCGTCACCGCGGGTTCGGGCCACCCGGAGGTCCCGAAGCGGTACCGGTAGGCGACACCTTCGGTCGCCTCGGCGACCGTCCCGGGGACGCACCGCGCCGCGGAACCCTCGGCGATGGCGGCGATGCGCGGGGTGGAACCCCCGCCGACGACGTGGATCAGCCCGCCGGACCCGGTGGAGACGTTGGTCGCCGGGAACGTGGCGGCGTCGGCGGTGCCGGTGCCCGTGGTGAGGGTCAGGACGTCGACAGTGCCCGCGCGCCAGCGGACCAGGCCGCTGCCGTAGGCGAAGTTCACCAGCACGTCGCCGGTCGTCGTCACGGCGATGCTCGTCGGGAACCCGGTCAGGCCACCGGAGCCGCTCAGCCCCGGAACCCGGGTCAGCGTCCCCGTGGACCGGTCGAGGACCTTGACGTCGCCGGCGCGGTAGTCGGCCACCCAGACCGTCCCGTCGGGCCCGACGGCGACATCGCGCAGTTCCTGGACCGCGGGGGAGGTGAACACGTCGAGGGTGCCGTCGGCGCGGACGTGCGTCAGCGCGGTCGCCGAGGCCAGCCAGACGGTGTGGTCGGGGTCCACGCCCAGGCCGTACGGGGACCCGATCCCCGAACCCGTCGCCGGGGCCCCCTGCACGGGCGCCGAGTTGCCGGTGCCCGCGACGACGCCGAGGTTCCCGTCCCGAACCGCGAGGAGGTAGCCGCCGCCGTCGGCCACGTACGCGGTGGGACCGTCCACGGCCACGTCGGTCGGCTGGACGAAGGGGGAGGAGGTCGCCGGCCCGGGGACCGGGCGACCGGAGACCCCCGGGATGCCCGCGAGCACGGACGTCGCGCCGTCCGGCGTCCGGTGCCACACCGCCCGCCGGTTCGAGTCGACCCAGTACAGCGACCCGTCCACGACCGTCGCGTTGGCCGGGGTCGTGACGGGGGTCCCCGTGCCCGCTCCCGCGAGGACGGTCGCGGCGTAGGCGACGGGGGTCGCGGCCCGGGCCGGCGCCACGGCCGTCGCGGCCGCGGTGAGCAGCAGCAGGACCGCCGCGGTGCGGCGCGCAGCCCGCCGACCGCCCCTGCTGAGGATCACGGTGGTCCATCGACGGCCACCGGTTGCGCCTTCAACATCGTCGCCCGAACGGCGGGTGGACCGCGCCCGGCGGGACCCCCGACCTTGAGCCTGTCGACCGCCGTCCGGGTGAACCCGGCCCCCGCACCACCCGTTCGGCCCAACCCCACCGCACGACCCGGCACCGGGAGCCGATCGACGGGCCGTGCCGAACCCCCTGCGCCGACTGGCGACCGTCCTCCTCGTCGCCGCCGCCCTCGCCGTCTCCGGGACCGCGGTGGCGCAGGCGGCCCCGACGGGCACCCCCTACGGCGACGTCGCCGGGAGGTAGCGCGAGGTCGGCGGCACCGGGGTTCCGCCGCCCGCGCCACCCACGGTGACGGTGTCCCCGCGTCCCGGATGCGGACGGCTCAGTCCCCGGCGGCCTCAAGCACGCACCGTGAGGTGCCGAAGGAGGACTGGTCTGCGCACGGCCACGGAGCTGGACCCTGAGGAGCACCCCACGCGATGAACGTCCCCTCATCCGCCACCACCGGTGAGCTGGGCCTGTCCTCCTCCGCCCGCGACCTCAACGGGCTGGTGGCCACGCAGACGGTGAACGCCTCGGGCACGGCGCTGGCCCGCGAGGCCCGAGCCCGTCAGGCGCGCGTCCTGGCGTCCCTGACCGTCAGCGACCGTTCCTTCCTCGGGGTGGTGCTGGGCCCGGGGCTCGAACTGGCCGACGGGGCCTCGCTGGAGGAGGTCGCGGCCTCGGCGCTCGCCGCCCAGGTCGCCGCCGACCGCGACAACGGGGTCCTGCCGCAGGGGTCCCCGATCGACATCGCCTACGTGCGCTTCCTGGCGGGCTTCAGCGTCGAGGACGACGCGGGGTCGTTGCAGCCGTTGCTGAGCCCGCGGCAGTACGACCGCGCCCGCCGCTACCTCGAGGGCAACGGCGGCCGGGCCACCATCGACTTCCGCACCTGAGCGCGTCCAGAACCCCCGCTCCGCTCGGCCCGGCCGAACCCGCTCGGCGCCCTGGGTCCGCCGGGTACCGCGGCGCAGACCGAGAGCGCCCCGGAACGCCGTCTCCCAGGAGTCGGAGCGCAGAGCGTCCGGGTCGTACTCGAGGTGGTCGGCCACGTCGCGGGCGAACAGGTCGAGGGCGAACGACTTCCCGACCTCACGCGCTTGGTGGTGGACGCCGCCGCGAGCGTGGACGAGCCGCCGGAGCACGAGACCTCCACGACGGTGAACGGCTTCACGGCAAGACGGTTCACCCTCACGGCCGGATCGGCGGCACGTTGTGCGGGGTCACCACCTGGATCGCCGAGGACACCGTCACCGGCTGCCCCGGCAGCGCACCCCGCGCCTGCATGACGAGCTGGCAGCAGCGCCGCAGGTCCTCGTGCAGGTCGTGGTGCAGGACGGCGGAGATGCGGCCCGCGAGCAGCATCTCGCGGTGCTCGGCGTCCAGGTCGTGGGTGACGAACGCCGAGCAGGTGCGGTCGCGGGACGCGAACGCGTCCAGGACGGCGGCGTTGCCCCCGAACGCGTACATCGAGTAGACGGCGGCGATGCCGGGGTGCCGGTCGAGGGCCGCCTCGACCGAGCGCCGCAGGGTGTCGTCGTCGCCGCTGCGGTGGACGAGCTCGACGATCGGGCGGGCGGGTGAACCCTCCCGCGCGCCGTCGCGCAGGGTGCCGCGGAAACCCATCTCGCGCTCGTCCTCGCCGCGGAACGCGGAGTCGCCGCGGATCACCAGCACGGCGGCGCCGTCGCCCGGGGTGAGCCAGTGGTCGACGAGGTAGGCCGCCGTGGCCCCGGCGGCGCGGTTGTCGATGCCGACGTAGGCCAGGCGGGCCGAGGCGGGCAGGTCGGTGACGAGGGTGACCACGGGGATGCCGGCGCGCTGGACCCGCGCGACGGCGTCGTTGACCTCGGGGGTGTCGGGGGCCTTCAGCACGACGCCGTGCGAGCCGCGGGACACCACCCGGGCGAGGTGCTGGACGATCTCGGCGGCCGGGGCCGCCTCGGTGAGGGTGAACCGCGACCGCACCACCGCAGGCCGCAGCGCCGGCAGCTCGGCCTCCAGGGCGGCGCGGACGGCGTCGGAGAACCGGCGGGGGGCGTCGACGACGACGTCGACGATGAACGTGCGCCCGTCCACGCTGAGCTGGGTCTGCTGCCGGTCCAGCTCGGCGACCGCCCGGTGCACCTGGGCGACGGTGCTGGCCCGCACGCCGGGCCGGTCGTTGAGGACGCGGTCGACGGTGGCGGGGCTGAGCCCGGCCTGGACGGCGATGTCGCGGACGCGGTGAGGGTGGGCCACGACCTCATCTTGAGGGGTTCTTGAGGTGTTCACCACCTTGCCGGGCCCTCAGCCCGGCTCCTACCGTCGAACCACGATCAGAGCCGATCACCCCCCGGAGAGGACCGCCGCCATGACCGCCGTGACCCACCGCCCCGACCCCGTCTTCCTCAGCCAGGACGACTGCGACCTCGACGAGTTCAAAGCCCTGCTCGCCTCGGGCACCGACCTGGCCGACTACCCCTACGCCGACGCCGTCGACGAGGGCGTCCTCATCTACTCCGACCGGCTGCTGCCGTACCTGGACGACGAGGCCGGCCGCCGCGACGTGCAGTCCGAGATCGCGCGGGCGCTGTCGGACGGCCCCGGGATCGTCGTGTTCAAGCAGGCGTTCCCCGCCGACCTCGTCGACCGCACCACCGAGGCGTTCTTCGCCCTGCTGGCGCAGGAGAAGGCCGCGGGCGTCGTCACCGGCGACCACTTCGCCAAACCGGGCGCGAACGACCGGGTGTGGAACGCGCTGGAGAAGCTCGCCGTCAGCGACCCGCACCTGTTCGCCGAGTACTTCTCCAACGACTACGTGGCGCTGGCCGCGGAGGCGTGGCTGGGCCGGAACTACCAGGTGAACGCGTCGCTGAACATCGTCAACCCCGGCGGTCAGGCGCAGGTCCCGCACCGCGACTACCACCTGGGGTTCATGCCGCTGGAGACCGCGGCGGCGTTCCCCGCGCACGTCCACCGGCTCTCGCCCGTGCTGACCCTCCAGGGCGCCGTCGCGCACTGCGACATGCCCGTCGAGACCGGGCCGACGCTGTACCTGCCGCACTCGCACAAGTACCTGCCCGGGTACCTCGCGTTCTCCCTGCCCGAGTTCCAGGAGCACTTCGCCGCGCACCACGTCCAGCAGGCGCTGAGCAAGGGCGACGCCGTGTTCTTCAACCCCGCCCTCATGCACGGCGCCGGCACCAACCGCACGGCCGACGTCCGCCGGATGGCGAACCTGCTGCAGATCTCCTCCGCGTTCGGGCGCTGCCTCGAAGCGGTCGACACCACCCGGACGTCCACCGCGGTGTACCCGACGCTGCTGGAGCTGAGCCGCGGCGGTTTCCCCGCCCGGCAGCTCGACAACGTCGTCACCGCCGTCAGCGAGGGGTACCCGTACCCGACGAACCTCGACCGCGACCAGCCCGTCGGCTCCATCAACCCCGAGAGCCAGTCCGAGCTGCTGCGCCGGGCCCTGCGCGAGGGCTGGGACACCGAGCGCGCCGTCGCCGAGCTGCGGGCGCAGGCCGAGCGGCACCGGACCCACTGACCCCCTCGACCGCGCCGCCGCACCCCACTCGGCACCACGGGGTGCGGCGGCGCGGGCTTCATGTCCGCGGCCGGGACGCCGATGGACACCGCGTGACCGCTGCCACGACCCAGCCCGCGCGCCGGCTCCGCCGCACCGCCTCCTGGCTGCTCGCGATGTCCCTGCCCGTGGGCGTCGTCGCGGGCGCGGCCGCCGCGCACGCCACGGCCCCCGACTTCCAACTCGTGCCCGGGACCGCCACCGCCGTGGACCACGCCGGCGCGGTCGTCGTCGACGGCAGCGGCGTCGTCTACGTCGCCGAGACCGGCAAGAACGTCGTCAAGCGCCTCGCACCCGGCGCGAGCCCCGTCGTCGTCGCCGGCGCCGAGTCCGCCCCGGGCGTCCCCGCGGACGGCAAGCTGGCCACGCCCACCGGGTTGGCCCTGTCGCCCGACGGCAAGACCCTCTACATCGCCGACCCCGGCAACGACGTCGTCGCCAAGGTCGACGCCACCGCCACGAACGGCACCCTCACCGTCGTCGCCGGCAAGGTCGGCCTGCCCGGGGCCCCCAGCAACGCCGCCGGTGCGGACTCCCGGCTCAACGACCCCACCGGCCTGGCCGCCGACGCGGCCGGCAACCTCTACATCGCCGACACCGGCAACAACCAGGTCGAGAAGCTCACCCCCGCGGGCGCCCTCAGCGTCTTCGCCGGCAACGGGAACGCCGCCGCCGCGACCCCGGGCCCGGCCACCGCCTCCGCGCTCAAGGCGCCCTCCGCGGTGACCGTCGACGCCGTCGGGAACGTCCTCGTCGCCGACGCCGGGAACCGGACCGTCGACAAGGTCGACCCGGCGTCCGGGCTCCTGAGCGTCGTCGGCAGCACCGGCGCCACCGGTTCCCCGACCGCCCTGGCGACCGACCTGTCCGGCGCCGTGTACGTCGCCGACCCCACCGGGGGCGGGCTGAAGAAGATGACCGGCGGCGCCGTCGCGACCGTCACCCTGGGTGCGGTCAGCCCGGACGTCCCTCTCGGCCCCGTCGCCGCCGTCGCCACCACCCTCGGGGGGAACCTCTGGCTGGCCGACGCCACCCGGGTCGCGCCCCACGAGTCCACCGTCCCCAAGGACGCCCCGCGCATCACCTCGGTGCCGCCCACCACCGCCGCCGTCGGCAAACCCTTCTCGTTCTCCTTCACCGCCACCGGCGTCCCGACGCCCCAGTGGTCCTTCGTGGACGCCAAGGGGCCGGAGGGGCTGACCATCGGCGCCGCCACCGGCGTCCTGTCCGGCACCCCCACGAAGGCGGGCGCCACGACGTTCACCGTCCGCGCCTCCAACAGCAAGGGCCACTTCGACCAGGTCGTCACCCTGACCGTCGGGACGCTGCCCGCCGCGCCCGCCGCACCCACCGCCGTCGCCGGCGACGGGAAGGCCGTCGTCACCTGGAAGGCGGCCACCTCCACCGGGACGACCGCCGACGTCACCGGGTACGTCCTCACCCCGTTCAAGGACGGCGTCGCGCAGACCCCCGTGGAGTTCACCGCCGCCCAGACCACCACCCAGATCGTCACCGGCCTGACCAACGGCGCGAAGCACACGTTCACCCTCGCCGCGAAGAACTCCTTCGGGACCGGCGCGGCGTCGGCCGCCAGCGCCGCCGTCACGCCCTACCCGACGCTGAGGAAACCCGTCCTCGACGTCCCGCTGAGCCGCCTGTCCGGCAAGGACCGCCTCGAGACGGCCGTGAACTCCTCCAAGGCGTCGTTCCCGACGACCGGTTCGGCCGGTGCGGTCGTGGTGTCGGCCGCCTACAAGTACGCCGACGCCCTCGCCGGGGCCCGGCTGGCGTCGGCGACGTCCGCGCCGCTGCTGCTCACCGAGTCCGACAAGCTCACCGCGGCCGTCGGCACCGAGATCACCCGCGTCCTGGCCCCCGGCGGCACCATCTACGTCCTCGGCGGCAGCGGCACCGTGTCCGCCGCGGCCGAGACCGCTCTGACCGCCCTCTCGCCGAACTACACGGTGAAGCGCCTCGCGGGCGACGACCGCTACGAGACCGCGGCGAAGATCGCCGAGGAGGTCGCCGCGCAGGTCCCCGGCACCGCGACCGCGCCGATCTACCTCGCCAGCGGGGTGAACTTCCCCGACGGGCTCGCGGTGTCCGCGCTCGCCGCCCGCACCGGCGGGACCGTCCTGCTGACCGACGGGGACGTCCTGCCCGCCGCGACGAAGAACCACCTGCAGGCCGAGGACTCCGGCGCCACGCGCGTCGTCCCCGTCGGCGGGGCCGCCGCCGCGGCCGCCGCGTCCCTGCCCGCCGCCGGCGGCAGCGCCGCCCGCGCGATCGTCGGCGTCGACCGGTTCGACACCGCCGCCCTCGTCGCCCGCGAGTTCACCGGCGGGCCCGTCGCCACGAAGGTCGTGGGTGTCGCCACCGGCGACAACTGGCCCGACGCGCTCGTCGGGTCCGCCGCCGTCGGCCTGCTCGGGGGTCCGCTGCTGCTGACGTCCGGGCCGGACCTGGGGAACTCCGCGCAGTCCGCGCTCGGGGCGCTGAACGCCGCCAAACCCCTCGCCACGGGGGTCGTGTTCGGCGGGGAACCGTCGGTCCCGGCGAAGGCGTACGCGACGTTCGGCAAGGCGATCGCGCAGGACTGAACCGCCCGCGGGGGTTTCCGCGCAAACCCCCGCGCCCCGGCGGTGGCGATCTACACTGGCAGGAGTTCCCGCCCTCCGGTGTGACGTCGCCACCGCCCACGGAAAGCCACCCGATGCCCCGCCTGCGCGCCCTGACGGCCGTCTCGATCCTGTCCGCGATCGCCCTGGCCGTCCCCGTCCCCACCGCGGGGGCCAGCACCGGTTTCCAGCCGGACGCCCCCGACCGCCGCATCGGCGGCGTCGACCGCTTCGACACCGCCGCCCGCACCGCCCTCGACGCCTTCCCCGCCGGGACGGGCACGGCGCTGCTCGCCAACGGCTGGCGCAACATCGACGCCCTGTCCGGCGCCTACCTCGCCGGGCTGGAGCAGGCGCCGATCCTGCTCACCGAACGCGACGCCGTCCCCGCCGCGACCCTCGACGCGCTGCGCCGCCTCGGGGTGCGGGACGTGATCGTCCTGGGTGACGAGAACTCCGTCGGCGACGCCGCCCTGGACCAGCTGGAGGCGGCCGGGATCGGGATCGCCGGCATCGTCGCCGGGGAGGACCGGTACGACACCGCCGCGCAGGTCTACGGGTTCGGCGAGACCGCCCCCGAGACCGTGTTCATCGCCCGCGGGGACGTCCCCGCCGGAGCGGTCGCCGCCGACGCCCTCGCCGCCGGGCCCGCCGCGTTCAACGGCAGGCCGATCCTGCTGACCGCCGCCGACCGGCTGCCCGACGTCGTCGCGGACGCCCTCGACGAGGGCCGGCCCCGGTACGTCGTGTTCCTGGGCCGGGGCATCACCCAGGACGTGAAGGAGGAGGTCGCCGACCTCGTCCCCGGCGCGCAGGTCCAGACCATCGGCGGCGCGGACCGCACCGAGACCGCCGCGCTCCTGGCCCGCGCCTACGCCCCCGGCGTCCTGTACGAGTGGCGCGGCCAGGTCGCCATCGCCAACGGCTACACCGTCGACGCCCTCGGCGCGGGCGTGTGGGCGGGGCTGCGGCGCGCGCCGATCCTGCTGACGGCCGGTGACAGCCTCGGCGCGGGGACCACCGAGTACCTGACCAGCGGGATCGGCATGACCCGCGGCACCGTGTTCGGCGACGTCCGCAGCGTCCCGCAGGCCCTGGCGGTGCAGGCGCGCGAGCTGGCCCACGGCGGCCCCGTCGCACCGAGCGCGGTCACGGCCGTCGACCGGGCGGCCGGGACCCTCCACATCGGGGGTGCCACCGCGGACCTGCGCGCCGGGGACACGTACGCGGTCGACGACACCGTCGTGACCCGCGCGCAGCTCCTCGCCGCCGCGCACGTCGGCAGCCGGATCGTCGTCGAGGGCTACCTGCCGAAGGAGGGGACGACGACGTGGACGCTGCTGACGACCCGCCCCGAGGACTGGACGGACGGCACGGTGCAGCGGTCCGCGGGCGGGTTCGCCCTCGTCGAGCCGCACACCGACGTGGTGCTGCGCTCCTTCACCGACGCGGCCCTGCCCGCGGGGGCCACCTTCGGCGTCGACGGCGCGGCCGTGCCCGCCGCCGCCTTCCTGGCCGACCTCGACGACTACGACACCCTGCGGGTGGACGGCGACCGCTTCGCCCTGACCAACCGCGAGGCTGACGTCACTGTGACGTCAGTGTCGTCCTCGTCCTACCGGGGGGCGGCGGGGCTGCACCTGCCCGAGCACGACCACCCGCTGCCGACGGCCGCCGACGTCGTGGAGGTCGACGGGGTCCGGGCCACGCCGGAGCAGTTCCGCGCCCAGCTCACGGTGCGCGACCGCGTGCTCAGCGGCACCGCCGGGGGCGTGCACCGGGTGCAGCTGTGGAACGGGGTCCGGCCCACCTTCTACGCCCACTACGACAGCGGGACGCTGCCCACCGCGGGCGCCCCGACGGCGGTCTTCCACGGCCGCGACCCCGACACCGGCGCCGCCCTGGAGTGGGCGATGGGCTGGGGCTGCGCGGTCACCGTCAACGGCGTCGCGGCGTCCCCGGAGGCCTTCGCCGCCGCCCTCGCGCCGGGGGCGCTGCTGCGCGTGACCGCGACGGACGCGCCGCTGGGGACGGCCGGGGCGATCGACGTCTGGCGTCCCTGAGCTCCACGGGCCGAGCGGTGGTCGCGCCCCGGCGGGGGCGACTACCGTGGAACGATGGAGATCGAAGCGACCTCGGTCCAGGAGCAGGCACCTCGGCACCCGGACCGGCAGGCACGTGAACGGGCAGAGGAGTTCAGGCGGGACGCCCGGGAAGATCCCGCCACCGCGATCTACCCGCACGCGGAGGTGACCTCCGTGGACCTGCGGACCGTCCTGGACGGAATCGTGCGCAAACCGCTCGTGGTGACCCGGGAGGGGCAGGAAGCGGCCGTCGTCGTGTCGGTCGACTTCTTCAACCGGGCCCACGCCGCAGTGGAACTGCTGGAGGACGACGCCACCGCCGAGGCGGAGGACGCCCTCTCGGCCGGCTGAGCCGGTCCGGCCGCCCCCGTCCCGCCCGCGCGGGGCGGGGGCGGCCCCTGCTCCGCACGACGTCGTGCGGGACGGGGTGCACGACCCGCCGACCCCTGCTTGAGTGCTGCCGAGGGCGGTCGACGGGAGGCGGGGACGTGGGCGAGGGCGGCAGCACGGGGTACGTGAACCCGGCGGGGGAGTTCCGGCGCGACCAGCGCTACCTGGAGACCCGCATCACCGCCGACGGCCGCGACGGGTACCCCGTGGAGGCGGGCCGTTACCGGCTGGTCGTCTCGCGCGCCTGCCCGTGGGCGAACCGGGCGATCGTGGTGCGCCGCCTGCTGGGGCTGGAACCGGTGCTGTCGATGGGCGTGTGCGGCCCCACCCACGACGAGCGCAGCTGGACGTTCGACCTCGACCCCGGCGGCCGCGACCCCGTCCTGGGCATCGAGCGGCTGCAGGAGGCGTTCTTCGCCCGCGTCCCCGGCTACGACCGCGGCATCACCGTCCCCGCGATCGTCGACGTCCCCACCGGGCAGGTCGTGACGAACGACTTCGACCGGATGACGCTGGACCTGTCGCTGGAGTGGACGCGGTTCCACCGTCCCGGCGCCCCGGAGCTGTACCCCGAGCGCCTGCGCGACGAGATCGACGCCGTGAACCGCGACGTGTTCCGGGACGTGAACAACGGCGTGTACCGGGCCGGTTTCGCCGGGACCCAGCGCGACTACGAACGGGCGCACGACCGGTTGTTCGCCCGGCTCGACGCGCTGTCGGAACGGCTCGCGACCCGCCGCTACCTGGTGGGGGACAGCATCACCGAGGCGGACGTGCGGCTGTTCACGACGCTGGCCCGCTTCGACCCCGTCTACCACGGCCACTTCAAGTGCAACCGGTCGAAGCTGTCGGAGATGCCGGTGCTGTCGGCGTACTTCCGCGACCTGTACCAGACGCCCGGTTTCGGCGACACCGTCGACGTCGACCACATCAAGCGGCACTACTACGTCGTGCACCGCGACATCAACCCCACGGGCGTGGTGCCCGCGGGACCGGACCTGTCGGGGTGGTGGGAACCGCACGGCCGGGAGGCCCTGGGCGGGCGGCCGTTCGGGGACGGGACGCCCCCGCCGCCGCCGGTGCCGGCCGAGGTCGTCCCCGCGGGGCACGCCCCGCAGCGTCCCTGATCAGATCCGGACGAGCATCTTCCCGGTGTTCGCGCCGCGCATCATGTCCAGGAAGGCGTCGACGGAGTTCCCGATGCCGTCGACGACGGTCTCGTCGTACACGACCTCGCCCTGGGCGAACCAGCCGGTCATCCGCTCGCGGAACTCGGCGGCCACCTGCGGGTGGTCGCCGACGATGAAACCGCGCAGCGTCAGCTTCTTGCTCACCAGGTGCCACAGGTTGTCCGGCCCGGCGGGGCGCTCGGTGGCGTTGTACCCGGAGATGGCCCCGCACAGCGCGGCCCGGCCGTGGGGGTTGAACACGTCGATCGCGGCTTCGAGGTGGTCGCCGCCGACGTTGTCGAAGAACACGTCGACGCCGTCGGGGACGAGGGCCGGCAGCTGCCGCCGGATCGGGGCGTCCTTGTAGTTCGCGGCGGCGTCGTACCGGTAGCGGGACGTCAGGAGCTCGACCTTCCCGGCCGAACCGGCCGACCCCACGACGCGGCCGGCGCCCAGCAGGCGGGCGATCTGGCCGACGGCGGTGCCGACGGCACCGGCTGCGCCGGAGACGAAGACGGTCTCACCCTCGCGCAGGTGCGCGATCTCGGTGAGGCCCACGTAGGCGGTGAGGCCGGTCATGCCGAGGATGCCCAGGTGCACGGAGTCCGGGTGCCCGGGGACCTCGGCGACCGGCCGGAACTGCTCGGCGGGGGCCTGCGCGACGTCCCGCCAGCCGAGGCCGTGGACGACGAGCGTCCCCTCGGGCAGGCCGTCGGCGCGGGAGGCGACGACGCGCCCGACGGCACCGCCGGTCATGGTCTCGCCCAGCGCGTAGGGCGGGGTGTAGCTCTTGGCGTCGTTCATGCGGCCCCGCATGTAGGGGTCGACGGAGATGAACTCGTTCTCCACGCGGACCTCGCCGTCGGCGAGGTCGGGCAGGTCGACGGTCACCGTGCGGAAGTCCTCGGCGGTCGGCCACCCGCTGGGGCGGGACACGAGCTGGACCTGGGTGCTGGTGGTCACGGGTTTCCTCTCGGGGTTCGGGCGGGTTCGGTCGGGGGTCGGTCACAGGGCGATCAGGAAGAGGACGGCCCCGAGCAGCGCCGGGACGGCCTGGACGAGCGCCGGCCGGGTCTTGGACCGGTCGGAGGCCACCAGCACCAACCCTGCCCCGATCATCGAGAACGCGCCCACCAGGACGAGGGTGGCGCCCACCGCCCGGTGCCCGGCGGCCAGGACGACGGTCCCGGCGGCGATCTCGAGCGCGAGGAACAGGTTGTAGAAACCCTGGTTGAAGGCCAGCGGAGCGGTGGTTCGGGCGGTCGGCCCGTCGAGGCCGAAGACGCGGGCCGCGCGCGGGCTCGTCCACAGGAACGACTCCAGGACGAACACGTAGACGTGCACGAGCGCCGCGACGGCGGTCACGGCGAGGGCGGCGGCGAGCACGGGATCTCCTTTTTTGTGATGACCGTTCCACTATAGTGGCGGCATGGGCCGGGTGCAGACCTTCGACACCGACACCGTCGTGCGGGCGGCGCGCGCGCTGTTCTGGGACCGCGGTTTCGAGGACGTCTCCGTGCCCGAGCTCGAAGCCGCCACCGGCGTCCGCCGCTCCAGCCTCTACCACGCGTTCGGCAGCAAGCGCGGCCTGTTCGACGCCGCCGTCGACAGCTACCTCACCGAGGTCGTCCGTCCCCGCCTGCGCTCCCTCCAGGGCCCCGACGTCGCGGCCACCGCGCTCGTCGACCACCTGCGCACCCTGCGCGACGGCCTCCTCGCCGGCCGCGCCGCCCTGCACCCCGGCTGCCTGCTGCTGAACGCCGCCACCGCACCGGTCGGGCGCGACGAAGCCGTCGCCCGGGCCGTGCTCGCCTACCGGGAGGAGCTGCACGCCGCCCTGCGCCGCGGGGCCCTCGCCCACGGCGCCCCCGACCCCGACGGCACCGCGACGCTGTGCACCGCCGCCGTCGTGTGCGCGCTCGTGCTCGCCCGCGTCGACGCGCAGCAGGCCGCGGCCACCGTGGACGCCGTCCTCGCCGTCCTCTGACCCACCACGGCGATCAAGGACAGCCGTTCGGCGATCAAGGACACCTGTGTCCTTGATCGCCGTGAGG